>JBGQLG010000001.1:0-99617 GCA_041499965.1 Methylomirabilia bacterium
CCGCAGCGTCCCGGGCCCGCCACCCAGCGCCCGCAGCAGCGTGTAGATCGGCGACAGTCCGCAGGTGCGGCGACGGTCGTTGTCGCGGCGGGCGGACTCGAAGAAGGCCTCGGCGTCGCCCGCCTCGACGGCGGCCAGCAGCCCACGGTCCTCGCGCTCGATTGCCGACAGCTCGGCGGGCGAGACCGGTGCGGGATCGCCGAAGCGCGGCCCCATGTGCGCCAGGTCGGCGCCGGCGATGAACGCCACGCGCCGGCCGCAGCCGGCGACCGTCTCGGCGAGCGCGTCGAGGAACGCCGGCACCCGCGGGTCGTCCTCGGGCCGCCGGCCGAGCGCCAGCGCCTCGTGCACGAAGCTCGTCAGCACGGGGACGATCGAGATCTCCCGCCGAGCGGCATACAGGTATTGCAGGAACACCGCCTGGAACTCGATCGAGTGCTCGTTGCGGTGCGCCAGCTCGGAGCCGAAGCAGTCCTGGCGCGCGCGCGCCGCCAGCGTCTCCACGAACGCGCGATCGGTCCGGGCCGGGCCCAGCGGTGTGTCGAAGTCCTTGCGGGTGAGCGCGAAGGGCTGGGCCAGGCCGGTGTGACTGGTGCCGAAGATCACGAAGAGATCGGCCTCGCCGCGCTCGGCCAGCTCGCGATAGGCCCAGGCGTAGGCCGGCCCGCCGCGGTGGAAGTCGATGTGGGGCGCGACGAGGCCGCGCACGCCACCACCCTGGAACGCCCCGACGGGCCCGGGCCCGGCCGGGGCGGTGAAGAACGCGTCCATCGCGCCGCGCAGTGGCTCGGCGTCACCGGCGTACGCTCCGCCGGCATGGCGAGCCGGCCGGCTGGGCGCCGAGAGAAACGCCTGGTCGGCGGCCTCGCGGCGGGCGACGAAGGCTGGGCTGTCGAGAAAGCCCTGCTCGTCCAGCGCCGCCACCAGCCGCTCGACGTGGTCGGCGTTGACGGCCTGGCCGTGATCGCGCTGGATCACGGTCCGGATGTCGGCGACCGTGTGCGCGCCGTCGAAGAGGGCCACGATCTCCAGCAGCCCCACGGGCAGCAGCAGGACTCCGGAGGTGTAGCCGGCCGGATCCCGCAGCGCGACGTAGCGCTCCCCGTCCTGCTCGACGGGGAAGGCCTCGATAGCTCGGATCGAAGGAACGACGCCGCTCACGCCTTGAGGAAGTTCAGCGCCGAGGCGACGTAAATCCTGGCCGCGTCGACGAGCTCGGCGATCTCCACGTACTCGTCGACCTGGTGCGGGATGAGGCGGTGGCCCGGCCCGCACGTCACGATCGGGATGCCCAGCGTCGTCCGCAGAATGGTGCCGTCCGTCGAGCCAGGCACGCCGCCGAAGCGCGCCGACCGGCCGGTGGCCTGCCGCACGCCCCGCACCATGGCGCGCACCAGGGGCTCGCTGCGCTCGACCCGTGTGGCCAGCCGGAAGCCGTTCACGGGCTGCCACTCGACCGTCGCGCCCGGGCAGGCCTGCATCGCCCGCTGGCAGGCCACGTCGATCTCCTTGGCGACCGCGTCGGCGTCGGGGCCCGGCGTGAGCCGGACGTCGAGCGTCGCCTGCGCCGCCGACGGGATGACGTTCGATTGCGGCACGCCCTGCGTGGGCGACAGGACGACGGTGGGCGTGACGGTCGGCGGCCGCAGGTGACGGCTCGTGCCGCAGAGCCGGCGCAGCCGGCGCTCCAGCGCCGGCGCCTCGCGCAGCAGCGCCCCCAGCGCGGTGATGGGATTGATCCCGGCTTCCGGCATGGCGCCGTGGGCCATCCGCCCGCGCACCGTCACCCGCGCCCACACCACGCCGCGCTGCTCCAGGCACAGCTCGTTCTGCTCGGGCTCGCAGATGATCGCCGCCGACAGCGCGCGGCCCAGCGGCGTCGTGCACAGGTGCCGCGCCCCGAGCATGTCGCCCTCTTCGTCGACCAGCGCGCCCACGACCAGGCGCCCGCCCAGCCGCGCGCCGCTACGCTTGAGGGCGGCGGCGGCGATCATCGCGGCGGCCAGGCCGCTCTTCATGTCGGCGCTGCCCCGGCCGTACAGGCGGCCGTCGACCACGTCGCCGCCGAAGGGCGGATGCGTCCACTCGGCCGCGTTGCCCTCGGTCACCACGTCGGTGTGGCCCTCGAGCAGCAGCGTGGGGCCGGCGGCGGCGTCGCCGAGCGAGCCGAGGACGTTGGGCCGGCCGGGCGCCACCTCGTGCACCTCGACCGTGAAGCCCTCGGCGCGCAGCCAGCCCTCGACGTACGCCGCCACCGCCGCCTCGGTGGCGGCGGGGTCACCGGGGCGCACGACGCTCGGGATGCGGACGAGATCGCGCGTGAGCGCGGTCAGCTCAGCGGTGTCGATGCGGGAGAGGACGTCGGCAACGCGCACGATCGGGACCCGGCGATGGAGCCGGGCCTACTGCTGGGGAAAGGACAGGATCACCGAGTCCAGGCGGATGACGCGGTACTCCTCGAGGGCGATGTAGAAGTAGTGTCCCTCGACTTCCTCGGCGCTCTCCTCGAAGGCGACGATGGTGGCCGTGTCGGGCATCTCGCGGAACGCGTTGGCGCCCTCGTCGAAGCCGTCGCCGCGCGCGACCACCTCACCGTAGCGAATCGGCGAGCCCTTCGGGCAGTTCACGCGCACGTCGGCAGGGGGCTCGGCCATCATGCGGACGAGAAGGTTGATGCCGTACACCTTGATGGGAATGCTGGTCATGACCCTCCTCGAACGACGACGAATGTCGTCATGATACCACGCGGGCTCAGGCCGGCGGCTCGGGAGCGACGTCCGGCATCGCGAGCTGCTCGGTCAGCTCCGGTGCCGTCAGCGGCCGCGGCACCTGCTCCACGCCTTTGAGCCGGCGGATCTCGTCGCCGTCGCCGGCCCCGAGGTCGCGGAACTCGCGCGCCTTGGGCAGCACGCGCGACTCGAGCGAGCCGACCGCGTCGTTGTAGGCGCGCACCGACTGTCCCAGCGTGACGCCGATCCGGTCGACGTGGCCGCCCAGCGTGCGCAGGCGCTCGTAGAGCTCGCGGCCCAGGTCGCGGATCTCCACGGCGCTCGCGGCCAGCCGCTCCTGCTTCCAGCCGTAGGCGATCGCGTGCAGGAGCGTGATGAGCGTGGTGGGCGTGGCCAGCACCACCCGCTGGCTCATGGCGTCCTCGATCAGCGCGGGGTCTTGCTCCACCGCGGCGGCGACAAAGGCCTCGCCCGGCACGAACATCACCACGAGGTCGAGCGAGGTCGCAAACTGCGACCAGTACGCCTTGCCGCCCAGCGTGTTCATGTGCTGGCGCATCTGGGCGGCATGGCGCAGCAGCGCCGCGTTCCGCTCCTCGGGCCGGGTGGCATCCACCGCGTCCAGATAGGCGGCCAGCGACACCTTGGCGTCCACGACCACGTCGCGCTGGCCGGGCAGGTGCACCACCATGTCGGGGCGGAGCGCGCCGCCGCTGCCCTTGAGCGTGACCTGCTCGTCGAAGTCGCAGTGGGCCGCGAGGCCCGCCAGCTCGACCACGCGGCGCAGCGTCAGCTCGCCCCAGCGGCCCCGGGCCTGGGAGCCGCGCAGCGCGGTGACCAGGTTCAGGGTCTCCCGCCGCAGCTCGTCGTTGGTCGTCCGCAGCGTGTTGAGCTGCTGCTCGAGTGTCGCGTAGGCGCCCTCGCGTCGAGCCTCGAGCTGTTGCGTCTGACTCTCGACCCGCGCCAGGGCGTCCTTGAGCGGGTTCACCAGCGCGTCGATCGACTGCTCGCGGCTGCGCAGGCGCTCGTCGGCCAGGGTGAGGAAGCTCGACTGCGTGTCGCGCAGGGTGTCGGCGCTCAGGGCCTTGAAGGTCTCGGTCAGCTGCGCGCGCGCCTGATCCAGCAGCGCGCGCTGCTCGTCCACCGAGCGCCGCTCGCCCTCCAGGCGCGTCTCGGCCTGGGTGCGGGCCGCCTGCTCGGTGCGCAGCGCGTCGCGGAGATCACCGGCGTCGAGCTCGCGTTGCGTGAGCTGCTTGCCCAGCACGTCGGCTCGCGTCTCCATGGCGACCAGGCGGTGCTGGAGGGCGTCGCGCTCCCCACGCCGGGCGGCGTCGGCCCGAGCGCGGGCGACCGCCCACCCGAGGGCGCCGCCCACCACGAGCGTGGCCACCGGGCCCAGCCACTCAACCACGGGCCGGCCGCCTTCCCCGCCAGTGGCGGCACACGCCTCGCAGGCCGCACGGCGCGCACACGACGGCGTCCCGGCGGTCACGGCAGTCGCCGGACATGCGCTTGTGGCAGAGCGCGAAGTCGTACTTCACGGGGTCGGCGGGATCGACGAGCGCCAGCCGTGCGGTGATCTCCTCGGCCATCTTCCAGTTCCGCGAGCGGCGTCGCGTGAGGCCGAGCGAGCGGCTCATGTTCTCGATGTGGGTGTCGAGCGGGATCAGCAGGCGGGCCGGTGTGATCGAGGTCCACAGGCCGAAGTCCGGCGGCTCCCGCCGCACCATCCAGCGCAGGAACAGGTTGAGCCGCTTGCACGGCCCGCCGACCGAGGGCAACGGAAACAGGTGGCGATAGCCGCGCGACAGCCGGCCGCGCGGAAAGATGTCGCGGACGTCGGCCTCCAGAAAGGCACCGGCGAAGCGCTCGAGCGCGGGGCCGATCGAGCCCTTCGGCTCGACGTCGCCGGCCACGAAGCACTGCTCGAGTCCGCCGTGGCGGGCCAGCAGGTCGCGCGCGGCGGTGCAGAAGGCCACCAGGTCGGGCGGCCGGTTGAAGCGGTAGACGAAGCCGGCGAAGGCGCCGGCGTCGCGGTGGGCGTCGAAGCGGCGCACGAAGGCGGCAGGCGACGGTGCCATGGCCTCCAGCACGCCCTGCAACGATCGGCCGAAGAGATCGACCCGGCCGTAGGCCAGGCAGGCGGTGAGCAGCGCGACGATCTCGCGGTCGTCGCGAGCGGTGTAGCGGAGGGGGAACTCGATCGCGTCGCGCGCGACCCGCGCGCCGTAGTCGAACTCGCGGTAGAGCCGCTCGAGCGGCTCGCGGAGTGCGCCGGCTGACGTCATTCGGGGTCTCGCGCGGCATGATACCATGCGGCCTCGTCAGGCGATGAGTCGCATCCCCTCGCACGCGCGGCCGCTCGCCGTCGGCGTTGTCGGTCTCGGCGTCATCGGCCGTCGCGTGTGCGCGGCACTCGACGCCGGCCTGCCGGGCCTTCGCCTGGCCGGCGCCACGGCCCGCACGCCGGACAAGGCCGAGGCCTTCCTGAAGTCACTGGGCACCCCCGTGCCGTTCCTTCCGCTGGACGCGCTCATTGCGGCCTCGGACGTCGTCGTCGAGGCGTCCACACAGGCGCACCTGCAGGAGATCGCGCCGAAGGCGCTCGGCGCCGGGCGCGATCTCGTCGTGCTCTCCTGCGGCGCCCTGCTCGGGCGCGCGGACTGGGTCGCGCTGGCCGAGGCCAACGGCTGCCGCATCCTGGTGCCGTCGGGCGCCATCGGCGGGCTCGACGCCGTCAAGGGCGGGGCCGTCGGACCGATCACCTCGGTCACGATGGAAAGCCGCAAGGCGCCGGCCGGCTGGGCCGGGGCGCCGTGGGTCGTCCAGCAGAAGATCGACCTCGACGCGATACGCGAGGAGACGCTCATCTTCGAGGGCCCGGCCACGGCGGCGTGTCCGGCGTTTCCCGCCAACGTCAACGTCCTGGCCGCGCTCTCGCTGGCCGGCGTGGGCCCCGAGCGCACGACGACGAAGATCTACGCCGTCCCGGGCCTCACCCGCAACACGCATCGCATCAGCGTGGAGGGCGAGTTCGGCTCATTCGAGCTGGAGATTCGCAACGTGCCCTCCGAGAATCCCCGCACGGGCCGGCTGTCCTATCTGTCGACGATCGCGCTGCTGCGTGACCTCGGCGCCACGCTGCGCGTGGGGACCTGAGCACGGATCCGGTCGGCGCCGCCTTCGACCGCATCGCCGAGCCGTACGCCACCGACTTCGCCGACGAGCTGAGCCACAAGCCCTACGACGCCGACCGCCTGCGCCGCTTCGCCGCGCGCTGGGCGGGCGGCCTCGTGCTCGACGTCGGCTGTGGCGCCGCCGGCCACGTGGGCCGCTTCGTCGCCGACCTCGGCCCGCGCGTCACCGGCGTCGACCTCTCCGCCCGCTCCGTGGCCCTGGCCCAGCGCCTTCAGCCGGATCTCCGTTTCGTCGCGGCCGACATGACGGCACTACCCTTCGCCTCCGGCGCCGCCGGCGGGCTCGTCGCCTTCTACTCGCTGATCTACGAGGCGGACCCGCGGCCCGCGCTCGGCGAGCTTCGCCGCGTGCTGGCACGCGGCGCGCCGCTGCTGATCGCCGTCCACGCCGGCGAAGGCTCGCAGCGCTTCGATAACTACAAGGGCACCCCGATCGACGTCGAGCTCCACCTGCGCTCGCCTGATGTCTTCGCCGCGCAGGTCAGCGCAGCCGGCTTCGCCGTGGACGGTGTCGAGGTGCGACAACCCTATCCCTTCGAGCACCCGACTTCACGGCTCTACGTGAGCGGCCGGGCGGCGTAGCGTCTCGAGACAGAGATTCGTCGGCTTGGGCCGACGGGTTCGTGCGTTCCCGGCTCGCGGTGTGGGTGGCGGGGCGACAGGGTTTCCTGAGGTTCCGTTGGCTTCGATCGTGTAGGGCCACACGTAGGACCAGGCTCCGACCATCCCCTCGCGTACCGGGTCGTCTCACGCGGAACCGAAGGGGACCCTGTCGCCCCGCCGCCCACGCCGCGAGCCGGGAACGCACGCGCTACGGGCAGTGGATGAACGTCTGACTCGGGGCGTGACCGCCGGGTATCAGCGCGAGGCGGAGGGATGCATCTCGACGGGATAGCCGTGGGCGATCGCCTGCACGATCGAGCGCGGCGTCAGCACACGCAACGCCGCGTTGGTCGTCGGCCGCGGCGCTTCATAACCGACCGGTGTCCACGGAAGCAGCGCGCCGCTGTGCACCAGACAGGCCTGATCGCCGTCCGCAACGATGACACCCGACGGCAGCCGGGCCGGCGTCTCGACGTAGGCCGCTCGATCTCGCCGGCCGTGGAGCCGCTCCGCGTGGAGCACCTCGTCCACCGTGTCCACCAGCGGCGGCTGTCGAGCGGGTACCGGCCGCCCGGCCACCCAGTGCTCCAGGAACAGCCGGTAGCGGTCGCGCTGGCACTCGACGCAGGGCCGGTGGCCGGCCGCCAGCGCGGTGGCCTCGTCCAGGAAGAACAGCTCGGTGTAGTGGCCGGGCGTCATGAGGGGCCGCCGCCGGCCCTTGAACTGCAGCACGCAGATGATCCAGCGCCGGCCGACGAAGGCGCGGCGAATGCGGCCGGCGGCGTCGTGCAGGCACCCGCGGTTGCCCATCAGCGTGCCGCGTGCCGGGGTGGCGATCAGCTCGCCGAACGGTGTGACGCGATTCTGCCGCGGCACCCGCGCTACCCGCGCTGCGTCGCTTCCAGGTAGCGCTCGGCCTGCAGCGCGGCCATGCAGCCGGTACCGGCGGCGGTCACCGCCTGGCGCCAGGTGAAGTCGGCGACGTCGCCGGCGGCGAACACGCCGGGCACCGACGTCTCGGTGGTCCCCGCTGCGATCTTCACGTACTCGTTGGGCAGCAGCTCGAGCTGGCCGCGGAAGAGCGCCGTGTTGGGCTGGTGTCCGATCGCCACGAACAGGCCGTCGACCGGATGCTCGGAGACCTCGCCCGTCTTCAGATGGCGCAGCGTCACCGCGGTGAGCTTGCCGGCCGCGGGATCGCCGAGGGACTCGATCGCACGGTCCCACAGGAAGCTGATCTTGGGGTTCTTGAACGCGCGCTCTTGCATGATCTTGGAGGCGCGCAGGGCCCCGCGCCGGTGCACCACCTCGACCTTGCGACCCAGCCGCGCCAGGAAGAGCGCCTCCTCCAGCGCGGAGTCACCGCCGCCCACCACCATGATGTCCTGGTCCTTGAAGAAGAACCCGTCGCAGGTCGCGCAGGTGGACACCCCCCGGCCCAGCAGCTGGCGTTCGCCGGGCAGGCCGAGCAGCTTGGCGGAAGCGCCGGTGGCCACGATCACCGTCTCCGCCTCGTAGGCGCTCTCGCCCGCGCGCACCACGAAGGGCCGCACCCCGAAGTCCACCGCCGTCACGTCGGCGGCGAGCATGTCGGTGCCGAAGCGCTCGGCCTGCTTGCGCATCGTCTCCATCAGCTCCGGCCCCATCACGCCATCGACGAAGCCGGGGACGTTCTCGACCAGGGTCGTGAGCATGAGCTGGCCGCCGGCCTGCACGCCCGAGATCATGAGCGGAGCCAGGTTGGCGCGCGCGGCGTAGATCGCCGCGGTATAGCCCGCGGGACCGGAGCCGATGATGATCACCTTGCGTGTCGTCGCCATGGTCTGAGTACGATCTCCTCGATCCTTGAGATGCAGGATCCGGTCCAGCCGATCCTACCGGTCGAGGATGGCCTCCAGCTCGGCGAGGTCGCGGATCTCGTAGTGGGGCGGCGCGATGCCCGCCGGCAACGGGTCCCGGTCCGGGTTGATCCAGGCGGCGTCCATGCCCACGCCGTGAGCGCCGGCCACGTCGATGTCGGCGCGATCGCCGACGAACAGCGTGCGCCGCGGATCCACCCCGGTGCGGCGGACCGCCTCCTCGAAGATGTCCGCGCGCGGCTTGCGCCAGCCGACCTCGTCGGAGACGACGATGGCCGCGAACAGCCCGCGCACCCCGGCCGCGTCCAGGATCGCCAGGGCCGTCGGCGTGTAGTCGAAGTTCGAGACGACGGCCAGCCGGTGGCGCCGGGCCAGCCGCTCCAGCAACGGCCGGTGGTGGACCGGGAAGTCAGCGGCCTTGGCCAGCTCGCGGCGGTGGGTGTCGATGAGGGTCACGTCCAGGCCCGGCGGTAGCGCGCGCGGATCGAGGGCCAGGCGCCGGAAGAAGTCCGCGAAGCGCTCCTGCGCCGACACCTCGCGGTGGTCGATCGCCCGCAGCCGCTCGGCCTCTTGCCAGGAGGCCTGCAATCCCGCGTAGCAGCCCTCCAGCGTCACCTCGGGTGCGTGGGCGACCAGCACCGCGTGCAGGTGGGCCACGGTCGAGCGCACCGTCTTGCCGTTGATCTCCACCACCGGCAACCGCTCGCGGTCGAAGCGCACGAGCGTGTCGAACAGGTCGAAGAAGACCGAGGTGTAGACCACTAGAGCGGCTTCCTCCGCGCGAAGCCCTCGTCGAGCCCGTGCCAGTGCGTGATGCGCTCCTCGCCGTAGCGCCAGCAGAGATTCACCTCGCGGTCCTCGCGCAGATGCAGGAAGTCGACGAGGCCGAGGCCCAGATCCTTGGTCACCCCGCCGAGCGCCTGGATGGCCGCGAGCCCTTCCTGCACGACGCGCGTGCCCCGCTCGAGCCGCCCCTGGGCCGCGCGCCACGCCTTCTGGTCGACGACACCACCGCCGTCGAGCGTGATGCGGCGCCGCTCGCGGTCCAGCCACGTCTTGGCCTCGCCGCCCTCGGCGCTGGCGGCCATGACGCGCGCCATGATCGGGGTCAGCCGCGGGATCAGCCGCTCGACCTCCTCGGGGGAGAAGTAGCGATCAGCCACGGCGCGCCGCCAGACCCTGCTCGACGAAGACCGCGTGAACGTCCCTGGGTCCGTGCACCCCGCGCGTGAGGGTCAGCTCGATGTCGGCGGTGCGGCTGGGTCCGGTGATGAAGTTGATCGAGGCGCCGCGGTCCTCGGGCGGCGCGCCGTCGTGCCACGCCTCCAGCACCAGTCCCGCCTGGGCGAGGGATTCGACCAGGACTTCGCGGTCGAAGACCGCCACGTGGCAGGCGGGCAGCAGCGAGGCCGAGCGAGGACGGCCGGCACCCGAGACGACCACCAGCGTGCCCGTCTCGGCCACGGCCAGGTCCACCCCGGTCACCCCGAGGTCGGCGGCCGCCGCCAGCGCCCGGTGCCGCGCGCGCTCCGGCGCGTCGACCTCCGCCGCCGGCGCGGCCGTCGTCTGCAGGCCGCGCGCGGCGAGCGGCGTCGCCACGTCGAGGCCAAGGGACGCGGCGTGCCACGTCACCACGCTCCGCATCCCCTGCTCCTGGGCGATCCGCGCGATCGTCTCCGGGACCTCGCGCGCGTCGGCCACGCGGTGGAGCACGCCGCCCACGCGCTCGAACTCGCGCGCGAACCGCGCGAGGTTCTCGCGCCAGCCCTCGGCCAGCTCGCGTCGCAGGACGTCCAGCCGCTCGCGCGGCCGGTCCGGTCGCACAGCCGGCACACCCGTTCCGGCACCGGACGCGCGTGCCATCTCCCCCCGGATGCGCGCGAGGAACTCGGTTCGCGCGGTCACGACCGAGACTCCCGCTCCAGCTCGGCCCAGCGCTCCTGGAACGTGCGCCGGGCGACAGGCGGCAGGTCGCGGGTGCGCGTCCAGGCTCCGAAAAACAGCGGCAGCCACCGGATCATCCCTCGCCGCATGAACGGCCGCTGGGCCAGGCGCCCGAGCCGGACCGCCGTCCGGTACAACGCCGGACGCTGGAGCATCCAGCCGAGGGCGCCGAACACCACCCGCTCCGCCCACGGGGCGATGCGCTGCTCGCCGACGTCGCGGCGCAGCTCGATGAGCATGCGCGGGATGTCGATGCGCACGGGGCAGGCGTCCAGGCAGGCGCCGCACAGCGACGAGGCGTGGGCGAGATCCCGGACCGACTCGGTCCCGTTGAGCATCGCCGTCAGCAGGATGCCGATCGGGCCCGGGTACGTGTAGCCGTAGGCGTGGCCGCCGATCTGGCGGTAGACGGGGCAGACGTTGAGGCAGGCCCCGCAGCGCAGGCACGACAGCGCCTCGCGCAGGGGCCCGGCGATCTGGCCGATGCGCCCGTTGTCGAGCAGCACCAGGTGGAACTCCTCGGGCCCCTCCAGCTCGCCGCCGCGGCGCGGGCCGTTCACCAGCGAGGTGTAGACGGACAGCGTCTGGCCCGTCGCGCTCTTGGCGAGGATGGCCAGAAACACCACCAGGTCGGTCATCGAGGGGATGATCTTCTCCACGCCCATCACGGCCACGTGCACGCGCGGCAGCGAGGTCACCATCCGGCCGTTGCCCTCGTTGGTCACCAGCACGATGGTGCCGGTTTCGGCGACACCGAAGTTGGCGCCGCTGATCCCCAGGTCGGCCTGCAGGAACTTCTCGCGCAGCTCGGCCCGGGCGATGCGCGTCAGCACCTCGGGGTCGGGCGGCGCCTCGCGCCCCAGCGCGCGGGTGAACAGCTCGGCCACCTGCGCCTTCGTCTTGTGGATGGCCGGCGCGATGATGTGCGAGGGCCGCTCGTGGGCGAGCTGGATGATGTACTCGCCCAGGTCGGTCTCCACCGGCGTGACGCCCGCCGCCTGCAGGGCGTCGTTGAGGTGGATCTCCTCGGTCGCCATCGACTTGGACTTCACCGCCAGGCGCGCACCCGTGCGACGGGCGATCTCCAGCACGATGCTCCGGGCCTCCTCGGCCGAGGTGGCGTAGTGGACGTGACCGCCGCGCCGCTCGACGTTGTCGATCAGCATCTCCAGGTAGTGATCGAGGCGCTGGAGCGTGGCCTCCTTGATCGCCCGGGCCTGGTCGCGGAGTGCCTCGCCCTCCGGGAACTCGGCGAACGCCTCCCGCCGGAGGTCGATGAACTTGGTGGTGGCAATGGAGAGAGCTTCCTGCAGGAAGGTGTCGCGCAGCGCCTGACCGGCGCGCTCGCGCAGCGGCGTGGCCAGCTCGGGCTCGCTCACGAGCCGCCCTCCGAGGGCTCCAGGACCTCGGCCAGGTGCAGGGCGCGCACGCGGGAACCGCGGCGCGACAGCCCACCCCGCATCTGCATGAGACAGCCGGCGTCGCAGGCGACCACGGCGTCGGCCCCGCTGGCCTCGACGCTGTCGAGCTTCTTGTCGAGGATCGCCGTCGAGACCTCGGGCAGGCGCACCGAGAACGAGCCGCCGAAGCCGCAGCACTCGTCGCAGCCGGGCAGCTCGACGAATTCCGCGCCGGCCAGGCCGCGCAGCAGCGCGCGCGGGCTCTCGGCCTCGTGCAGACCGCGCAGCAGATGGCAGGAGTCGTGATACGTGAGCCGCCCGGGCACCGCGCTCGTGAAGCGCCGCCGGCCCAGGCGCTTCACGAGGAACTGCGACAGCTCGTGCGTGCGTCCGGCCAGCCGCTCGGCGGCCGCCCGCTCGGCGGGATCGGTCATGAGGCCGGGGTACTCGTGCTTGACCATCCACGCGCACGACCCCGACGGCACCACGACCTGCTCGGCCTCGCCGAAGATCACCAGCGTGCGCCGGGCAACGGCGGCCGCGTCGGCGTGATACCCCGAGTTGAACAGTGGCAGCCCGCAGCAGGTCTGGCCGGCCGGGAACTCGACGTTGACGCCGAGGCGACGGAGCAGGCGCACGATCCGCTCGCCGATCTCGGGATAGAAGACGTCACCCAGGCAGGTGACCATGAACGAGGCTGTCGGAGCGGGGGCCGCGAGGCCGGCTTGCTGCGTGGGTGGCCTGTTCAAGACGGGACGTGGCTCCGCTATGCGTGCGGCGGGGGCGGCGAGACGAGGACGAGGAGCAGGAGGCGCGCGCCCGAGTCGTTGACGACCCCGTGCGGCGTGCCCGCGGCGGCGACGATCGCCTCGCCGGCCTCCAGCGTCTCCTCGCCGGCCCCCACGGTGATGCGACCGCGGCCCTCGAGGACGACGTAGACCTTGTCCTGGTCGTCGTGCGTGTGGACCTTCTGGGCCTGCCCGGGCTCGAGGGCGTAGAGGTCGAGGTGCACGCGCGCCGTGGCGCCCAGCGTGATCTTGGCCATCCGCTCGGGGGAGAACCGCGCGTGGTCGCGCAGGCGGATCTTCACGGGCCGCTCACGCCTGCCGCCCGGGCCAGCAACGTGACCGGGTGGACGATCTCCAGATCGAGGCCGGCCGCGCGCGCCCCCTTGGCGATCTGCATCAGACAGCCGGGATTGCCGGCGGCGACCACGCGGGCGCCGGTCTGGCGGATGCGCGCGAGCTTGAGGTCGAGGAGACGGTCGGCCATGTCGGGCTCCAGGACATTGTAGACGCCGGCGCTGCCGCAGCAGAGGTCGCTATCGGCCAGCTCGATCAGCGTGAGGCCCGGGATCCCTCGCAGCAGGTCGCGCGGAGCCCGGCGCACCTGCTGGCCGTGCGCCAGATGACAGGCATCGTGATAGGTCACCGTCAGCGGCAGGCGCCCGAGGGGCAGCTCGGCATCGGCGAGCAGCTCGGTGACGTCGCGCGTCCGGGCGGCCAGGCGGGCCGCCGCCCCGTCGGGCAGCCAGTGGCCGTAGTCCCGCAGCGCCGAGCCGCACCCGGCCGCGTTCGTCACGACGTGGTCCACGTCCTCGGGGAGCGCCGCCGCCAGCGCCAGCGCCCGCTCGCGGAACGTCGCCAGCCGGCCGGCGTGCAGCTCGAGCGCGCCGCAGCAGCCCTGCGCGCGCGGGACGATGACGTCCCAGCCGGCCAGCGAGAGCAGCCGCACGGTGTCGCGGTTGACGTCGTGGAAGAGATAGCGCTGCACGCAGCCGGTCAGCAGGGCCACGCGGCCGCGCGCCCTGCCTCGCGCCGGGAGGTATTCGGGGAGCGCCTCCTCGTCGGGCACGCGCTCCAGCAGCGCGTCCATCGCGGCAAGCCGCGGAAACCGGCGCAGCAGGCCGCTGGCGCGGACCACCCGCTGCATCCCCCAGCGCCGGTAGCGCCGCGCCAGGCCCAGCGCCGCGCCCAGCCGCTCGGGCCGCGGAAAGACCGCGAACAGCGCGTCCATCAGCCACCGCTGGCTCGCCGGGCGGCCCCGGCTCTCGACGTCAGCCCGCGCGATCTCGAGCAGCGTGCCGAACTTCACGCCGGCCGGGCAGGCCGTCTCGCAGGCCCGACAGCCGAGACACAGATCGAGGTGGCGCGTGTAGGTCTCGCTGGGTGACAGCCGCCCCTCGGCCACCGCCCGCATGAGATAGAGGCGGCCGCGCGGCGAGTCCATCTCCTCGCCCAGCACGCGATAGGTCGGGCACTGCGGCAGGCAGATCCCGCAGTGGACGCAGGACCTGAGCATGGCGAGCGCCGCGGGATCGGCGAGGGCGGACGCGCTCGCCGGCGGCGCGGCGGTGGCCGAATCGGTCATCAGATGCCCGCGACGAAGCGACCGGGGTTGAGCGTGCGCCGGGGATCGAACTCCTGCTTGAGGGCGCGCATGAGCGCCAGCGCGGGCGGCGGCACTGAGCCCCAGGGGTCGACGCGCGCCCGCAGCGCGGCCGGGCCGCGCTCCACCACGACGCTGCCGCCGTCGGAGGCGACAAAGGCGCGGAGCCGCTCGACCGCCGTGGCCAGCGCCGCCGGCTCCCCCGCTCCGAGCGCGATGCGCAAAATTCCCAGCGCGGCGCCGGCGGTCACCACGACGCTCTCGGCCGACCCCAGCGCGGCGCGCGCCTCGGCGGCGGTGGCCGCGAGCCGGCTGGCCAGCGTGCTCACCGCCAGCCTCGTCGTGCCGGTCGCGGCCAGCATGCGATCGTACGTCCGCCAGAACCCGGGGCCCATCGTCTCGACGCGCGTGCTCAGCCGCCCCGCCTCCGCCGTGACCACGGCCTGCTGGGCACGGACCGCGGACGCCACGCTGCCGAAGGAGACGACGACGGCAGCGCTCGCCGGCGGCAATCCGCACGCCGCCAGCGCGGCGCCGTCGAGCAGCTCCAGGCGATTCGGCTGTAGCGTCGAGTCGACGAGGCGGGCGGCGAGGTCCTGGCCGGCGTCGACACTGGCGACCGGGACCAGGCACGTGGCCTCGGCCTCGGGCAGCGGATGCAAGCGCAGGGTCAGCTCACCGAGCACGGCCAGCGTGCCGAGCGAGCCCACGAGCAGCTTGGGCACGTCGTAGCCGGTCACCGACTTGACCACGCGCGAGCCGCCCCAGGTGAGCACGCCATCGGCCTGGATGAAGCGCACGCCGAGCAGCAGGTCGCGCATGGTCCCGTAACGCATGCGCAGCGGACCACTGGCGCCGGTGGCGGCGATGCCGCCGATCGTGCGGCCGCTCCAGCCCGGCGGATCCAGCGGGAGTGTCTGCCGGTGCGCGGCCAGACGCGCGGCGAGCGCCCCGGCGGTGACGCCGGCCTGCACGGTGGCCGTCATGTCCTCGGGGTTGTGCTCGACGATCGCGTCGAGGCCGCCCAGGTCGAGGACGAGATCGACGCGCTCGGGCAGGAAGCCCAGGGCCTGCGCGTGACCGCCGCCGCGCGGCACGAGCGCCAAGCCCTCGTCGTGGGCCAGCGCCACGACACGGGCCGCCTCGTCCAGCGTGCGCGGCCGGACGACCCACTGCGGGGCGTGCCCGTCGGCGGCGGCGATGCCCGCGACCGGAGCGTCGGCCACCGCGGAGGAGCCCACGATCCCGGCCAGCGCCTCGGCGAGGCCGCGCGTGGTGACGCTCACACCCACGTCCCGGCCGGCAGCACCGGCCGCTGGGGCCGGAACCCCTCCCCGCACGCCGGGTGCGAAGGCAGGAGCTTGCCGGGATTCATGATCCGGTCGGGGTCGAAGACGCCGCGCACCCGGTACATGAAGTTGAGATCGGCGTCGGCATACTGCAGCGGCAGGTTCTTGCCCTTGTCCAGGCCGTTGCCGTGCTCGCCGGTGACGCTGCCGCCCAGGGCGATGCAGGCCCGCAGCAGCTCCTCGTTGGCCTCCTTGGCGCGCTCCAGCTCCTCGGGACGGCGATCGTCGTAGCAGATCATCGGGTGCAGGTTGCCGTCGCCGGCGTGGAACACGTTGGCGATGAGCAGGCCGTACCGCTCGCCGATCGCCACGATCTCGCGCATGATCTGCGGCAGCTTCGAGCGCGGTACCACGGCGTCCTGCAACAGGTAAGCGGCGGTGAGACGCCCGACGGCGCCGGCCGCCTCCTTGCGCCCCTTCCAGAGCAGGGCGCGCTCGGCCTCGTCGCGCGCGACGCTCACCGACAGCGCGCCATGCTGGCGGCAGAGGGCCGCGGCCCGTTCGGCCTGCACCTCGACCTCGGCCTGCGGCCCGTCCAGCTCGATCAGCAGCACCGCGCCGGCGCCCTCGGGGTAGCCGGCGCCCGTGCCGGCATTGATCGCCTTGATGATCGCCTCGTCGAGCATCTCGAGAGCGGCGGGGATCATGCCGGAGGCGATGATGGCCGACACCGTCTCCGAAGCCTCCACGACGGTGCGGAACGCCGCCAGCGCGGTCTTCACCGCCTCCGGCAGATGGGTCAGACGCACCGTCACCGACGTGACGAGCCCGAAGGTGCCCTCGGAGCCGACGGCGATGCCGGTCAGGTCGTAGCCCGGCCGGTCGGCCGTCTTGCCGCCGAGCTGCACGAGCTCCCCGTGTCCGGTGACCATCTCGAGGCCGAGCACGTGGTTGGTGGTGATCCCGTACTTCAGGCAGTGCGGCCCGCCGGCGTTGGTGGAGACGTTGCCGCCGATCGAGGACACCATCTGGCTGGAGGGATCGGGCGCGAAGAACCAGCCGCGCTCGCGGACCGCGTTCGACAGCCACAGGTTGATGAGGCCGGGCTCAACGGTGGCGGTGCGGTTGACCGTGTCGATCTCCAGGATCGAGGCCATCCGGTTCATCCCGATCATGACGCCGCCCTGCGGCGCCATCGCGCCGCCGATCAACCCCGTCCCCGACCCGCGCGGCACGATCGGCACCCGCGCCGCCCGGCACAGCCGCACGATCGCCTGCACCTGCTCCGTCCGCACCGGCAACGCCACCGCGTCCGGCGCGCCTTTGTAAAACGTGTGCATGTCGCACTCGTACGTCATCCGCCCCTCCGGCGTCATCACCAACCCCGAAGGCCCAACGATCCGCTCCAGCTCCGCGACGAGCTCCGCACTCAATGCCATGGCAGCCAGCAGTTTACCCCGTTGCGCAGCGAACAAAGTCCCAGACTCGCGTCAGGTGTGAGATGAGCGATCGCCGACAGGATCGAGGTGAGAGTCACGGAGCGTGAATGGCCCGAAGCGTGAGAACAACCGCGTTCGAGCGGCGGCTTTGCCGCCGCAATCCTATTCTGGGGGGAGGCAGGAAGGAGCGCGCCGCCAGGCGCGCGACGACCGCCGGAAGGGGGGCGTTAGCCCCCCTCCGGGGAAATCCGCCAGGTATCACCCGAGACCAGCAGCTTGGCGATGTCGCCGGGGCCGCGCTCGGAGAGCGCGTGCCGCTCCTGCTCCATCATGACGTCCTCGTAGATCGGCGCGGCGATGTCCAGGAACGTGCCGATGGGCACGGGGAACTCGGGCGCGAACAGGTCGGCGAGCAGCTTGGCGGCGTTGACACTCTTCTCGTCGTGGACCCACAGCGCGCTCTCCGGCGTCGTCGCGGCGTCGACGACCTTCGGCGTCACGCCCTGCATGACGACCGCCTTGCGCGCATCGGGCGGGCCGTACACCAGCGGCTTGCCGTGGGTGAGCCGGAGCTCGTAGGCGAGCTTCGAGTCCTTGTCGTAGATGACGTTCCAGGCCTTGTCGTTGTAGACGTTGCAGTTCTGCAAGATCTCCAGGAAGGCCGTGCCCCGGTGGGCCGCCGCCCGCTTCAGCATCTCGTCCATGTGGGGGATGTTGCGATCGACCGTGCGGCCCACGAAGGTGGCGCCGCAGCCCAGGGCAAACGCCAGCGGGTTCACCGGGCGGTCGGCCGAGCCGAGCGGGGTGGACTTGGTGACCTTGCCCAGCTCGCTGGTCGGCGAATACTGGCCCTTGGTGAGGCCGTAGATCCGGTTGTTGAACAGCAGCACCGTCACGTCCACGTTGCGGCGCAGCACGTGCAGCATGTGGTTGCCGCCGATGGACAGCCCGTCGCCGTCCCCGGTGACCACGAAGATCTTCAGCTCGGGCCGCGCCACCTTGAGGCCGGTGGCCAGGGCCGGCGCCCGGCCGTGGATCGTGTGAAAGCCGTACGTGTTCATGTAGTACGGGAACCGGCTGGAGCAGCCGATGCCCGAGATGAACACGATGTTCTCCCGGGGGATGCCGAGGTCCGGCATCGACTTCTGGATGGCGCTCAGGATCGCGTAGTCGCCGCATCCCGGGCACCAGCGAACGTCCTGGTCCGACTCGAAGTCCTTCTTGGTGTACTTGGGGGTCGCGGCACCCGCCCCGGTCGCGCTCATGGCTGACTCCCGGTCAGTTGGTTGATGGCGTCCTGGATCTCGTCGCTGGCCAGTGGCAACCCCCGCACGCGGTTGAAGCCCACCGCGTCCACGAGGTACTCCGCCCGCAGCACCCGCACGAGCTGGCCGCTGTTGATCTCGGGCACCAGCACCTTGCGGTACTCGCGCAGGATGTGGCCGAGGTCGGGCGGCAGCGGGTTGAGGTGACGCAGGTGGATCGAGGCGACGGACTTGCCCGCGGCCTGTGCGCGCTCGACGGCGGCCGTGATCGACCCGTAGGTGCCGCCCCAGCCGACCACCAGCAAGTCGCCGGTGGCCGGGCCGTTGATCGAGGTGGGCGGAATCTCCTGGCCCACGCGGCGCACCTTCTCGGCGCGGGTGCGGACCATGTGGTCGTGGTTGTCGGGGTCGTAGGAGATGTTGCCGGTCACGTCCTGCTTCTCGATGCCGCCGATGCGGTGCTCCAGCCCCGGCGTGCCCGGCCGCACCCACGGACGGGCCAGCGTGGCGGGATCGCGCAGGTAAGGAAAGAAGCCCTCCTGCTCCGTCCGGAAGTGGACGTCGATCGGCGGCAGCGTGGCGGGATCGGGGATGAGCCACGGCTCCGAGCCGTTGGCCAGGAAGCCGTCGGACAGGACCATCACCGGGACCATGTACTTCACGGCGATGCGCACCGCCTCGTAGGCGACGTAGAAGCAGTCGCCCGGCGTGGCCGGCGCCAGCACGACGATCGGCGACTCGCTGTTGCGACCGTAGAGCGCCTGCATGAGGTCGGCTTGCTCGGTCTTGGTCGGCATGCCGGTCGAGGGGCCGGCCCGCTGGATGTTGAAGATGACCAGCGGCAGCTCGGCCGTCACGGCCAGGCCGATGGCCTCGCCCTTGAGCGCGATGCCCGGGCCGCTCGAGCAGGTGACGCCGATGGCCCCGCCGAAGGCGGCGCCGATGGCGGCCGTGGCCGCGGCGATCTCGTCTTCCGCCTGGATGGTCCGGACTCGGAAGCGCTTGTGCATCGCCAGCTCCTCGAGGACGCTCGAGGCCGGCGTGATCGGGTAGGCGCCGTACACGACGGTCAGGGTGGATCGCTGGGCGGCGGCCAGCAGGCCCCAGGCCAGCGCCCGGTTGCCCGTCATCGCCCGGTAGAGGCCCGGCGCCATCTCGGCCGGCTCGATGCGGTACGACTCCTCGAAGAGTTCCGCGGTCTCGCCGAAGGCATGGCCCGCCTTCAGCACGCGCGTGTTGGCCTCGGCGATGGCCTCGCTCTTGGCGAACTTCTTGTTGATCCAGTCGAGCGTCGGCTCCAGCGGGCGCGTGTAGATCCACGAGACCAGCCCGAGCGCGAAGAAGTTCTTGGTGCGGTCCTTCTCCTTCGTGTCGAGCTTGAGGTCGGTGATGGCCTGGTGGGTGAGCCCGCTCATGTCGACCTTGTGCAGGCGATAGCGCTCGGCCAGCGCGGGATCGTCGAGGGGATTCGAGGCGTAGCCGGCCTTGTCGAGGTTGCGCTTCTCGTAGGCCGCCGTGTTCACGATGAGCAGGCCACCCGGCTTGAGGTCGCTGAGGTGGACCTTGAGCGCGGCGGGGTTCATCGCGACCAGGCAGTCCAGCCGGTCACCCGGCGTGTAGACGCGCTGGCTACCGAACTGGAGCTGGAAGCTGGAGACGCCGAAGAGCGTGCCGGCGGGGGCGCGAATCTCGGCCGGAAAGTTGGGGAGCGTCGCGAGGTCGTTGCCGGCCCAGGCCGATTCGGTCGTGAATTGCTCGCCCGTCAGCTGCATCCCGTCACCGGAGTCGCCGGCGAACCGGATCACCGCCCGATCCAGCTCCTTACGCGCCTTCCCGGCTCCTTTGACGGGCGTGGCCGTCTCGCTCATCGCCTCTCCCTCTCTCGCAGTTGTGAGCCGCTCATCCGCTTCGGTTGCCCCGATTCGCATCCACCGCGCATACCCCGTCCCGGCACAGTGTCGGTCTCGGGATGACCGCTGAGTCGGCCGACCGGCGGAGTACCGGTGCGGCGTCGGCAGGGGCGTGATTGATATTATCGAAGGGTTCCGGCCGGGGCAAGGTATATCCCCGCTCAGCCCGCGTCGATCTCGTGCGGCCGCTTGAGCGCGCCGGCCGGCGGCAGATTGAGCACGGCCTCGGGAAACAAGCCGGCCAGCCAGCGGATGACGTCGGTCACCGTCACCACCCCGAGCGGGCGCCGCTCGGCGTCCACCAGGGGCACCGTGCGGTAGCCGGCCACGCTCATCGAGTGCACCGCGTAGGCCACACGATCGGCCGGCCGCAGCGCGTCGGGATCGCGTGTCATGACGGCGGCCAGCGCGGTCTGCTTCGGGTCGCGCCCTTGGCCGGCGACGCGCGTGAGGACGTCCCGCTCGGTGAAGATCCCGGTCAAGCGACCGTCGGCATCGACGATCAGCACGCCGGCCTGCCGTCGCTGCAGCATCCGCTCGATGGCCTCCTGCACGGTGGCGCTCTCGCCCAGGCAGATCGGCTCGGCGGGGCCGAGGACCGCGATCTGATCGTTCAAGAGCGCGCCCCGGATCTCCTGGAGCTCGCTCTCCACCACGGCCGGATCGATCTCGTCGAAATCCGTCATCGTTCTCCTCCCACGCGTCGCGTCTACGCCGGGACCCCGGCGGGGCCGCGCGCCGGCTCCCGGGTCGCCGCCGGCGGCGCCTCGCTGGTTTCCTGCAGCATCTGCACGAACCGCTCGGCGGTCGGTGTGAGCGGCGTCTGTCGCCGGTGCACGATCCCCACCGGCCGCATGAGATCGGGCACCGCCAAGTCCACGGTGGCCAGCGTCTTGATCGACGCCTCCTTCTGCACCGTGCGGCGCGGCAGGATGCTGATCCCGGCGGCGATGATGATCGCCTGCTTGATCGTCTCGATGTTGTCGAACTCCATGACGATGTTCACGCGCACG
This sequence comes from Methylomirabilia bacterium, assembly GCA_041499965.1. Taxonomy (GTDB): domain Bacteria; phylum Methylomirabilota; class Methylomirabilia; order Rokubacteriales; family CSP1-6; genus AR5. The sequence continues at coordinate 21,037 of JBGQLG010000001.1, forward strand.
TTGTGCTGGCGCAAGGCCCGATCGATGGCCCGGCGGATCGTCAGCCCCGCATCGAAGGCGACGAAGGCCTGGCCCCCCAGCTCGGCCGGCATCACGACCCGCCGCCTGGCGAACGGGTGGCTGGGATGGCAGACCAGCGCCATCGGCTCCTCGCGCAGCCGCACCACGCGCAGCGCCCGCTCGGCCGGTGGATACGACATCACGCCGATGTCGGCCTGGCCGGTGAGCACCGCCTCCACGACCTTGTGCGGGTGCAGGCACTCGAGCTGCACGCGGGCCTGCGGGTAGAGCGACATGAACTGCTGCATCGGCCGGCTCATGTCGTGCAAGCCCACCGAGTAGATGGCGGCCACCCGCACCGTGCCGTCCACCCGGGCCTTCACCGCCGCGACCTCGGCCTTGGCCTTCTCCCACGACTCAAGGATGCCGCGGGCGGCGTCGTAGAACGCCTCCCCCTCGCGCGTGATCACGAACGGCCGCTTGGTGCGATCGATCAGCACCACGCCGAGCTGGGTCTCGAGCTGCTGGACGGCCTGGCTGGCCGCCGACTGGGAGACGAAGTTCTGCTCGGCCCCGCGCGAGAAGGAGCGCAACCGGACGACGTCGCAGTACAGGCGCAGTGTTTCGAGGTGCACGCTCGGAAGTCTACATCATTAGTGGTACTGATACCCGGAATATGAATTTTACGTAATGACTAATGCTGAGCAGGCGAGTACTATCGTGCAACTCTTCACAAGAACGCGCCGACTGGAACACGATCGGACCGTCATCAAAGGGGATGCAGCATGAAGCAGGGCCTCTACGATCCCGCCTACGAGCACGACTCCTGCGGCGTGGGGTTCGTCGTGGACATCACGGGCCGGCGCTCACACGCGATCGTGGAGAAGGCGCTCCAGGTGCTCAAGAATCTTCTGCACCGCGGCGCCTGCGGCTGCGAGCCCAACACGGGCGACGGCGCCGGCATCCTCGTACAGATGCCCGATCGCTTCCTGCGCCGGGAGTGTCAGCGGCTGGGGATCGCGCTGCCGGTGGCCGGCGAGTACGGCGCCGGACTGGTGTTCCTGCCCCGCGAGCCGATGCCGGGCGACAAGGTGCGCGCCCTCCTGCACTCCATCATCGAGGAAGAGGGCCAAACGCTGCTGGGCTGGCGCGACGTGCCCACCGACGATGGCCAGCTCGGCGCCAGCGCGCGCTCGGTCGAGCCCACCATCAAGCAGGTCTTCGTGGGCCGCGGCCCCGCGGTGCGCGACCGCGCCGGGTTCGAGCGCAAGCTCTACGTGATCCGCCGCCTGTTTGAGAAGGCGATGATCGGCCTCGACATCCCGGAGAAGACGTTCGCCTACATCCCGAGCCTGTCGTGCAACACGCTCATCTACAAGGGCATGCTGAGCGCCGACCAGATGGAGCCCATGTACCCGGACCTGGTCGATCCCGACCTCGACTCCGCGCTGGCCCTGGTCCACCAGCGATTCAGCACCAACACGTTCCCGTCGTGGCCGCTGGCCCATCCCTACCGCTACGTGGCGCACAACGGCGAGATCAACACCCTGCGCGGCAACATCAACTGGATGCGCGCGCGCGAGGCGCTGTGCCGCTCCGAGGTGCTGGGCGACGACCTCAAGAAGGTGCTGCCGGTCACCCGCGACGGGCTGAGCGACACGGCGACCTTCGACAACGTGCTCGAGTTCCTGGTGATGAATGGCCGGTCGCTGCCCCACGCCATCCTCATGATGATCCCCGAGCCGTGGCAGAACCACGAGTCGATGAGCCACGAGCGGCGGGCCTTCTACGAGTTCCACGCCTCGCTGATGGAGCCGTGGGACGGGCCGGCCTCGATCGCCTTCACCGACGGCACCGTCATCGGCGCCGTGCTCGACCGCAACGGTCTGCGGCCCTCGCGCTACTACGTCACCACCGACGGGCTGGTGGTCATGGCCTCCGAGGTCGGCGTGCTCGACATCCCCCCGGAGCAGATCGCCCTCAAGGAGCGGCTGCATCCCGGCAAGATCTTCCTGGTCGACACCGCCCAGGGCCGGATCATCGACGACGAGGAGATCAAGGCGCACCTGGCCGCCGAGCATCCCTACGCCGCCTGGCTGCGCGACAACGTGGTGCGCCTGGCCCACCTGCCCGATCAGCCGCTGCCGCCGGTCGATCACGACACCGTGCTGGCCCGCCAGATCGCCTTCGGCTGCACGCACGAGGACCTGCGCCTCGTGCTCGGCCCCATGGCCAGGAACGGCGAGGAGCCGATCGGCTCGATGGGCACCGACACCGCGCTGGCCGTGCTGTCCAGCCGCCCGCGGCCGCTCTACGACTACTTCAAGCAGCTCTTCGCCCAGGTGACCAATCCGCCGCTGGACCAGATCCGCGAGGAGCTGGTGACCTCGATGGAGTCGACGGTCGGCCCCGAGCGGAACCTCCTGAAGCCGGAGCCGGAGTCGTGCCGGCAGATCGTCATCCCCGACCCGGTGCTGTCGAACGAAGAGGTCGCCAAGCTCCGCCACGTGGCGCATCCCTGGTTCGGCTCGATCACGCTGCCGATGCTCTACCCGGTGGCCGAGGGCGCCCCCGGCCTCGAGCGCGCGCTGCAAGCGCTGCGCGCGCGGGCCAGCGAGGCCATCGCCGCCGGTCACAACATCCTGATCCTGTCCGACCGCGGCATCACCCGGGAGCGCGCGGCCATTCCCAGCCTGCTCGCCACGGCGGCGGTCCACCATCACCTGGTGCAGCGCGGCGAGCGCACGCGGTGCGGGCTCGTGGTCGAGACGGGTGACGCGCGCGAGGTCCATCACATGTGCCTGCTCATCGGATACGGCGCCGGCGCCGTCAACCCGTGGGTGGCCTTCGAGACCCTCGACGACATGCTCGGCCAGGGGCTGCTGCCCGGCGTCGACCGGACCAAGGCGATGCGCAACTACGTCAAGGCCCTGAACAAGGGCATCCTCAAGGTCATGGCCAAGATGGGAATCTCCACGCTGCAGAGCTACTGCGGCGCCCAGATCTTCGAGGCCATCGGCCTCAACCGCGAGGTCGTCGACCGGTATTTCACCGGCACCGCCTCGCGGGTGAGCGGCATCGGTCTCGACGTGATCGCCGAGGAGGTGCGGCGGCGTCACGACGACGCCTTCCCCGCCCGCCCGACCGGTCGGGCCGACCTGCAGTGGGGCGGCGAATACCAGTGGCGGCGCGACGGCGAGTACCACCTGTTCAACCCCGACACCGTCTTCAAGCTGCAGCACGCGACACGGTCCGGGCAGGCCCGCATCTTCCGCGAGTACACCAAGCTGGTCGACGACCAGAGCCGCCAGCTGGCGACCCTGCGCGGCCTGATCGAGCTCAAGCCGGCCGGCACCCCGGTGCCGATCGCGGAGGTCGAGCCGGTCGAGACCATCCTCAAGCGCTTCGCCACCGGCGCCATGTCGTACGGCTCCATCGGTCAGGAAGCGCATGAGACGCTGGCCATCGCCATGAACCGGATCGGCGGCAAGTCGAACACCGGCGAGGGCGGCGAGGACTCCGCGCGGTACCGGCGCGATCCCAACGGCGACTGGCGGCGCAGCGCGATCAAGCAGGTGGCCTCGGCGCGCTTCGGCGTCACCAGCGAGTACCTGGTCAACGCCGACGATTTGCAGATCAAGATGGCCCAGGGCGCCAAGCCCGGGGAAGGCGGCCAGTTGCCCGGCCACAAGGTCTATCCCTGGATCGCCAAGGTGCGGTACGCCACCCCGGGTGTCGGGCTGATCTCCCCGCCGCCGCACCACGACATCTACTCGATCGAGGATCTGGCCCAGCTCATCCACGATCTGAAGAACGCCAATCCACGAGCGCGGATCCACGTGAAGCTCGTCGCCGAAGTCGGGGTCGGCACGGTGGCGGCCGGGGTGGCCAAGGCTCACGCGGATGTCGTCCTGATCTCCGGCCACGACGGCGGCACCGGGGCCTCGCCGCTCACCTCGATCAAGCACGGCGGCGTGCCGTGGGAGCTCGGCCTGGCCGAGACCCAGCAGGTGCTCGTGCTCAACAAGCTGCGCGACCGCATCGTGGTGCAGGTCGACGGTCAGATGAAGACGGGGCGCGACGTCGTCATCGCGGCCCTGCTGGGCGCCGAGGAGTTTGGCTTCTCGACGGCGCCGCTGGTGGTGCTGGGCTGCATCATGATGCGCGTCTGCCACCTCAACACCTGCCCGGTCGGCGTGGCCACCCAGGATCCCGAGCTGCGCAAGCGCTTTGCCGGCAAGCCGGAGTTCGTCACGACCTTCTTCCGGTTCATCGCCGAGGAGGTGCGCGAGTCCATGGCGTCGCTGGGCTTCCGCACGATGGCCGAGATGATCGGCCGGGTGGATCGCCTGGACATCCGCCCCGCCGTCGACCACTGGAAGGCCAAGGGGCTCGACCTCTCGGCGGTGCTCTACGAGCCGGCCATGCCGGCCGACGTCGCCCGCCGCTGCGTCACCACCCAGGACCACGGGCTGGAGCGCTCGCTCGACGCGACCACGCTCATCCCGGCCTGCGGGGACGCCATCGAGCACGCCAAGCCGATCGAGCTCAGCCTGCCCATCCGCAACGTCAACCGCACCGTCGGCACCACGCTGGGCTACGAGATCACCACGCGGTGGGGCGGCGAGGGGTTGCCGGACGACACCATCAAGGTCCACTTCACCGGCTCGGCCGGACAGTCCTTCGGCGCCTTCGTGCCGCGCGGCGTGACCTTCACGCTCGAGGGCGACGCCAACGACTACTGGGGCAAGGGCCTCTCGGGCGGGCGCCTGATCGTCTTCCCGCCCCGCCAGGCGACGTTCGTGCCCGAGAAGAACATCGTCATCGGCAACGTCGCGCTGTACGGCGGCACCAGCGGCGAGGCGTTCGTGCGCGGGGTGGCCGGCGAGCGCTTCGCCGTGCGCAACAGCGGGGTGCACGCCGTCGTGGAGGGCATCGGCGACCACGGCTGCGAGTACATGACGGGCGGCCGGGTGGTCGTGCTCGGCACCAGCGGCCGCAACTTCGCGGCCGGCATGTCGGGCGGCATCGCCTACGTCTTCGACGTGGACGGCGACTTCAAACGGCGGTGTAATCTCGGCATGGTCGAGCTGGGGCCCCTGGACCACGCGGAAGACATCGCGCTGGTGCGCGACCTCATCCGCCGCCACGTCGGCTACACCGGCTCCACCTACGCCCAGGGCTTCCTCGACGACTGGATCCGCGTGCAGCCGCGCTTCGTGAAGGTGATGCCGAAGGACTACAAGCGGGTGCTGGCCGCCGAGGCGCGGGCGCTGGCCGAGGGCCGCGAGCCGACGTTCGCCGAGCTGGTCGGGGCCACCAGCGGGTAGCCCGTGGGCAAGGTCACCGGCTTTCTCGAGATCAAGCGCAAGAAGTGGCCGACCCGTCCGGTCGACGAGCGCCTGCGCGACTGGAAGGAGGCCTACCTCCCCTTCCCCGAGGACGAGCTGAAGACGCAGGCGGCTCGCTGCATGGACTGCGGCATCCCGTTCTGCCACCAGGGCTGCCCGCTCGGCAACATCATTCCCGACTGGAACGACCTCGTGTACCGCGACCACTGGCGGGACGCGATCGACCGGCTGCACGCGACGAACAACTTCCCGGAGTTCACCGGCCGCCTGTGCCCGGCGCCGTGCGAGGGCTCGTGCGTGCTCGGGATCAACGACGACCCGGTCACCATCAAGGCCGTCGAGGTCACGATCATCGACCGCGCCATGCGGGAGGGCTGGGTGGTGCCGGAGCCGCCGGCGGTGCGCACCGGCAAGAAGGTCGCCGTGGTCGGCTCGGGCCCGGCTGGCCTCGCCGCCGCCCAGCAGCTCAACCGCGCCGGCCACCTGGTCACCGTGCTGGAGCGCTCCGATCGCATCGGCGGCCTGCTGCGCTACGGCATCCCCGAGTTCAAGCTGGAAAAGCGCGTCCTCGAGCGGCGCCTGGCCCTCATGGACAAGGAGGGTGTGGTCTTCCGCCCCAACGCGGAGGTCGGTCGCAGTCCGCGGCTGAGCGAGCTGCAGTGCGAGTTCGAGGCGATCGTGCTCGCCTGCGGCGCCGGCGCGCCGCGCGATCTGACGATACCCGGCCGCGAGCTTGGGGGCATCCACTTCGCGATGGAATACCTCACGCTGTCGAACAAGCGGTGCGAGGGCGACGCCATCCCCGACGAGCGGTTCATCACCGCCCAGGACAAGCACGTGGTGATCATCGGGGGCGGTGACACCGGGGCCGACTGCCTGGGGACCGTGCACCGGCAAGGCGCCGCCTCAGTCCACCAGTTCGAGCTGCTGCCGCGACCACCCGACATCCGGGCCGACGACAACCCGTGGCCGCTGTGGCCCAACGTCTTCCGCACGTCCACGGCCCACGAGGAAGGTGGCGAGCGGGTCTACGCGGTCTCCACCCAGCGCTTCCTGGGCGACGCCGAGGGCCGCGCGCGCCAGCTGCAGGGCGTGACGGTGCAGATGGTGCGCGACGGGGGCCGGATCGACTTCACGCCGGTGCCGGGCTCCGAGTTCACCCTCGACGCCGACCTCGTGCTGCTCGCCATGGGCTTCCTCGGCCCCGAGCGCACCGGCCCCATCGAGGAGCTGGGGCTGCGACTCACCGAGCGTGGCAACGTAGCGCGCGACCCGAACTGGATGACGAGCACGCCCGGCGTCTTCACCTGCGGCGACATGCAGCGGGGTCAGTCGCTGATCGTGTGGGCGATCGCCGAGGGACGCTCGTGCGCGGCCGGCGTCGACCGCTGGCTGATGGGCTCGACCGACCTGGTCGCCCCGCTCGGTTAGCGGTAGGCCTTCACCGACGCGGCGATGCATTCCGCGCGCGTCGCCTCCTCCCCGGTCAACGTCGCCAGCGCCTTGCGGCACGCCTCGCAGCTGGGATAGGAGCGCGCGGCCGCCTTGCGGGCGGCGGTGCCGCGGAAGCGAAGCACGCACTCGTTGGGCTCCGGGACGTGGACACTGCGCGGCGGCTCGGGCAGTACCGGCTTCGGCGGCTCGCGCGGCCCCTCGGGCGCCAGCTGGCCGCGATACTGCTCCGGAACCAGATCACGCCGGCCCACGTAGTGGACGTTGCCCTGCTCGTCCACGAAGCGATAGCCCACCACCACCTGGGCGGCGGCGCCCGTCACGCAGAGCAGCGCGAGTGCCAGCGCCCATCCGACCCGTCGCGTTCTCATCGGCTCGCCTCCTGGCATACCCGGTCAGCGGAGGATCAGCGGCTCGCCCACCGCCGCCCACCATGGTAGCGCGACCGCGACGATCGCCACCCACGCGACGAGCGTCTTCCCCAGGCCGAACCCGAGCATCTCGGCGGCCGAGACGTGGCCGCGCTCGTCGATGACCAGGGCCGAGGTGCTCTGGGCCGACAGCCCGCCGAGGATGGCCGCGCTCATCACGGGCGTGATCCCGCCCGTCAGCAGGGACGTGGAGGCGAGCCGGTTGATCGAGGACGGCGCCCGCATCACGGCCTTGGCGATCGGCGCCCCTCGCGGCACCGCCGCCAGCGCAAAGACCTCGTCGTAGATGTGGATGAGGATGCAGCCGTCATCGTGCCACGCTCGCCGTCTGTCCGTCGAGGGCCACGCGGGCTACACGGCTCGCCGTGCGACGGATCCTTGCCGCGCGGCCCGGGTTCGCGCCGCCCACGCCTTGATCTTGCGCCACGCCCAGCCGAGTCCCACCAGCGCGGTCACGAAGACGACGTTGGCCGCCCAGAACGCCGGCCAGGCGTCGAAGCGCCAGCCCAGCCACTGCCCCACGAGCCGGTACGCGATGATCTGGTGGACGAAGTACAGGAACAGCGCGGTCTGGCCGAGGATGACCAGCCAGCGCAGCCGCCAGCCGCGACGCTCCATCACCCAGTACGCGATGGCCAGCGGCAGCAGGACCATCCCGAGCACCCAGAGCAGCGCGGGCCCGCGGGGCGTCCAGTGGCGGTTCAGGATGAAGTCGCGCTTCATGCCGAACCGGACGGGCGTGCCGGCCCACACGTCGTAGAGGAGGAAGGCCAGGATCATGAGGGCGCCCGCGGCGCCGGCGATCCGCAGAAACCGCGCGCCCTCCTCGGGGCTCCGGCCGTGCGCGTCGAGCCACGCCCGGCCGAGCACGAGACCGAGCAGGACCAGGCTCAGCCAGGGCCACGGCGGGAAATCGTAGAAGAGCACCAGGCCGAGCCGCGGGCGGGCGGCCACGAGGCCCGTCAGGGCCGGATACATCGTGACGAAGGCGACGTAGCCCAGGACGGCGACCGCCAGCAGTCCCCACGCGCCGAGCCGAAAGCGCAGCAGCCACAGCGCCGGCACCATGGCCATGATCGCCACGCCGATCGTCTGCAGCACGCCGCCGCTCAGGATGGGCTCGTCGGCGAAGACGACGACGTTCAGCAGCAGACCCGCCACGACGATCCGCGCGCCGCGGGGGACGAAGCGCCGGGCCAGCGCACCCAGACCGTCGATGGCGCCCGCAGGGCCGTGGAGCGCCAGCGGCAGGCAGAACCCGACGAGGAACAGGAACGTCGGCGCGGCCACGCTGAGCGTGACGTAGATCAGCTCGTACCGGGCCCACGTGATGGGGTCGTCCATCCACCAGCGGGCGGTGTGATTGACGACCATCAGGACGAGCGCGGCACCGCGCAGGCCGTCGAGGTAGGCCAGCCGTGTGGATCGGGGCGGTGCCGGCGAGCCGTCGGCCACCGTCGTCGCCCCTACGCGAACCCCCAGGAGAAGACGCGGACCGGCGTGACCTCGACGACGACCGAGTCGGACGGAGTGATCGCCGCCTCGCGCGCGTACTGCGGATACTTCCGGTACAGCCGCTTGCGAACGCGTGAAAAGCGCGGGCCCCGCTCGATCAGCCGCGCGCGACCCTGGATCATCACGCCCTTGAGCGTGCCCCAGTGATCGGAGTACACGTCGCAGGTGACGGTGACGTGCGGGTTCTCGCGCAGGTTCTTCACCTTGCGGCCGTCGTCACCCGAGGCGAAGTAGACCTTGCCGCCGGCCACGACGTGGCATACGGGCACCAGGTGGGTCCGCCCGGAGGCGCCGGCCGTGGCCACGCGGCAGATGCGCTCCCAGGTGACGAAGTCGCTTAGGGTCTTGGTCAGTCGGGCGGGAGCGCGCGACGCACGGGTCGCCATCGTGGGGCCTCGTTTCCGCGGCGGGCGTTAGCGCAGCGGGCTCTGCCACAGCGCGTGGCCGACGAAGAACGGCCCCAGCGTGTGGATGTATTGCGCGGTCTGCACGGTCTTGCGCATGGCCTGGACCAGGTGCGACAGCGGGTGCAGCTCGCGACCGACGAGCCCGATGACGAAGTCGTTGTCGTGCGTGTCCAGGCCGTGGCAGGCCAGGCGCACGTCGTGGGCGAGGTCGGCCTCGCCGTAGGCGCGGCCCAGCACGCTGTGCTCGCGGATGATCGCGCCCTGCTCCTGGGGCGAGAGGCGGGCGAAGGCGCCCGTGCGCCGCAGCGGATACCAGATCCCCCACGGCCAGGCGGGGTTCAGGGCGGTGCGCCGCGGACGCCGCAGCAGCCACTCGTCCAGGTCGGCCTCGAAGCCCGAGGCGTAGGTCCGGCCGATCATGGTCAGCTCCGGCTTCAGCATCAGCTCGCCGAACGGGCCCGCGTTGAGCAGCTCGCGGAACGGGCCCACGAAGAACGTCGGATCCTCGCTCAGGCCCAGCACGGCGACGCCGCGCGGGTCGTTGACGTCCTGGTAGAGCACGGCCTCGAGCCGGCTCGCCTCCAGGGCCCGTAGCAAGGGCTTGGCGTCGGTGCAGCCGCCGAACGCCTGCAGCTGCACGTAGAGGCGCCGGTCGGTGCTCTGCTGGTTGGCACCCCGCTCGTGGACGTCCACCTTGACGTCGTCACCGGTGCTCACGCTCAGCCTCCTCGCGTATGCATCTCGAGGTGTGGATCACGCTTGAGCCCGCCGATCTGCACCAGTGGCTGGCGATCGCCCAGGGCCAGGCGATCCTCGGCGCCGCGGTCGGTGCGCGCGCGCCAGCCGCCGCTGATGAGCGCCTTCAGCTCCTCGGCGCCGGCGCCGCCGCGGAACGGCCCGCGCAGGTCGATGCCGCGCGTGGCGTACAGGCACAGGTACCAGACGCCGTCGGCGGTGAGCCGGCTGCGGTCGCAGTCGGCGCAGAACGGCGCGGTCGTCGACGAGATGATGCCGAAGGTCGTAGCGTCGGGCAACCGGAAGCGGTCGGCCGGCGCCGTCGACGTCTCGACCACGGGCTCGATCCGCCCGTAGCGCCGGCCCAGGCGCTCGAGCATCTCGGCCCGGCTCACCACCTGGCTCGGCGACCAGCGGGTGGCGCCGCCGACGTCCATGTACTCGATGAAGCGGACCTCGGCGGGGACGCTCCGGGCGAACTCGACGAGATCGGCCAGCTCGTCGTCGTTCACGCCGCGGATGACCACGGTGTCGAGCTTCGTCCCCGTGAACCCGGCGTGCGGCACGCTGGCGATGCCCTCGAGCACCTGCGCGTGGCTCGAGCGGCTGGTGAGCCGGGCGAAGCGCTGGGGATCGAGCGTGTCCAGGCTGATCGTGAGCCGGTGCAGCCCAGCCGCCTTCAGCGCCGGCGCGTGCTCGGCCAGCAGGACGCCGTTGGTGGTCATGGCCAGGTCGCGGATGCGCGGCTTGGCCGCCAGCATGCCGACCAGCCGCGCCACGTCGCGGCGGAGCAGCGGCTCGCCGCCCGTCAGCCGCACCTTGTCGACGCCGAGGTCGAGGAACACCTCCGCCAGGGCGGCCATCTCACCAAAGTGCAGGATGTCGTCGCGGGGCAGCCAGACGTACTCCTCCTCCGGCATGCAGTAGCCGCAGCGCAGATTGCAGCGGTCGGTGACCGACATTCGCAAGTTGCGCAGGAAGCGGCCGCGGACGTCGGCGAGCGGGGCCATCAGGAGACCGCCACCGGGGCGGCCTCGGCGACCTGGGCCCGCTCCCATTCACGGATCAGTCCGGCCTTCTTCACGCCCACGTCGAAGTGATCCCACGGCAGTCGCTCGTCGAGGCGGCGCGGGCGCGTCGTGTGGAAGTCGAGATCGCCACCCCACTCGCGCAGCGCGCGCCGCCAATCGCCGCCCAGCCGGGCGGCCCGCTCCAGGAAGTCGCCCACCCGCCGGTCGCCGCGGGCCAGCAGCGCCTGCAGCGCCGCCTCGCGGGGGTTCTCGTGGAGCACGCGCACGGTGGCCATGCCGCCGACGCCGCGCTTGATCGTATCCAGCTTGGCCGCCAGCGCGCCGGCGCCGGCGAACGGCGCCCACTGGAACGGTGTCCATGGCTTGGGCACGAACGAGGAGATCGACAGCGTGAGGCGACCGAACGGGCGGCCCTGCCGATCGAGCGCGCGCAGGCGATCGAGCATGCGATGGGCCAGGTCGGGGATCGCGGCCACGTCGGCGTCCGTCTCGGTCGGCTGGCCGATCATGAAGTACGTCTTCAGATTGGGGATGCCCTGGGCCCGCACCAGGTCGCAGGCGGCCAGGATCTGCTCGTCGGTGATCGCCTTGCGGATGGCCCGCCGCAGCCGCTCGGTGCCGGCCTCGGGCGCGATGGTCAGCGTGCGATGCCCGCCCCGGGCCAGCGAGGCGGCGAGATCCTCGGTGAGGCTGTCCGCCCGCAGCGAGGAGATCGACAGCTCCATGCCGTTGTCCTCGACCACCTTCAGCAGCTCGCCGATCCACGGGTAGTCCGACACGCACGCGCCGACGAGGCCGATGCGCGTCTCGCCGTCGCGCGCGAGCTGCTCGATCGTCTCGCGCAGCGCCGCCACGCTGCGGTGGCGCACGGGGCGGTACACCTGGCCCTCCAGGCAGAAGCGACAGCCGCGGCCGCACCCCTTGCCGACCTCCAGCAACGCCATGTGGCCGTACTCGGCGTTGGGGGTCTTCACCGCGGCGATGGTGCGGAACGCGTTGACGTCCCGCAGCCGGCGCTTGACCACGATGGCCGGCGCGCCGCCACCCGGCGTCACGTCGGCCAGCGTGTCGTCGGCCGCGTAGCGCACGTCGTAGCGCTCCGGCACGTACACGCCCGGCAGCGTCACCAGCAGGTCCAGGAAGCTCGCGCGGTCGCGATAACGCTCGCGGTACGCCGCCATCAGCTCGGCGACCAGCTCCTCACCCTCGCCCACCACGATGAAATCCATGAAGGGCGCCACCGGCTCGGGATTGGAGAACGCGCACACGCCGCCCATGAGCACCAGCGGGTCGTGGGGCCGCCGGTCGGCCGCGCGCAGCGGGATGCCCGCTAGGTCGAGCAGGCGAAGGACGTTGATGTAGTCGCCCTCGTAGGTGACCGAGAAGCCGAGCATGTGGAAATCGGTCAGTGGCCGCTGCGACTCCAGCGAGAACGGCGGGCTCTGCGTGCGCTGCATCTCGGCGATGTCGGCGGGGTCCGGCAGGAACACCCGCTCGCAGACCACGTCGGGCAGCGCGTTGAGGTGCTGGTAGATCGTCTGGAAGCCGAGGTTGGACATCCCCACGGCGTAGGCGTTCGGGTAGATCAGGGCGGCGGCGATCTTGCCGCCCCAGTCCTTGCGGACCGTGCCCTGCTCAGCGGCGAGCAGCGTCTGGGCTTTTTTCTTTAGTGACCACGACATCCGGGTCAGTCTACCACGCGCGCGGCCAGAGGCCGGGGAGGGGCCGGACGGGGCCGGGACTCAGCGGGCGACGGCGACCGATCCGGCGCGACGACGGCTCCACACGAGCCCGACGATGGCGACGAGGACGCCGATCAGGCTGGCCAGCTGCGCGACCCGGAAGGGCCCGAGCCAGAAGCTGTCCAGGCGCAGCCCCTCGATCATGAAGCGACCGATCGAGTAGAGACCGATGTAGGCGAAGAAGAGCGCGCCGGGTTGCTGGCGCAAGCGCGGGCGCAGCCAGGTGACCAGGAGGAAGAAGACGGCCAGGTCCCACGCCGACTCGTACAGGAAGGCGGGATGGAAGGAGTCGAACTGGGTGTAGCCGTCTGGACGATGCGGCGGCGAGATGTAGAGCTTCCACGGCAGGTCGGTCGGCCGCCCGAACGCCTCCTCGTTGAAGAAATTCCCCCACCGGCCGATCGCCTGCCCGATGGCGAACGACGGCGCCGTGACGTCGAAGCCGCGCAGGATCGGTATGCCCCAGCGGTGCGCCAGCCAGAGGCCGACCAGCGGGCCGACGATGAGCCCGCCGTGAATCGCCAGGCCTCCCTCCCACACCGCGAAGATCTTCTTCGGATACTGGCCGTAGTAATCCCAGTTGAAGGCGACCTCGTAGAGGCGCGCGCCGAGAAGCCCGGCCAGGATCGCCCACTGGCCCACGCCGATGATGTCGTCGGCCGGCAGCCCCTCGCGCCGCGCCTGCCGGTGACAGATCCACAGGCCGATCACGATCGAGGTCGCCATGAGGATGCCGTACCACCGGATGACGAGCGGGCCGACGTGGAAGAAGGGGCCGATTTGGAAGGCGATCGCGCCGGGCGAGCTGAACACGGCGTGAAGGATATCACGTGGTTCGAGGCCCGGTGCTATGCTCTGCCGCGATGTCACGCCCGCGGCGCGCTCAACCCCGGCGGCATCGGTCGCGTGTTCCTCAGCCACCGCCACCTCGACCACGTGGGCGGCCTGGAGCCATGGCTCATGTCGGTGTTCTACCGCAGCTTCCGCGGCGGCGTCCCGCCACCCGCCGTGCGGCGGTACGCGCTGCCGGGCAGCGCGCAGGCCATCCGTGCTTCGCTGGCCGCGGCGGGCGCCTCCGGGGAGCGTGTCTTCGCCGACCGGCTCACCTGGCTCACCCCGCAGCCCGGGACGCGACAGGCGCTCGATGACGACATCGGCCTCACGCTGGTACCCGTGGACCACTTACCGTCGGGCGGCGACGCCGCCGGGTGCGTCGTGGACGCGGGTGGCGCGCGCGTCGTCTACATCGGCGACTCGCGGCCTTGCGAGGTGCTGGTCGAAGCCGCGCGCGGCGCCGACCTGCTGATCCACGAGGTCGGTGGCTTGCAGACGCGCGCCGATCTCCTGCACCAGGTCGGGCACTCCACGGCCGCCGACGCCGGTCGCGTCGCCGCGCGCGCCGGCGTGCGCGCGCTGGCGCTCTTCCACATGCCGGCGCCGGAGTGGGTCGAGCCCGCAGAGATGCTGGCCGAGGCGCGTCGTCACGCGCCGGGCGTCGAGGTGTTCCTCAGCGAGGACGGGATGACGCTCGGCGTGTGAGTCGCGTCATTGGTGGGGGCGGCAGGATTTGAACCTGCACGTCCTTTCGGACAGAGGATTTTAAGTCCTCAGCGGCTGCCGTTTCGCCACGCCCCCCGCGGACAGGATCGCGCCGGCAACCTTCCGAACACAACATTCGACTGGAGGCGCCGGGCGGATTCGAACCGCCGAATAACGGATTTGCAGTCCGCTGCCTTACCACTTGGCTACGGCGCCACGAGCCGGGACGCAAAAAAATTGCTGGAGCGGGAAACGGGATTCGAACCCGCGACCCCGACCTTGGCAAGGTCGTGCTCTACCACTGAGCTATTCCCGCGAACCAGCGCCGAATTGTACCACGGGCCGTCGAGGCTCCACCGGGGGTCAGCCGCCGCCGTCCCGCAGCGCGGCGGCCGCGTCCTCGGGCGGGACGGGATTGATGAAGAAGCCGCTGCCCCACTCGTAGCCGGCGACGTTGGTCAGCTTGGGAATGATCTCCAGGTGCCAGTGGAAGTGCTCGAGCGGCCCGTCGCGCAGCGGCGCGGTGTGCAGCATGTAGTTGTAGGGCGGCCGGCCGAGCACGTGTTCCAGGCGCCGCAGGAAGTCGCCGAGCAGCTCGGCCAGGCTGCGCAGCTCCTCGACGCCGGTCTCCTCGAAGGCCGAGCGATGGCGCGTCGGCAGGATCCACGTCTCGAACGGAAAGCGCGGGGCGAACGGGGCCACCGCCACAAAGCCGCCGGACTCCATGATGACCCGCCGGCGGCTGCGGCGCTCCTGGCGCACGACGTCGCACCAGACGCAGCGCTCCTTGATCTCGAAGTACTCGGCGGCCCCCTTCAGCTCCTCCAGCACCATGATCGGGATGATCGGGGTGGCGATGAGCTGCGAGTGCGGGTGCTCGAGCGAGGCGCCGGCGGCGGCGCCGTGGTTCTTGAAGACCAGGATGTACTCGAAGCGCGGGTCCTTCTTGAGATCCAGGACGCGGTCGCGATAGGCCAGCAGCACGTCGGCCACGGCGTCGACCGGCAGCGTGGCCAGCGTCGCCTCGTGGTCGGGCGACTCGATCACCACCTCGTGGGCGCCGACGCCGTTCATGCGGTCGTAGAGCCCCTCGCCCGACGGCTCCAGCTCGCCCTCGATGCGCAACGCCGGGAACTTGTTCGGCACCACCCGCATCGACCATCCCGGCCCGTTGGCCGTGGAGTCCGGGCTGCGCGTGGCGAGGATCTCGGGCGGCGTCTTGGCCTCGTTGTTCGGGCAGAAGACGCAGTTGCCGCCCAGGGCCTGCACGGGCTGCGTCGTGAAGTCGGACGGCCGCTTGGCGCGCTCGGTCGAGATGATGACCCAGCGTCCGACCACCGGATCCTTGCGCAGCTCAGGCATGTCGCTCCCCCACCCGCACGTCCTCCCGCGTCGCCGCCCGTCCGAGCAGCGAGGCCAGCGCCTCGGCCGGCGCCTTGCCGTCGAACAGCACCGCGGCGACCTCGGCCGCGATCGGCAGGGCCACGCCGTGGCGTCTGGCCAGGGCCAGCGCCGAGGCCACGGTCGGCACACCCTCGGCCACCATGCGAGTGGCCCGCTGGGCGTCGATCCGTGACTCGCCCCGGGCCAGCGCCATCCCGAGCGCCCGGTTACGGGACAGCGTGCCGGTGGCCGTGAGCACGAGGTCGCCCAAGCCGGCCAGCCCCGCGAGCGTGGCGGGCTCGCCGCCGAGCGCGACCGCCAGCCGGGTGATCTCGGCCAGGCCGCGCGTCACCAGCGCCGCGCGCGCGTTCTCGCCGAGACCGAGGCCGTCGGCCAGCCCGGTGGCCAGCGCGATGACGTTCTTGGTGGCGCCGCCGACCTCGACGCCGACGACGTCGAGGTTCGTGTACAGGCGGAACTCGCGGGAGCCAAGTCGCCGCTGCAGCTCGCGGGCGAGTGAGGCGTCCCGCGCGGCGATGACCGCCGCGGTCGGCTGGGCGAGCGCGACCTCGCGCGCGAACGTCGGCCCCGACAGCACGGCGACCGGCGTCCCCGGCCAGCGCTCCGCGACGACATCGCTCATGAACATGTGCCGCGCCGGCTCGAACCCCTTCGTGGCCGAGACGACGGGCGCCGTGACCGAGCCGAACCGCGCCAGGGTCGCGGCGACGAACTCCGAGGGCACCGCGACGACGACGACCTCGGCGCCGGCGAGCGCCGCCGCCGCGTCGGCCGTCGGCTCGACACCGGCTGCCAGCTCAACGTCGGACAGATACCAGGGGTTCCGGCGGCGCGTGCGGATCCCCTCGACGACCTCCGCGTGGCGCGCCCACAGCGTCACCCGCTCACCGCCGCGGGCCAGGTGGGCGGCCAGCGCGGTGCCCCAGCTCCCGGCCCCGACGACGGCGATCACGCCCGGCTGCGCTGGCCCAGGCGCGACTCGGTACCGGCGCGCAACCGGGTGATGTTGGCGTGGTGGCGCGCGATCACGATGACCGCGACCAGCACCGCGGCGATCGCCGAGGCGGCGGGGTAGCGCAGCATGACGGCCCCCAGCGGCACACAGCAGGCGGCCAGCAGCGAGGCCAGCGACACGTAGCGCGTGGTGGCGACCACCACCACGAACACCGGCAGGGCGGCGAGCGTCGCCCAGGGCACGCAGCGCAGCAGGGCGCCGAGGCCGGTCGCCACGCCCTTGCCGCCGCGGAAGCCGAGGAACACCGACCAGCAGTTGCCGGCGACGACGGCCACGGTGGCGGCGCCGACGATCACCGGATCGCCGCCGCCCAGCGCGGCCCCGGCGGCGACGGCCACGTAGCCCTTCGCCACGTCGCCCAGGAGCGTGACGATGGCGGGCAGGCGGCCGAGGGTGCGCAGGACGTTGGTGGCGCCGATACTACCGCTGCCGTGCCGGCGGATGTCGGTGACACCGAAGCCCCGCGCCACCAGCCAGCCGATCGGCACCGCGCCGATCAGGTAGGCGGCCAGCACCGCCAGGGCGTTCACGACCAGCGTTCTTCTTCGGGCACGATCGCGCGGTAGTCCGCCTTGCGGAAGAACCGGTAAAAGTAGTCGACGGCCGAGACGATCGTCAGGGCCAGCGCCGCCCACAGCACGACGGTGGCGGCCACGTGGAAGCTCGGGGACACGAGGCCCTTCTCGAAGATCAGCATCGTCACCGCGACGTACTGGCTGACGGTCTTCCACTTGGCCAGGCGGGAAGCGGGCACGATCACGCCCACGCCCGCCGCCACCGCCCGCAACCCCGTCACCGCCAGCTCGCGGCCGATGATCACCACGACGATCCAGGCCTCGACCTTGTCGATCGTGAGCAGCGACACCAGCGCCGAGGCCACCAGCAGCTTGTCGGCGATCGGGTCGAGCAGGGTGCCCAGCGTCGTGACCTGGTTGCGCCGGCGGGCGATGACGCCGTCCAGCCAGTCGGTGAGCGAGGCGGCGACGAAGATGGCGGCCGCGATCAGCGCGTGGACGCGGGACGAGGAGATGAGGAAGACGATGAGCAGGGGCACCGCGACGATCCGCGTGAGCGTCAGCCCGATCGGGAGATTCAGGACGTCCCAGCCTCGCGCCATGGGTCGCGCCATTATCAGTAGGGGGAAACGACCTTGTCAACGTCAGCCCGATAGATCGGGACGAGCGCGAAGCCGTCCAGCGCCAGGCAGGCCGCCACGTCGGGGCCGCGCCCCCGGGAGGCCAGCCGCCTGGCGTGGGGGGAGTCCTGCCCCAACCGGGCCAGATCCTTGACGTAGGGGCGGCCGGCGTCGAGGGCCGCCCGGGCCGCCGGTCCCGGGATCGCACCAGCCTGGCGGTAGAGCACCCGGTCGACCAGCAGGCCGGCGCACACCTCGTCCTCGACCGAGGGCGCGCCCAGCTCGCCCGCGCACACGACGACGATGCTCCGCCCCTGCCCCAGCGCCCAGTCGGCGGCGGCGCTCAGGTTTGCGAAGCCCGCGACGCCGATCGTGGTAGCCGGGCGGGCGGCGATCAGCGCCCGCGTGCCGTTGCTGGTCGTGAAGACGATGGTGCGGCCGCCCACGCGGGGGCGGGTGAACTCCAGGGGCGAGTTGCCGAGATCGAAGCCCTCCGGCGGGTCACCGCCGCGCTCGCCGGCCAGTAGCGCCCCGGCCAGTCCGGCCACACGGCGGCGCGCCTCGTCCACCTCGGCCACGGGGACCAGGCCCAGGCAACCGTTGGCTAGCGCGGTGATCATGCTGGTGGAGGCGCGGAGCACGTCGATCACCAGCGCGGTGGCGCCGGCCAGCGCCCCCGGGACGACCGCCGCCGGGGTGAGGGCGACGTCGACGCGCACCGATCAGGACCGGCGGTCGCGCAGGGAGCGGATCTTCAGGCGGAGCGCGTTGAGGTTGATGAACCCCTCGGCGTCCCGCTGGCGATAGACCGAGTCGGCCTCGAAGGTGGCGAAGTCCGTCCGGTAGAGCGAGCGCGGGGATCGGCGCCCGGCCACCAGCACGTTGCCCTTGTAGAGCTTCAAGCGCGCGGTGCCGGTCACGTCCCGCACGCACTCGTCGAGGAAGCCCTGCAGCGCCTGGCGCTCGGGCGAGAACCAGAAGCCGTAGTAGATCATCTCGGCATAGCGGGGCACCAGCGAGTCCCGCAGGTGGAGCACCTCACGGTCGAGCGTGATCGACTCCAGGGCCCGGCGGGCCGCGACCAGGATGGTCCCGCCCGGCGTCTCGTAGCACCCTCGCGACTTCATGCCGACGACGCGGTTCTCGACCAGGTCCACGCGCCCGATGCCGTGCTCGGCCCCCAGCCGGTTCACCGTCTCCAGCAAGGCCACCGGGGCCAGCCGCCGGCCGTCGACCGCCACCGGGTCGCCGTGCTCGAACTCGATCTCGGTGTAGACGGCAACGTCGGGAGCCTCCTCCGGCGACTGGGTGAGCAGGTACATCTTGGCCGGCGGCTCGGCCCACGGGTCCTCGAGGATGCCGCCCTCGTAGGAGACGTGGAAGAGGTTGCGGTCCATGCTGTACGGGCGCTCGGCCGTCACCGGGACGGCGATGTCGTGGGCGCGGGCGAACTCGATCAGCGAGGTCCGCGAGTTCAGCTCCCACTCCCGCCAGGGCGCGATGACGCGCAGCTGGGGGGCCAGCGCGGCGTACGTGAGCTCGAAGCGCACCTGGTCGTTGCCCTTGCCGGTGGCCCCGTGGGCGACGGCGTCGGCGCCTTCGTCGAGCGCCACCTTCACCTGGGCCTGGGCGATGAGCGGTCGCGCGATGGAGGTGCCGAGCAGGTAGGCGCCCTCGTAGACCGCGGCCCCGCGCAGCATGGGGAACAGGAAGTCGCGCACGAAGGTCTCGCGCAGGTCGACGATGTGCACGGCGCCGGCCCCCGTCTTCTTCGCCTTGTCGCGCACGGTGATGAGCTCCTCGCCCTGCCCCAGGTCGGCGCAGAACGCCACCACCTCGCACTGGTAGCGCTCGAGGAGCCAGCGCAGGATCACCGAGGTGTCGAGTCCCCCCGAGTAGGCGAGGACGACCTTCGTGACCTTGACGTCAGACATCGTCGAGCGAGCCTCCCAGCAGGTCGAAGATCACCGCTTTCTGCGCGTGCAGCCGGTTCTCCGACTGCTCCAGCGCGATGGACCGCGGGCCGTCCAGCACCGAGTCGGTGATCTCCTCGCCGCGATGCGCCGGCAGGCAGTGCATCACGAGCGCGCCCGGCTTGGCGAACCCGACCAGCGTGTCGTTGAGCTGGTAGCGGCTGAAGGCCTCGGTGCGCTGCACGCGCTCCGCCTCCTGCCCCATGCTCACCCACACATCCGTGTACAGCACGTCGGCGCCGCTGGCGGCCTCGCGAGCATCGGTGGTGACCTCGAGCCGCCCGCCCAGCTTGCGCACCGTGGCCAGCACGCCGGCGTTGGGCTCGTAGACGGGCGGGCAGGCCACGACCATCGACGCCCCGACCAGCGCGCCGGCCAGCATGACCGAGTGGCAGACGTTGTTGCCGTCGCCGATCCAGGCCAGGCGCATCGAGGCCAGATCGAGGCCGCGCTCCCACAGGGTGAAGAAGTCGGCCAGCGCCTGGCACGGGTGCTCGAAGTCGCTGAGCCCGTTGATGACCGGCACCGTCGCGTAGCGGGCCAGCCCCTCGACCGTCGCGTGCGAGTACACGCGGGCGGCGATGCCGTCGACCCAGCGCGAGAGGTTGCGGGCGACGTCCGGCACCGACTCGCGAGTGCCGAGGCCGATCTCGTGGCCGGACAGATAGACGGCCCGGCCGCCGAGCTGCACGATGCCGACCTCGAACGTCACCCGCGTGCGCAGCGACTGCTTCTCGAAGATCAGCGCCAGCGAGCGTCCGGCCAGGGGGGCCGCCCGCCGGCCCGCCTTCCAGCGCTGCTTGAGATCGGCCGCCAGCGTGAAGAGCTTGAGGATCCGCTCGCGCGAGAGATCGGCGATCGAGAGGAAGTTCGTGCTCACTTGGTGCCGGCGACGAGCGCGTCGCCCAGGATCTTGAGCGCCCGCTGGCACTCGACCGGCTCGACGATGAGCGGCGGCGCCAGCCGCACGACCTTCTCGCCGGCCGTCAGCACGAGCAGGCCCGCCTCCCGGCAGGCGTCCATCACGGGGCCGGCCAGCTTGGTCAGCTCGATGCCGATCAGCAGGCCCCGGCCGCGAACCTCCTTGATGACCGGCAGCCGGCGCTGCAGCTCGCGCAGCCCGTCCATCAGCTCCCGTCCGCGCTGGGCGGCGCGCTCGGGCAGCTTGTCGCCGATCACCGTCGTCAGCGTGGCCAGCGCCACCGAGGTCACGAAGGCGGATCCCGCGAACGTCGAGCCGTGGCTGCCGGCGCTCAGCGCGGTCGCGACCTCCTCGCGGCAGAGCATCGCCCCGATGGGAATGCCGTTGGCCAGGGCCTTGGCCAGCGTCATGACGTCGGGCTCGACGCCCGAGTGCTGGTAGGCCCACAGCGTGCCGGTGCGCCCCACACCCGTCTGGACCTCGTCGAAGATCAGGAGCGCGCCCGACTCGTCGCAGAGCTTGCGCAGCCCCGGCAGGTAGCCGTCGTCCGGAATGTTCACGCCGCCCTCGCCCTGGATCGGCTCGACGAGGATCGCCGCGGTGTGGCTGTCCATCGCGCGCTCCATGGCGCGCAGGTCGTTGTAGGCCACGTGCTTGAAGCCCGGCATCAGCGGCTCGAAGCCGTGGTGGTACTTGGGCTGGCCGGTGGCGCTGACGGTGGCCAGCGTGCGCCCGTGGAACGAGTTGTGGGTGGCGATGACCTCGTAGCGGTCGGTCGCCAGCCGCTCCTTGGCGTACTTGCGCACGACCTTGAGGGCCGCCTCGTTGGCCTCCGCCCCCGAGTTGCAGAAGAACACGCGGTCGGCGAACGAGTGCTCGACCAGCAGCTTGGCCAGGTGCACCTGGGGCGCGTTGTGGAAGATGTTGGAGACGTGCAGCAGCGTGGCCGCCGCCTCCCGGATGGCACCGGTGATGACCGGATGGCAGTGACCGAGCCCGGTGACGGCGATCCCCGTGGTGAAATCCAGGTACTCACGGTTGTCGCTGTCCCACACCCGCGTCCCCTCGCCGCGGACCAGGACGAGCGGCGTGCGGCCGTAGTTCGGGGTGTGATACTTCGCGGACCACTCCATCAGGGTCTTGGTGTCCATGGCGGCTCCTAGAGGACGATCTCGGTTCCCACTCCTTCGCGCGTGAACAGCTCGAGCAGGATCGCGTGGGGGACGCGGCCGTCGATGATGTGGGCCTTGGCGGTGGCGCCCTCCAGCGCCCGCAGCGCCGACTCGACCTTGGGCAGCATGCCCCCGTCGATGACGCCGTCCTGCATCAGGCGCTCGGCGTCCTTGCGGGAGAGCGTGCTGATGAGCTTGCCGTCGGTGCCCTTGATCCCCTGCACGTCGGTCAGGTGGATGAGCTTCTCGGCGCCCAGCGCCACCGCCACCTCGCCCGCCACCAGATCGGCGTTGATGTTGTAGGTCTCGCCGCGAGCCCCCACGCCGACCGGGGCGATGATGGGCACGAAGCCGCGCTCCTCGAGCAGGCGGATCGGCTCGACGTTCACCCTCTCCACCTCGCCGACCAGACCGATGTCGATCTCCTCGCCGGTCGCCGTGCGATGCAGGCGCTTGCGCGCGCGCAGGAGGTCGCCGTCCTTGCCGGACAGGCCGACCGCGCGCCCGCCGTGGAGATTGATGAGGCCGACGATCTCCTTGTTGATCTTGCCGACCAGCACCATCTCGACGATCTCGACCGTCTCGGCGTCGGTCACCCGCATGCCGCCCACGAACTTCGGCTCCTTGCCCAGCTTCTTCATGAGGGCGCCGATCTGGGGGCCGCCGCCGTGCACGATGACCGGGTTGATGCCGACCAGCTGCAGGAGGATGACGTCGAGCGCGAACGACTGCTTGAGGTCGTCCGACTCCATCGCCGAGCCGCCGTACTTGATGACGAGCGACTTGCCGCGGAACTCCCGGATGTACGGGAGGGCCTCCAGCAGGACCTCGACGGGGCGCGCGGTTTCGCTCACAGGATGTACCGGGACAGATCCTGGTCGCGGGCGACGTCGGCGAGGCGCTGCCGCACGTGCTCGGCGTCGATGGTCAGCTCCTTGCCCGGCATGTCCGGGGCGTCGAACGAGATGTCGTCCAGCAGCCGCTCCATGATCGTGTACAGCCGGCGGGCGCCGATGTTCTCGGTGCTCGCGTTCACCTGCATGGCGATCTCGGCGATCGCCTCCACGGCGTCCGGCAGGAAGCGGAGCGTCACTCGCTCGGTGGCGAGCAGCTCCACGTACTGGCGGATCAGGGCGTTCTCGGGCTCGGTCAGAATGCGGACGAAATCGTCCCGCGTCAAGGGCTCCAGCTCGACCCGGATCGGGAAGCGCCCCTGCAGCTCGGGGATCAGGTCGGAGGGCTTGGCCACGTGGAAGGCGCCGGCGGCGATGAACAGGACGTGGTCGGTGCGGACGATGCCGTACTTGGTGGTGACGGCCGAGCCCTCCACGATGGGCAGCAGGTCCCGCTGGACCCCCTCCCGGGAGACGTCCGGGCCCCCGTGCCCCCCGCCCTGGCGACCGGCGATCTTGTCCAGCTCGTCCAGGAATATGATCCCGGAGTTCTCCACCCGGCGGATGGCCCGGGAGACGACCTCCTCCATGTCCACGAGCTTGCCGGCCTCTTCCTGGACGAGCAGGCGCCGGGCCTCGGCCACCCGCACCCGCCGCCGCTTGGTGCGGCCCGGCATGATGTTGGACAGCATGTCCTTGAGCTGGATGCCCATCTCCTCCATGCCCTGGCCGGAGAAGATCTCGACCATCGGCATCGCCGGCTGCTGGGTCTCCAGCTCCACCATCCGATCATCGAGCTTCCCGGCCCGCAGCTGCGCGCGCAGCTTCTCCAGCGTGCTCTCGCGCGAGGCGTCGGGCGAGATCTGCTCGAGCGAGCCGCTGCTGAACGGCTCGGTGCTGCGGTGGGGCAGCAACAGGTCCAGCAGGCGGTCCTCGGCCAGGCGCTCGGCCTTGTCCTTCACCTCGGCCATCAGCTCGGCCTTCACCATGGTGACGCCGAGCTCGGTGAGCTCGCGCACCATCGACTCGACGTCGCGGCCCACGTAGCCGACCTCGGTGTATTTGGAGGCCTCCACCTTGATGAACGGCGCCTGGGCCAGCTTGGCCAGGCGGCGGGCGACCTCGGTCTTTCCCACCCCGGTCGGCCCGATCATGATGATGTTCTTGGGCGCCACCTCGTCGCGCAGCGCGTCCGGGAGCATCTGGCGGCGCCACCGGTTGCGCAGCGCGATGGCGACGGCACGCTTGGCCGCCCGCTGGCCGATGATGTAGCGGTCCAGCTCGGCGACGATCTGGGCCGGCGTCAGCTCGCTGCCCACCGCCGCCATCACAGCTCCTCCACCGAGATCTGGTCGTTCGTGTAGATGCAGATGCCGGCCGCGACCCTCATGGCCGCCGCCACGATCGTCTTGGCGTCGAGGTCGGCGTGGGCGACAAGCGCGCGGGCCGCCGCCAGCGCGAAGGGACCGCCGGAGCCGATGCCGATGAGGCCGTCGTCGGGCTCGATCACGTCGCCGGTGCCCGACACGATGAACGAGTGGTCGCGATCGGCCACCGCCAGCAGCGCCTCCAGCCGGCGCAGCACGCGGTCCGTGCGCCAGTCCTTGGCCAGCTCGACCGCCGCCCGCGGCAGGTTGCCCCGATACTCCTCCAGCTTGGCCTCGAACCGGCCGAACAGCGTGAAGGCATCGGCGGCGGCCCCGGCGAAGCCGGCCAGCACGCGGTCGTGATGGAGCTTGCGCACCTTCCGGGCTCCGGCCTTCACGACCGTGGCGCCGATCGTCACCTGCCCGTCACCGGCGATGGCGACCTGGTCGCGATGACGGACGCACAGCACCGTGGTCGCGTGAAAAGACTCGGGCACTAGTGCCGCGGGGGTACGCCAGCCCGGCTCGTCGCGCCGGTGGCCTGTTCCGGAACGGGGTCGCTCCGGTCGCGCGACGGCGGTCGAGCGGCGGCGGTGTCGTGCACGGGCTAGGTCGCTTCGCGGGCGCGGGGGTGCGCCTGGTCGTAGACGCGCATCAGCTGGTCGGCGGCCACGTGCGTGTAGCGCTGGGTCGTCGACAGCCGGCTGTGGCCGAGCAGCTCCTGGATCATGCGCAGGTCGGCGCCGCGGTCGAGCAGGTGCGTGGCGAAGGTGTGGCGCAGCGTGTGGGGACTGACCCGCCGCACGATCCCGGCCGCGCGGGCCGCGCGCCGCACGACCGTGTGCAGCGCGCGCACGCCGAGCCGCCGCCCGCGCGCGCTGGTGAAGAGCGGCCCCGGCCGCTCGCCGCGGCCGGCCAGCCACGCGTCCAGCGCCCGCGCCGCCTGGCCGCCGTACGGCACGATGCGCTCCTTGCGGCCCTTGCCGAGGACCCGCACGGTCCGCTCCGTCCGGTCGAGCGCCTCCATCTCCAGGCCGCTCAGCTCCGACACCCGCAGCCCGCTGGCGTAGAGCAGCTCCAGGATGGCCCGGTCCCGCGCGCGGGTGGCTCCGCCGAGCCCCCGCCCCTCGACCAGCTCGGTCGCCTCGTCGATCGGCAGGAAAGAGACCAGCTTGCTCGGCAACCGGGGACCCCGGACTTCCCGGGCCGGGTTGCGCTCGAGCACGCCGCGGCGGACGAGGAAGCGACCACAGCTGCGCACCGCGGCCAGCTTGCGGGAGATCGAGACCGGGTTCAGGCCACGCGCGTGCAACGCGGCGAGCCAGGCGCGCACCGCTCGGGCGTCGGCGTCGGCCACGCCGGCGACGCCGCGCTCGGTCAGGAACCGCTGGAAGTCGGTGAGGTCGGTGCGGTAGGCGCGCAGGGTATGCGCGGAGGCGTTCCGCTCCACGGACATGTGGCGCAGGAACGCGGCCAGCGGATCGTTCATGCCACGGTGATCTCGGCCTCGCGACTGAAGTCGCAGCCCTCGCGCCAGCAGCGCTGCACGCGCCGCCCCCGCGCGACCCGCTCGGTGAGGAACGGCGCCGCGCACTTCGGGCACGGCTCGGCCACCGGGCGCTGCCACAGCACGAACTTGCAGTCGGGATAGGCCGAGCAGCTGAAGAACGTGCGGCCCTTCCGGGAGCGGCGCTCGGCGATCTGGCCCTTCTCGCACTCCGGGCACGGGATGCCGAGCGTCACCGGCTTGGTCGTCTTGCACTCCGGGTAGCCCGAGCACGCGATGAACTTGCCAAAGCGGCCGTGCTTGATGACCATCGGCCGCGCACAGGTCGGGCAGATCTCGTCGGTCGGCTGGTCCTCGGCCCGCTCGCTGCCGGGCAGGTTGCGCTTGTACTTGCAGTCGGGATAGTTCGAGCACGCGATGAACTTGCCGAAGCGACCGCGGCGCTCGATGAGGTCGGCGCCGTCCTGGGGGCACGCCTCGCCGATGGGGACGCCGGCCTTCTCGCTGCCCATCTCCTTCTTGGCCCGGGCCAGGTCGCGCTTGAAGGGCTCGTAGAACTCCTTCACCGTCTCGACCCAGCCCAGCGCGCCCTCCTCGACCTTGTCGAGGTGGTCCTCCATCTGAGCCGTGAAGCCCACGTCCATGATGTCGCCGAAGAACGGCATCAGCTTGTCGGTCACCGCCATGCCGAGCTCGCTCGGGAACAGCGTGCGGCGCTCGCGATGCACGTAGCCGCGGTCGTTGATGATGGTGCCCAGGATCGACGCGTAGGTCGACGGCCGGCCGATCCCCAGCTCCTCCAGCACCTTGATGAGCGAGGCCTCGGTGAAGCGGGGGGGCGGTTGGGTGAAGTGCTGCTTGGGATCGAGACCCAGCAGCGCCAGCACCTCGCCCTCCTCCAGCGGCGGCACCGCGCTCTCGGCGTCCTCGTCGGCGGCCGTGTCCTCTTCCTCGCGGCTCTCGACGTAGACCGCGGTGAACCCCTTGAACTTCAGCGTCTGGCCCTGGGCGCGAAAGACGGTGTTGCCGGCGGTGATATCGGCGGCGACGGTGTCGAACACGGCCGGCATGAGCTGGCTGGCCATGAAGCGCTCCCAGATGAGCCGGTAGAGCGCGAGCTGATCCTTGGTGAGAACGCTCGCCACGCTGCGGGGGTCGCGCCGCACGTCGGAGGGCCGGATGGCCTCGTGGGCTTCCTGGGCGCTGCCGCGCGACTTGTAGGCCGGCGGCGTCTGCGGCACGTACTCACCGCCGATCCGCTCACTCGCCCACTGCCGGGCTTCCTGCTGCGCCTCCGCCGCCACTCGCACCGAGTCGGTCCTCATGTACGTGATGAAACCGACCGGCCCCTCGCCGCCCACCTCGATGCCCTCGTAGAGCTGCTGGGCCACCGTCATGGTCTTCTTGGCGGAGAAGCCGAGCGTGCGGCCGGCATCCTGCTGCAGCGTGGAGGTGATGAACGGCGGCGCCGGGTTGCGCTTGCGCTCGCCCCGGGTCACGCTGCGCACGACGAAGCGTGCGCCCTCCAGGGCATCGACCAGCCCGTGCGTCGCCTCGCCGGTGGTCAGGGCCGCCTTCTCGCCGGCGACCTCGCGCA
The DNA here is from genome assembly GCA_041499965.1 of Methylomirabilia bacterium. Lineage (GTDB taxonomy): Bacteria > Methylomirabilota > Methylomirabilia > Rokubacteriales > CSP1-6 > AR5. The sequence goes on from JBGQLG010000001.1 coordinate 48,225, forward strand.
GCGTGGCCATGAACTCGGGCGGCAGCTTGGCCTTCAGCCGCGCGTGCAGCGTCCAGTACTCGACCGGGTTGAACGCCTGGATCTCGCGCTCGCGGTCGACGATCAGCCGCACCGCCACCGACTGCACGCGTCCGGCCGACAGGCCGCGCTGGACCTTGTCCCACAGCAGTGGTGACAGGCTGTAGCCGACGAGACGGTCGAGCACGCGCCGGGCCTGCTGGGCGTCGACCTTCTTGAGGTCGATCCGACCCGGCTTGGTGAAGGCGGCCTTCACCGCCCGCTCGGTGATCTCGTTGAAGGTGATGCGGTAGATGTTCTTCTTCTGGATCGGCAGCTCCTGGGCCAGGTGCCAGCCGATGGCCTCGCCCTCGCGGTCGGGGTCGGTGGCCACGTAGAGCGTATCGGTCTTCTCCGCGGCCCTGACCAGGTCGTCGAGGATCTTCTTCTTGGTCGGCGTGACGACGTACTTCGGCTTGAAGTTTTTCTTGGGGTCCACGCCCAGCTGAGACTTGGGGAGGTCGCGGACGTGGCCCATCGACGCCTTGACGACGTACTTGCCATCCAGGTACTTCGCGATCGTCTTCACCTTGGTCGGGGACTCGACCACCACCAGGGGGCGCTTGGCCACTACGCTCTCCTCGCCCGTGCCGCGGTCGCCACCCAGCGCTGGCCGACGAGCTGCCGGGCGTGACCCGCCAGCTCGAGAGCGATCAGCGCCGTGCCCGCCCGCGCGGCGTCCACACCCGCCCGAGCGATCAATCGCTCGATGTGCTGCGCCTCGTCCACGCTCAACAGCTCCAGCATGCTCGCTTCGTCACTCCCCGGCGCCGGCCGCGACGTGTGATCACCGCTCGTCGGCGCGCCCTCGATCGCACGGCGCCACGATTCCCCGAGCTCGGCCGCGATGTCGCTCCAGTGCCCGACTAGTCTAGCACCGTCCCGGATGAGGGCATTCGTTCCCCGGCTGGTGGCGGAGGTAATTCGGCCTGGAACGGCAAAGACTTCCCGGCCCAGGTCGCCGGCCAGTCCGGCGGTGATCAGAGCGCCGCTACGCTCGGCCGCCTCCACCACCACCACCCCGAGGACGAGCCCGGCCAGCGTGCGGTTGCGCAAGGGGAAGTGATGGGCGAGCGCCCCGATCGTGCGCGGAAACTGCGAGAGCAGCGCGCCCCGCGCCGCGATGGCCTCGGCCAGGGCGCGATTCTCCGGCGGATACACGTGGGCGATGCCGTGACCGAGCACCGCCAGCGTGCGGCCGCCGGCCTCGAGCGCGCCGCGATGGGCGGCGGTGTCGATGCCCCGGGCCAGGCCGCTGACGATCGTCACGCCGCGCGCGGCCAGGTCGGCGGCCAGCATGCCCGCCACCTCGATCCCGTACGCGGTGGCCTGGCGGGAGCCCACGATGGCGATCGCCAGGGCGTCGCCGGGCTCGAGCCCGCCACGCACGTCGAGCTCGGGAGGGGTCGGAATCGAGGCGAGCAGCACGGGATAACCCGGGTCGCTCGGGATCAGATGGTCGACGCGTGTGTCCATAGCTTGGCGGAGGGCGCAGTATAGCGGCGGCGCCGAGTGCCGCCAATGTCTCCGATCGCAGACGCCTCAGTGCCGGCTGGCGCCCGCCTCCGGCCGCAAGAAGGCGTGCGCCTTCACCGCGGCCTCGCTCTGCGGGAACTCGTGGACCACGCGCTGCCACGTCTGCCGGGCGTGCGCCTCGTCGCGCAGGTTGCGCTGGCAGAGCCCGATCTTGAGGAGCGCGTCCGCCGCCTTGGCCGAGGCGGGCGCGAGCGTGGAGACCTTCTGAAACTCCGCCATGGCCTGGCGGTAGTCGCGTTGCACGTAGTAGGCCTCGCCGATCCAGTACTGCGCGTTGGCCACCAGGGCGTGGCCCGGATACTTCGCCATGAAGTCCAGGAAGTCGAGCACCGCCTGGCCATGCTCGCGGGCGCGGAACGTCGAGAGCGCGGCGGCGTACGCCTGCTCGGGCGTCTGCCCGCGCGCCAGCGGCTCTCGCGGCCGCTGAGGCCGTGGCATGGTCGGTGCGGCCGGCGCGGCCTGGGCTGGTGTGGTCGGGGCCGATGGCGGCGGGGTTACGGGCGTGATCGGCGGCGCCGCCGGCGGTGGTGTGGCCAGCGCCTTGGCCGCGCGCGCCTCCGCTTCGGCCGCCTCCACGCGTGCGCGCAAGCGGGCGATCTCCTCGCGGTCTTCCTTCAGAGCGGTCTGGGTCTCGGCGCTGCGCACCTGGAGGGTCCGGTTCTCGGCGGCCACGCGCGCGAGCTGATGCGTGGTCGCCTCGTGAGCCTGGCGGAGCTCGGTCAGCTCCGTGCGCGTCGCGGCGAGCTCGGTGCGGACCCGCTGGACCGATGAACGCGAGGCACACCCCATCCCGAGAGGGACGAGGACGGCCAGAACCAGCAGTCCCGGCAGCCGGATGGACCCTGAAGCTACGTCCGAGCTCCTGTCATGGAAGCTCCCGTAACACGATGACTTCAAGATCTCCTCCAGCCGGCACCACGGTGTCGGGAGGAACGACGGCGAGACCATCGGCCATGACCATCGAGCGAAGGATTGCCGAGCCTTGCTCCCCCGTCAGCCGGGCCCCCAGACCCGAGCCGGTCGGCTCGAGCTGCACGCGCAGATAGCCGCGCCGAGAGCCCGGGTTCGGTACGGGCGCCAGCGCCCGCACGCGCAGGCGCGGGCGCGTCAGCCGCTGGCGGCCGGCCATCTTGAGCAGCGCGGGGCGAACGAACAGCTCGAACGTCACCATCGCGGAGACGGGGTTGCCGGGCAGTCCGAAGACCGGCCGGCCGTCGAGCGAGCCGAAGGTGATGGGCTTGCCCGGTCGCATCGAGACCTGCCACAGATGCATCTCGGCTCCCGCCCGCATCAGTGCCTCGCGCACCAGGTCGAGCTCGCCCACGGAGACGCCGGCAGAGGAGACCAGGACGTCGGCGTCGCGGGCGGCGCGCAGGCGCTCGTCGATGGCCTCCAGGCGGTCGCGGGCCACGCCGAGCGAGAGCGGCTCGCCGCCCGCTTCGATCACCTGGGCCATCAACGTGTACGTATTGGTGTTCGGAATCTGGCCAGGGCCGGGCTCGGTACCGAGATCAGCCAGCTCGTTGCCGGTCGACAGGATGGCGACGCGCGGCCGGCGATAGACCCGAACCTGCCCGTAACCGAGCGTGGCCAGCAGGCCAATTTCGGCCGCGGTGAGGAGCCGGCCGGGATCGAGCACGCGATCGCCGACGCGCACGTCCTCACCGCGCGGGCGCACGTAGGCCGCCGGCGCTGCCGTCGCCCGCAAGGCAATGCGTCCCTCGCCGGCGTCCACGTCCTCCTGCGGCACGACGGTGTCGGCGCCGTCCGGCAGGGGGGCGCCCGTGAAGATGCGCATGGCCTCGCCGCGTCCGACCACGCGCAACGGCAGGCCCCCGGCCTCCACGCGGCCGACCACGGCGAGCGCGACGCCCTGAGCCGTGTCCTCGGCGCGGACCGCGTAGCCGTCCATCGACGAGTTCGGCCACGGCGGGATCTCACGCTGCGACACCACCGGCTCGGCCAGCACGCGCCCCAGCGCACCGAGCACGTCAACCCGCTCGGTCCCCAGCCGCGGAATGCGAGCGAGAATCGACGCGAGCGCCGCTTCCACCGTCAGCATGCGGCCCCTACTCTACACCGCCGCCGGATCGTGTTGTGGCCGTCCTGACGCCGCGGCCCACCACACGGATGGGGATCGTCGCGTTCGCAGGGCGGGGCGACGAGCGTCGCCAGGGGGCGACGCCCCCCGCGAGCTCAATGACCGGTGTGCGGCAGATTCAAGACGGGCTTGTAGCGCCCCATGAACACCCGGCGGCTGAGGGCGAACAGCGCGAGGAAGCCGATGGTGATCGCCAGGTCGCGCGCGCCGAGCGGCAGCGGATTGCTGGCCGACACCGAGGGAAACACGACCAGCACGCGCTCGAGGAAGATCGCGATGAGGCCGAACAGCGCGATGACGAAGAGCGGCGCGTGGCGCTGGGGCGGCCGCCCGGTCAGGCGCTTGAGCAGGTACACGAAGGGGATCAGCCAGCCCACGATGAGCACCACCCAGGCCAGCGTCTGCCACGGCTGCACGAAGAAGCGCCGCACGAAGAAGCGCGTCTCCACCGGCACGTTGCCGTACCAGATCACGAGGTACTGCGACCAGAAGAAGTACATCCACATGATGGACATCGTGAACTGCAGCTTGGCCACGTCCTGGACGGCCGCCGGCGGGATCGAGGCCACGCCGCGGGCGTTGGCGCGGATCGTCAGGATCGAGAGCAGGCAGAACGCCGTGTACAACGTGCTCACGGCGAAGTACCCGCCGAACAGGCCGCTGTACCAGATGGGATCGAGCGCCATGACGAGGTCGTAGCCCCAGAGCGACACCGAGATCAGCCACAGGAACAGGACGATGACCGCCAGGCGATTGCGCCGGGCCCCGTCGCGCGCGTCGTCGGGCGGCACCGAGTCGCGCAGGAGCATGCCCGCGAACGCGTAGCAGGTCAGGAAGAGCACGAGGGCCAGGCCCAGGGTGCGCCCGAAGAAGAACGGGACGTTCAGCCAGACGGCCTTCACCGCCACCGGCTCGGCCACCCACGGGTAGAGCACCGTGCGGCCCGCGAACAGGATCGCCATCAGCACGAAGGCCACGGGCAGGAAGCCGATCGTGGTGACCGCGAGCCGGCGCACGCTCGGCGACCAGCGGGCCTCGGTGAGCTGCATCATGGCGGCGATGGCCGGCCCGGTCACCGCCAGCCCCGACCAGAACACGAGGTTGACGAGATACATCGACCAGGCCCGGGTGCCGTCGGGTGCCGTCACGAACGCCAGCGCCCCCCCCACCGCCAGCACGAGCCAGAAGGCCGTCATTTCTGGGCCAGCGAGCGGAGGTAGTTCACGAGGTGCCAGGCCTCCTGGGAGGACAGGGCCTCGCCGTAGGCGGGCATCACGGCGCCGCCGACCACGATGTAGCTGTGCCAGTAGCCGTCGGTGCGCTGCCGCTGCAGCTCGGGGTTCGTGAGATCCGGCGTCGGGATGAACTTCGTCGCGACGGGGCCGGTCGTGCCGCCCTTGGCTTCGGGCCCGTGGCAGGGCGTGCAGAAGGTCTGGAAGTGCTGGCGGCCCTGGGTCACCGAGGACTCCGTGGCCTTGATCGGGTTCGGTATCTTGGTGGCCAGCTCTCGCTGCTCCTTGGGAATCACCAGGGACGCGCCCCGCGCCACCACGCCGCTGGGCATGGAGAACGTGCGCTCGCCGGGCAGGATGCGCGGGGTCTGCGTCATGTTGTCGACGAAGCGGATCACCACCACCCCGCCCAGCAGCGCGCCGGCCGCCCCGATGATCAGCAGCACCAGGATGAACACGTACTTCACGCGCGGACCTCCTCGGCGCCGGCGCCGCGGAGAATCTCGCGCACCGAGGCCGACCGCTCGGCCGCGCAGTGGACGGCCACGCCGAAGCGGTCGTTGGTGAATCGCACGTCGTAGCTCGGCGAGGTCCGGAGCTGCGGCAGGCGTCCCAGCGTCACCAGGCCGATCAGCGTCGCGATGCCACCGAACAGGATCATCATCTCGAACATGATGACCACGTACGGTGGGCTCACCGGCAGGCCCATCGGCGGCTTGCCCCCGACCACGAGCCCCCACTTGAGCGAGGACCACGCCGTCAGGATCCAGCCCGAGGCGAGTCCGGTGAGCCCGCCCAGGAGCGTGAACAGGCGGACCTTGCTCACCGGCCGATCACGGTCGACCACGTCTTCGATCTCGTGCACGGGCACCGGCGAGTACACGGTGAGGTCGTGGTAGCCCTTGGCCCGGAGCTCCTCGAGGGCCCGCACCGTCGTGTCGACGTGGGCGAAGACGCCGAGGATCGTCTCAGTGGTGGCCGCCATGCCTCGTGTCCTTCATCGGCGCCGGGAGCGTCTCCTTCACCTCGACGATCGACAGCGACGGCATGAGCTTGATGAAGCCGAGGAAGAGCAGGAAGAACCAGGCGAAGCTGCCCACGATGATGGTGGAGTCGGTGATCGTCGGCACGTAGATGCCCCAGGTGGCCGGGTAGAAGTCGTGGCCCAAGGAAGGAACGATGATGTTGAAGCGCTCGAACCACATCCCGATGAGGACGAGGATCGACACGATATACAGGATCACCGTGTTCGTCCGGGCCGGCTTCCAGAACAGGATGAGCGGGGACACGCAATTGCAGAAGTACATCGTCGCCAGCGCCCACCAGTAGGTCCCGGTCAGCCGCCAGAACAGCGAGGCCTTCTCGAAGTGGTCGCCGCTGTACCAGGAGGTGAACGCCTCGCAGGCGTAGAAGTACGTCAGCACCAGGCCGGTGACCAGGATGAGCTTGGCCATCATCTCCAGGTGGCGGTCGCGGATGTAGGCCTGCAGGCCGAAGAAGTGCCGCATCGGGAGCACCAACACCAGCACCATGGCGAAGCCCGAGAAGATCGCGCCGTCGACGAAGAACGGCGCGAACAGCGTGGAGTGCCAGCCGGGAACGAGGGCCATGGCGAAGTCCCACGACACGACGCTGTGCACCGAGAGCACCAGCGGCGTGGCCAGGGCCGCGAACAGTCCGTAGGCGCGACGGTAGTGGCGCCACTGGCGGTCCGAGCCTTCCCAGCCGAGCGACAGCAGGGCGAACACGCGCCGGCGCCAGCCGGTCGAGGCGTCGCGCAGGGCGGCGATGTCGGGCACCAGGCCGACGATGAAGAAGACCGTGCTGATCGACAGGTAGGTGGAGATGGCGAACACGTCCCACACCAGCGGCGACTTGAAGTTCGGCCACAGGGAGCGCTGGTTCGGGTACGGCAGCAGGAAGTAGGCGAACCACATCCGGCCGGCGTGGATCAGCGGGAAGAGGCCGGCCGTGAGGACGGCGAAGATCGTCATCGCCTCGGCCGCCCGGTAGATCGACGTCCGCCAGCGCGCCCGGAACAGGTACAGCACGGCCGAGATCAGCGTGCCGGCGTGGCCGATGCCGATCCAGAACACGAACGTGGTGATGTACATCGCCCACATCTGCGGCGTGCGCTTGCCGGCCGCGCCCATGCCGAAGAAGATCTGGTAGGTCCAGGCCAGGATCCCGCAGGTGAGGAGGAGCCCGACGACGCACATCCAGGCGAAGTACATGTTGCCGGGCGGGCGCAGGGTGGCCAGGACGTCGCGGTTGACGTCGGCGAAGCTCGGCTCGGCGACGTGGGCGCCGCCGGCGATCGGCCGCGGGGCGCGGGGGTCCGCGTCGCTCATGCCCGCCCCTTCTCCGGTCCCGCGGCCGGCGCGGGCGAGGCCCGGACGACCTTGCGCAGATAGGTGACGCCGGGCCGCGTGCCCAGCTCCTCGAGGACGTGATACGCCCGGGGCGAGTGGGTCAGCTTGCTCACCGTGCTGCCCTCGTCCTTGAGGTTGCCGAACGTGATCGCCTGAGTCGGGCAGGTCTGCTGGCAGGCGGTCAGGATGTCGCCGTCGCGCACCCCGCGGTTCTCGTCCCGCGCGTGGTCCTTGCCGGCCGCGATGCGCTGGATGCACATCGTGCACTTCTCCATGACGCCGAGCTGGCGCACCGTCACGTCGGGGTTGAGCTGGATCTCGAGCGGCGCCGGGATCTCGTAGTTCCACCAGTTGAACCGCCGCACGTGATACGGGCAGTTGTTGCCGCAGTAGCGGGTGCCGACGCAGCGGTTGTAGACCTGGCCGTTCAGGCCTTCCTCCGTGCGGTAAGCCGCGAAGACCGGGCACACCGGCTCGCACGGCGCGACCTCACAGTGCTGGCAGAACATCGGCAGGAACATGTTGTGCGGCTGGGCCCGATCACCCTCGGCCCAGCGCTCCAGGCGCAACCAGTGCACCTGCCGGCCGTAGGCGGCCTCGGCCTTGCCGACCACCGGCACGTTGTTCTCGGCCTGGCAGGCCACCGCGCACGCCTGGCAGCCGATGCAGGCGTCGACGTCCACCGTCATGCCCCAGCGGTAGCTGCGGTACTGCTGGTCGGTGTACATGCTCTGGTGGCCAGGCGACTCGCCGCGGCCACGCAGGGCGTCCTCGCGGGCCCGGCCGAGCTCGACGTGCTGGGCGATCTCGCGCTGATCCTGATCGTGCGTCGCCTGCAGGAGCGCCAGCGGCCGGCGCGCGCCGGTCCGGGTCAGCGTCACCTTCACCGAGAGGAAGCTCGGGGCGCCCGACACGGCGTCCGCTTCGGCGGGCAGCAGCGCCATCGGGTTGGTCGGCGCGGTCGCCGGCACATACTTCAGACGCACGTGATAGGGCGCGTAGTGATGGCCGATCGGGATCGCCACCGCGCCCGGGTGGATCGACGGCGACAGGTAGGCCGGCACCTCGATGGCGCCGTGGGGCGAGGTCACCTTCACGACATCGCCCTGACGGATGCCCAGCCGCGCCGCCGTCTGCGCGTTGATCTCGACCCACGGATCCCACGCGACCTGCGTCATCGGGTCCGGCACTTCCTGCAGCCAGGCCCGGGTCGCGCTGCGGCCGTCGTAGAAGCGGAGCGAGGGATAGGCCAGGAGCGCGAAGCCGTCGGCGGGCCCGGCGAGCTTCGCCGTGGCGCCGTCGAGGCGCTCGAGCTTGGGGGTCACGCTCACCGCCGCCGCCACGACGTCGTGCCAGACACCGCCCTGCTGCAGCGCGGCCTCCCACTGCCCCTTCACCACCGGCTCCCACGCCGCCTTCAGATACTGCTCGAAGGTGGGCCAGGGCAGCGGGCCCTTGCCCTCCTCGGTGCCGAGCGCCGAGCGGCCCGCGACGAGCAGGACGTCGCCCATCGGCCGCGCCTCACGGATGGGCTTCATCGTCGGCTGCATCAGGCCCAGCACGCCCTCGTGGGGCGCGTAGTCGCCCCACGCCTCCAGCCAGTGCGTGTCGGGCAGCACCAGGTGGGCCAGCGCCGTTGTCTCGTCGGGCAGGTTCGCGAAGCTGACGACGAACGGCACCTTGCCGATCGCCTCGGCGACCTTGAGCCCACCGGGCAGCGCGAACGCGGGATTCACACCCGGACCGAGCACCAGCACGCCGATCTCGCCGGCGGCCATCGCCTGCACCAGCTTGGCCACGTCCGCGTAGGGCGTGACCCGGCCATAGGCGTGATCGGGACCGAAGCGGACGGTCTTGCCGACGTTGCCGGCGACCGCGTTGAGCAGATTGATCGCCACCTGCAGCTGGGTGGCCTGGCTGCCGGTCACGGCGACGCCGCCCCCGACCGCCAGGCCCGGCCTGGCGCCCGCGAAGGTCTTGGCGATGTGGTGCAGCGTCTCCAGCGGCACGCCGCTGTCCTCGGCGACCTTCCGGGGATCGACGCCCGCGACCGCCTCGCCGTAGCGCTGGTCAGCGACCACGCCGCCCGCGAGCATCAGCTTGAGCACCGCCAGTGCGACCGCGGCCTCGGTGCCGGGGGCGTTGCGCACCCACTCGTCGGCGTTGGATCCGGTCAGCGACTGCCGCGGCTCCACGTGGATGAAGGTACCGGCCTTGCCCTCGCGGAAGGTGTGCATGCGGGCGTAGCCGCGCGCGGCCTGGCCGTTGGAGATCCACGTCTCCAGGAAGTCGGCGCCGAAGGACAGGATGACCTCGGCGTCCTCGAAGGCATGGTACGGCACGGCGTCGCGCCCGAAGGTCTGACGGTTGGCGGCGCGGATCGCCTCGTAGGCGAACGGCTCCAGCGTCACCCGCGGCCGGCCGCCGAGGGCCTGGGCGAAGCGGTCCAGCAGGGCGCCGAGGCTGCCGCTCTCCAGCTGGCTCACCACGGCCAGCGCGCGAGGCTTGCTCTTGACCGCGGCCAGCTGGTCGCTGAAGAGCTTGATCGCGTCGTCCCACTCGATGGCCTTGAAGGCGTCGCCGTCGCGGCGCTGGGGCTTGGCGAACCGGTCGGGATGGTAGAGCCCCTGCAACGCGGCCTGGCCGCGGGCGCAGAGCGAGCCGTGGTTGACCGGATGATCCGGGTTGCCCTCGAGCTTGACGACCCGTCCCTCGCGATTGCGGGCGAGCACACCGCACCCGGCCGGACACTCGCGGCACACCGTCGCGAACCAGGCGGCGACGCCCGGCACAAGCTGCTCGTTGGGCACGACGAGCGGCAGGATCTGCTCGGTCGCCTGCTGGCAACCGGCCGTCGCCGCGGTCGCGCCCGTTGTCGCCACGATCTTGAAGAAGTCGCGCCGGTTCATGAGCGTCGTCTCCAGCTCGCGGGGACCCGCCGCGCCATCAGTGGTGGCACATCACGCAGTCCAGCGGCGCGTGCATGCCGCGGGTGGCGTTCTGCTGGCGATGGCAGTCGACGCACCAGCCCATCGACAGCGGCGGCGGTGCCGGGCGCAGGCCCGCCAGGTTCAGCATGTCGTTGACGAGCGTGGGACCGGTGCTCGCGCTGACGGTGGTCATCGTCTCCACCGGGCCGTGACACGTCTGGCAGCGCAGCTCGGCCCGGATGTGCGCCTTGTGCGGAAAGTGCGTGAACTCCGGCAGCTTGTAGACGCGGGCCCACGGGATCGACTGCTGCTTGGCCGCGAACTCGGCCAGCTTCTTGATCTCGGGCTTGTCGGCGGCGACGATCTTGTGACAGCCCATGCAGCGCTCCACCGACGGAATGCCGGCGTATTCGGAGCGGCGGGCGTCGGCGTGGCAGTACTGACAATCGATCTTGTAGGTCTGCACGTGCACGCTGTGCGGAAAATTGATCGGCTGCACGGATGGCTTGGCGAGAGCCGGTTGGCGGCTCCAGGAGGATACGGCGAAGAACAGCAGAACCGCGAGGAGCACGACGGCCGCCGCTCCTACGCCCGCCTTCCTCATCGACAGTCGGGTGACCTCCTGCTGGGGTTCGGCGATTGCTCGTGAACCATATCACTTGGCGCCTTGAAACGTCAACACAACTCCGTCGTCACGCCGCGGCGGCGAACGCCTCGGCGGCGGCGGCGGCCGCGGTATCGATGTCCGCCTCGGAGTGCGCGAGCGAGACGAACGCCGCCTCGAACTGCGAGGGCGCCAGGTACACGCCGCGCGCGAGCATCACCTGGAAAAAACGCCCGTAGCGGCCCGTGTCGGCCTGCCGGGCCGACGCGTAGTCGCGCACCGGCCCCGCGCAGAAGAAGGCCGTCAGCATCGAGCCGACGCGGTTGACCGTCAGCGGCACCCCGGCGCGTGTGGCCGCGTCGTGCAGTCCCTGCTCGAGCCGCGCGCCGAGGGTCTCCAGCCGCGCGTACGCACGGCGGTCGACGAGGGCGCGGATCGCCGCCAGCCCGGCCGCCACCGCCAGCGGGTTGCCCGACAGCGTGCCGGCCTGGTATACGCCGCCCAGCGGAGCCACCTCGGCCATCACGCTGCGGCTGCCGCCGTAGGCGCCGACCGGCAGGCCGCCGCCGATGATCTTGCCGAGGCAGGTGAGATCGGGCCGGACACCGTACAGCTCCTGGGCGCCGCCGTAGGCGACGCGGAAGCCCGTGATCACCTCGTCGAAGATCAGCAGCGCGCCGTGGGCCCGCGTGACCTCGCGCAGCCCCTCGAGGAACCCGGGCTGCGGCGGGACCACGCCCATATTGCCGGCGACCGGCTCGACGATGACGGCGGCGATGCGATCCCCCCGGCGCGCGAAGAGGTCGCGCACGGCGTCGAGGTCGTTGAAGGCCACGGTGAGCGTCAGCTCCGCGAGCGCCGCCGGTACGCCCTTGCTGTCGGGGATGCCGAAGGTGGCGCCGCCCGAGCCGGCCTTCACCAGCAGGCTGTCGGCGTGGCCGTGATAGCAGCCGTCGAATTTCACGAGCAGGTCGCGGCCGGTGGCACCGCGGGCCACGCGGATCGCGCTCATCGCCGCCTCGGTGCCGGAGCTGACGAGGCGCACCATCTCCATCGACGGGTACGCCGCGGCCACCGTCTCGGCCATCTCCACCTCGAGCGCGGTGGGCGCGCCGTAGCTGGTGCCGCGCCGCGCGGCCTCGGTCACCGCCTCGACCACGGCCGGCGCGGCGTGACCCAGAATCAGGGGGCCCCACGAGCCGACGAAGTCGATATAGGCGCGGCCGTCGACGTCCCACAGCCGCGCGCCCTCCCCGCGGGCGATGAACGGGGGCGCGCCGCCCACGGCGCGGAACGCCCGGACGGGGCTGTTGACGCCGCCGGGAATCACGCGGGTGGCGGCGGCGAGCAGACGCTTGGACTCACTCATTCGACAAGCTCCATGGCGGCGAAGTCACGGCGGGTCGCGTCCCAGCGAAACGCGGCCACCGCCTCGGCCACGCCCCCCACGACCGAGGTCACGACGTAGACGGCGCCCGGATACGCCGGCTCGCCGCCCATGACGGCCTGGCGGCGGTCCGTCTCGGAGAAGTAGGCGCCCGCGTCGACGTGGGAGTGATAGATCACCGCCACGCCGAACCCCTGGTGCTCGAGGTCGCCGATGCGCAGCAGGTCCTTGGGATCGATGTAGTACGCCGTGCGCGCGTCCCGGGGATAGCGCTCGGGGTCCCGGGCGTGCAGCTCGTTCTGCGCGTTGCGGCAGCGCAGGAGCCGGCGCTCGTCACCGCGGCTCAGGACGACGCCGCAGGATTCGAAGGGATACTCCTCCACGGCCTGGGCGCGGATGGTCTCCAGCTCGGCTCCGCTCAGGACCATGCGCCCCCGGCCAGTGCGGGAATGATCGCGACCTCGTCCCCGTCCTTCAGGGGCGTGCCCAGTCCGGCGAGCCCGTCGATGGGCTCGCTGTTGACGTACACCGCGACGTGCTGGTGCACCTGCCCCGCCTCGTTGCGCACGAGGCCCTTGAGGCCGCCGTAGGTGCGCTCCAGCTCGTCCAGCAGCGCGCCCACGGTGGGCGCGCTCACGTCGACCCGGTCGCGATTCGCCGTGGCCCGTCGGAACGGCGTCGGAATGTACACGGTCGCCATGTGTAGGTGGGGGGCCCCGAGATGCCCCCCCACACCCCCCCGGCGGCTCGCGGCGCCCCGGCGAAGTCGTGGCGCCTCTCGATCACCGCCTCATTCGTTCCTTGTTCGACCGTTCGATTCCTCGTGCGACTATTCGATCGGGGCGCCCGGCCGAGCCGTGGCGCCCCTCGGTCACACCCCCCACGACTCGCGCGTCGATCGGCGTGCCCTGATGCAGCGGTCGCGTGCTCGTCCTCACTCCTCGATGCTCCTCGCGCGCAGGGGGACCGCAGACGATCGCGGCGGCGTCCACGTGCTGCGACAGTCTAGCCCAGGCTCAAATAGCGTTCGCCGGTGTCGGGCAGGATCGTGACCACCGTCTGGTCGGGGCGCAGCTCGGCGGCCACGCGGCAGGCCGCGAAGGCGGCGGCGCCCGAGGAGATGCCGGCCAGCACGCCCTCCTCGCGGCCCAGTCGCTTGGACCATGCCACGGCGTCCTCGTCGCTGACCGTGATGATGCGATCCAGGATCGCGCGGTTCAGCACGCCGGGGACGAACGACGCGCCGATGCCGTGGATCCCGTGCGGCCGGAATCGCCCGCCCGAGAGCACCGGCGACTTGGCCGGCTCCACGGCGACCACCTGCACGGCCGGCAGCTTGGCCTTCAGCACCTCGCCCACGCCCGTGATCGTGCCCCCGGTGCCGACGCCGGCCACGAACGCGTCGAGGCGACCGCTCACCGCGTCGAGGATCTCGATCGCCGTCGTCCGCCGGTGGATCTCCGGGTTGGCGGGATTCAGGAACTGCTGGGGGACGAAGTACTCCGGATGCTGGCGGCCGAGCTCCTCGGCGGCGAAGACGGCACCGCTCATGCCCTCGATGGCCGGGGTCAGGTGGATCTCGGCGCCGAAGCGCGCGAACAGTCGCTGGCGCTCGACGCTCATGTCCTCGGGCATGGTGAGGATCAGCCGGTAGCCCTTCACGGCGGCGACCATCGCCAGCCCGATCCCGGTATTGCCGCTGGTCGGCTCCACGATCGTGGCCCCCGGCGCCAGCACGCCCCGCTGCTCGGCGTCCTCGACCATCGCCGCCGCGATCCGGTCCTTGACGCTGCCACCGGGATTGCGCGACTCCAGCTTGGCCAGCACCCGGGCGCCGCCGGGCTCCGGCAATCGCCGCAGCCGCACGAGCGGCGTGCCCCCGATCAGGTCGATCACCGACTCCGCGATCTTGTCCGTCATGGCTCCTTAGATGTGGTACATGGGCCGAGCGGATCCCCGGCGCTGCTCGGCCCGGGCGACCAGGTCGCCGAGCGTCCAGCGATCGACGACCCCCGCCACCGCCTCGCCGATCTCGTCCCACAGCTCGCCGAGGTCGTGCTCGTGGCTCCCGCGGCGCCGCCCCTGCGGTCCGCCCTCGAAGGGCGCGCTGCCCCCCTCCACCGCGCGCAACACCACCCCCACCGTGATCTCGTCGGGCGACTTGGTGAGATGGTACCCCCCGGTCGATCCGCGCTTGGAGGTGAGGAGCCCGGCCCGCTTGAGCGCGAGCAGGACCTGCTCCAGATACCGCTGCGGGATGGCCTGACGGGTCGCGATCTCCTGGATGGGCACCAGCGGCCGCCCGCGATGCAAGGCGAGGTCGAGCATCGCCTTGACCGCGTACTCCCCCTTGGCCGAGATGCGCATGCGGTGCTCAGCGCCGGTGCGTGCCGCGCTCGAGCAGGCGCGCGGCGTCCTTGGCGAAGTAGGTGATGACGATGTCGGCGCCGGCCCGGCGGATGCCGGTGAGCGACTCCATGATCGCGCGCTCCTCGTCGAGCCAGCCGAGCTGCCCGGCCGCCCGGATCATCGCGTACTCCCCCGACACCGAGTAGGCGGCCAGCGGCACGCCGAACTCGGCCTTGGCCCGCGAGATGACGTCCAGGTACGGCAGCGCCGGCTTCACCATGACGATGTCGGCGCCCTCGTCGAGATCCAGCGCGATCTCGCGCATCGCCTCCTGGACGTTGGCCGGATCCATCTGGTACGAGCGCCGGTCGCCGAACTGCGGCGTGGAGTCCGCCGCCTCCCGGAAGGGACCATAGAACACCGACGCGTACTTCGCCGAGTACGCCATGATCGGCGTATCGAGCAGGGTGGCCTCGTCGAGCGCCTCCCGGATGGCGGCCACCCGGCCGTCCATCATGTCGGAGGGCGCGACGATGTCGGCGCCGGCCTCGGCGTGCGAGACCGCGGTCCGCGCCAGCAGCTCCAGCGTGGGATCGTTGCGGACGGCGCCGTCCTCGACGACGCCGCAGTGGCCGTGGCTCGTGTACTCGCACAGGCACACGTCGGTGATGACGAGCAGGTCGGGCACGGTGTCCTTCACCGCCCGCACCGCCTGCTGCACGATGCCGTCGTCGGCGTACGCCTCGGTGCCGCGGGGGTCCTTCTCCTCGGGGAGGCCGAAGAGGAGCACGGCGGGAATGCCCATGCCGGCGGCGTCCTTGCATTCCTTGACCAGCTCGTCCACCGAGAGGCGGTGCTGGCCCGGCATCGGCCCGATCGGCGCGCGGACGCCCCGGCCGTGGACGACGAAGAGCGGATAGACGAGATCGTCGACGGCCAGCGTGGTCTCGCGCACCAGCGTGCGCAGCAGGCTCTTCTCGCGCAGCCGCCGGGGGCGGAACATCGGATGCGGCATCACACACTCCTCCTGGCGCGACGGCCGGGGCCGCGCGGGATGCGGGCGAAGTGCTCGACGAGCGCCCGCGCCAGCGCGGGGATCGTGTACTCGCTCGGCATGACGTCGGTGGTCATCCCGTACTCGGCGGCGGTGGCGGCCGTGATCGGCCCGATCGAGGCGATCGTCGGCCGGCCCAGCCAGTCGCGGCGCTCGTCCTCGGTGAACAGCTCGGCGAAGTTGCGCGCCGTCGACGACGAGGTGAAGGTGACCGCGTCGATGGCGCCGGCCGCCAGCGCCTCGCGCAGGCGGCCGGTACCGGCCTCCCCGCGCCGTGTCACGTAGGCTGGCACCTCGGTGACCTGGGCCCCGAGCTGGCGCAGCCCCGTCACCAGCACGTCGCGCGTCTGGGCCGCGCGGGGCAGCAGGACGCGATCGGACGGGGTGATCAGGCCACGCATCCGCTCGAGCAGCCCCTCGGCGCGATACTCGCCGGGCACCAGGTCCGGCCGCACGCCGTGCTCGCTGAGCGCATCGGCGGTGGCGGGTCCGATGGCGGCGACGCGCCGCCCGCCGAGCGCCGCCCACGTCAGCCCGCGCGCGGGCAGCCGCCGGTCGACCATGGCCACGCCGTTCACCGAGGTGAAGACCACCCACGTGAACGTGGCGAGCGCGTCGAGCGCGGCGTCCAGCGGCTCCCACGACGCCGGCGGCGCGATCACGATCGCCGGCGCCTCCAGCACGCGGGCGCCCGCCGCCTCGAGCAGCTGCGTGAACCGCTGGGCCTGGGCGGCCGCGCGCGTGACCACGACCGTGCGGCCGGCGAGCGGGCGTGGATGGTCGGCCGGCACGGGGGCCATCACGCGCGCACCGGTTGCAGCGCCGTGATGTCGGCGGCGCCGCGGTCCAACAGCGTCTCGGCGAGCTCCCGGCCCAGCCGCGCGGCCTCGGCCGCCGGCGCCGTCGCGCTCGCCCGCAGCACGCGGCGGCCGTCCTCGCCGGCCACGACGGCGCTCATGTGCAGCGCGCCGCGGGTCAGCCGCGCGTACGCGGCCATGGGCGTGTTGCACGACGCCCCGAGCCGCGCCAGGTACGCGCGCTCGGCCAGCGCACAGGCGTGGGTGGCCGCGTCGTCGACGCGGGCCAGCGCCCCGAGCGTCGCGAGATCGTCGGCCCGCGCCTGCACCGCGATGATCCCCTGCCCGACCGCGGGCACGAACTCTTCGGGATCGAGCAGCGAGCGGTGCTCGGGCACCAGCGCCAGCCGGTGCAATCCCGCCGCGGCCAGCACGACGGCGTCGTAGTCGCCCGCGGCCAGCTTGCGCAGGCGCGTGTCGACGTTGCCGCGGATCGGCTCCACCGCGAGGTCGGGCCGGCGGGCCAGCAGCAGCGCACGCCGCCGGGGACTCGAGGTGCCGACGCGGGCGCCGCGCGGCAGCGTGGCCAGCGTGGCCGGCTGCCGCGCCACCAGCACGTCGCGGGCGTCCTCGCGGCGTGGAAACGCGGCCAGCGTCAGCCCGGGCGGCTCGTCGGCCGGCAAATCCTTCAAGCTGTGCACGGCGACGTCGATGTCGCCACGCCGCAGCGCCTCCTCGATCTCGCGCACGAAGAGCCCCTTGCCGCCGACGACGGCCAGCCGGGCCTCGGCCAGGCGATCGCCCTCGGTGCGCATCGCGATCAGCTCGGTCTCGACGCCCGCCAGCGCCGCCGCCACCGCCCGCGCCTGGGCCAGGGCCAGCAGACTGCCCCGGGTGCCGATGCGGATCACGACCGCCGCCCCAGGCCGAACAGCTCGTGGACCAGCTCCAGCCACGAACGGCCGGCGCCGGCCCGCGACGACTCGCGCAGCTTCGTGATGGGCGCGTGCAGGATTTTGTTCACCATCGCGCTCGACAGCGCGTCGATCGCCGCCCGCGTCTCCGGCGTGGCCTCGGGCAGGCGGGCCAGCGTCTTCTTCACCTCGCCCAGCCGGATCTCCTCGAGCCGCGCGCGCAGCGACACGATCGTCGGGATCACCTCGGCGTCGCCCTGGCGGGCCAGGAACTTGCCCACCTCGCGCTCCACCAGGGTCTCGGCCCGCTGCGCCTCGCGGGCCCGCTCGCGCAGGTTGGCGTCGACCACCTGCTTGAGGTCGTCGATGTCGTAGCGGTAGACGTCGTCGAGCCCGTCCACGCCGGCCTCGACGTCGCGGGGGACGGCGATGTCGATGAAGAACAGCGGTCGGCCGCGACGGCCGTGCATCACGCGCATCACCGCCGCCCGGGTGACGACCGGCTCGGTGGCCCCGGTCGAGGTGACGACGATGTCCACCGCGGCCAGCGCCGTCGGCAGCTCGTCCCACGGCACCGCCGTGCCCGCCAGCGCGCGGGCCAGCTCCACGGCCCGGGCCCACGTGCGATTCGCGACGTAAATCGGGAACGCGCCCTGCTCGACGAGGTGCTTGGCCGCCAGCTCGCTCATCTTGCCGGCGCCGACCAGCAGGACCGCCCGGCCGCCCAGCCCGTCGAAGATCTTCTTGGCCAGCTCGACCGCCGCGAAGGAGACCGACACCGCGTGCCGGGCGACCTCCGTCTCCGTCCGCACGCGCTTGGCGACGTTGAAGGCGTGGCTGAAGAGCGGGTGCAGGTGCGGCCCCACCGCCTCGCAAGCCTGGGCCAGGGCGAAGGCGTCCTTCACCTGGCCGAGGATCTGCGGCTCGCCGATCATCATGGAGTCGAGGCTGGACGACACCCGGAAGGCGTGGCGAACGGCGTCGGCGTCGAGATGCGTGTAGAGCAATGGCTCCACGGTGCCGAGGTCCACGCCGCGATGGCGGCACAGCGCCCGGAAGGCCAGCGCCCGGGCCTCGCCCGGCGCCTCGGCCACGCCGTAGACCTCCACCCGGTTGCACGTCGACAGCACGACGACCTCGCGCAGCACGTCGCTGGCCTGCAGGTCGAGCAACAACTCGCGGAGCTTGTCCTCGTCCACCGCCAGCTGCTCGCGCAGCGCCACCGGCGCGTTCTTGTGGCTGAGGCCGGCCACGAAGAGCGGCATCAGGAGCCGTGCCGGCCCGGCAGGAACAGCCCGGCGCCGAGCGTGACCACCAGGGCCGCGAAGCCGATGATC
Organism: Methylomirabilia bacterium; assembly: GCA_041499965.1. Classification (GTDB taxonomy): domain Bacteria; phylum Methylomirabilota; class Methylomirabilia; order Rokubacteriales; family CSP1-6; genus AR5. The sequence continues at coordinate 66,895 of JBGQLG010000001.1, forward strand.
GAGAAGTACGCCGCCCGCCGCCCGTGCCAGCCGGCCGCGGCGCGCCCGGCCAGCGTGCCGGCGTAGATCACCCAGGCCACGAACGAGAAGAACGCGAGCGGATCCAACGTGAACGCGCTGCCCCACGCCACCCGCGCCCACAGCGCGCCGAGCACCAGCCCGGTGGTGAGGAACGGAAAGCCGAGGGCCAGCGTGCGGAAGGTCAGGCGATCCAGCGTCTGCAGCGCGGGCAAGCGATAGTAGAAGGCGCCCGGCCGCTTGGTCTTGAGCTGGCGCTCTTGCAGCAGGTACATGATGGCGCCGGCGAAGTTGAACACGAAGGCGGCGATACCGACCATCGCCAGCGCGATGTGGATCCAGATCCAGGCGCTGGCCAGCGCCGGCGCCAGGGTGCGCGCGGGCGCGCTGGTCACCTTCAGGCTCAGCACGACCACGACCGGCAGCACGAACGCGCCCAGCACGCGCACGCCGGTGCGCTGCTCGATGAGCACCTCCAGCAGGACGATGCCCCACACGCCCACCGAGATCGCGTCCGGCAGGGTACCGAGCGGCGGCGCGCCGAGCTCGACCGCGCGCAGGATGAGCGCCACGGTGTGGGCCGCCCATCCCGCCAGCGCGCACAGCACGGTCAGGCGGTGGACGAGGTCGTGGCGCTGCACGAGGTACGCGAGCGCGAGCCCCGTGGCACCGACGTAGCCGATGAGCGCGGCGTTGATCAGGGTCGGCTGCATTACGGAAATGTCAATGCTGGCGGTAGATTACCACATTCCCGATAGGTGAACCCAGGATGCTTCCAGGCTTGAGCCCTGCCCTCGGCCTAAGAATCGCCCGCCAGCAGCACGATCGACGCCTCCGGCCGCCAGTACTGCTGGCGTCGGGCAATCAGGTCGAAGTGGGGTGATCCCCAGTCCTCGACGATGGGCGGGCCTCCGTTCCAGCGCACGCGCCGGTCGAGCTCCTTCGTGTAGGCCCGACACTCGCGGCACGCGGCAATGACGTAGCCCTCCTCGTGCGCCTCCTCGGGCGTGAGGCGGGCGAGGTGGCGGGCGCCGTCGACGCCGCAGAACGGGCAGCGCAGCTTGGCGAAGATCCAGCGGCCGCCGCACAGGTGGCAGGCCAGGCGACGCCGTCCGTCCTCGACAACGTCAGCGAACCCGGGCGGGCCTCCACAGAACGGACAGATGCCGAGCGACCAGACACCGTCCGGCAGGTAGTCGCGGACGGGTGCGTACACCGCTTCGAGCGCCGGCCGCAGCGCCAGCGTGGCCAGCAGCGCAACGACGCCGGGGCCCAGGCCGGTCGCCTCCTCGATCGTTCCGGAGCCGACTCGCCCGGGGCTCGGCAGCAATGCGAGGGGCCCGAGGAGCCCCGAATCCCACGCTTCGGCGAATCGCTGCAGGCCGGGGCCGAGACGGGGCACCGCCTGCGCCAGCATCTCCATCACCGTGCCGATGGGTTCCTCGACGTCGTCCGGGCGCAGGACCTCGGCGACGGCGACCAGCGGCGTACCGGCGTCCCAGCGGGCGCGGCAGGCCGCGGCGTCCCAGGGCGCGCCCAGAGGCCGCGATGGCGACCAGCGTGACCACATCTCGACGATCGGGCCGTAGACATCGAGCGCCGGGCGGAAGGTCGGGCGCCGCCGGAGCAGGTCGGTCCACGCCTCACCCAGGCTCGGGTCGCTCATGGCCGCCGACATGGCACGGGGCCCGAGCGGGCCCCGTACGAGCCTGGCTGGCCGCCGAGGGAGCGACTCACGCCTGGATGGACATGACCACCACGTAGCGGAGGACGAAGCCACCGATCAGCACCAGCGCGGCGGCGAGGACGCCGAGTGCGCGCACGCGCGAGCCGGCAAAGTCGAGCACCAGGGGGAGGATCAGGCCGAGCCCGATGAGGCCGCCCCAGAACAGCGGGGCGAAGTGTCCACCGGTGAGCGGCCGGGCGGCGGCGCCGAGCAGCGCCACCAGCGCGGTGAGCAGCACGAGCTCGATCACCATCGAGTACCGGTCGGCGTGCTTGAGCTTGCCCCACCCCTCGCCGCCGGCGTGGCCGGTGAGGAAGAGGATCAGCGTGATGGCCGCGATGCCGGTCGACGCGCCGGAGGCGAGGAACAGCGCGCCCATCAGCCGGGCGTCGCTCCAGAACGGCAGCGCCGAGTTGCTGAGGAGCACGCCGGTGTAGCTGGCCAGGAAGAAGCCGAAGAGCATTCCGACGAGGCTGACCTTGCGCCGCACCGCCGCCATCGACTCCGAGGACGACAGGCTCAGCACCGAAGACACGAGGGTGAACATCCCGAAGACGCCGACGGCCCAGGCCCCCAGCGACATCGGGTCCCAGAACTTGAACGCCCGCATCATGTTCAGGAACCGGCTGGGCACGCCGAGGTCGGCGATCAGCAGCAGCCCGCACGCCCCCACCAGCGGCAGCGACAGCAGGTAGCCGGCCCGGGCCACCGCGCGGTCGCGCGTGCTGCCGAAATTGTCGGCGATGGCCGCGGTGAAATACGCGCCGCCGGCGATGCCGCCCAGGAAGAAGTACCAGACGATCATCATTTCCCAGTGGGGCGACTTAAGCATCGGGCCCCCCCTTGCCGCGCTCGCGGAACGAGAGCATGACGCCGAGGCCCACCACCAGCGCCGAGCCGATCGACAGGAGCGAGTCGACGACGACGTTGCGCTGCGGCAGCCGGGGCTGCTCGGGGAGGTGGTAGGTCGAGGGCTTGGCCAGGAGCAGGAAGAAGGCGTTGAGGCCGCCCAGGAAGCCGCCGGAGTCGGCGCCGTAGAGCTGGGCGTCCTTGAAGCCCAGGCCCTTGAGCGTCTCCACACGCTTGGTCGCCTTCTTCACCAGGTCGTCACGGAAGCCGAACTGGATCGACTCGGTGGGACACGCCTTGGCGCAGGCGGGCCCCAGGCCGTTGTGGATGCGGTCGTCGCAGAAGGTGCACTTCTTGGCGGTGCCCGTCTGCTCGTTGAAGGTGACCACGCCGAACGGGCACGACGACACGCAGTAGCGGCAGCCGTTGCACACGTCCTGGTTGATGTTGACGGTGCCGAACTCGGTCCGGTAGATGGCACCGGTCGGGCACGCGTCGAGACAGCCGGCCTGCGCGCAGTGCTTGCAGACGTCGGACATCAGCAGCCAGGCCAGGTCGCCGTTGGGCTTGCCGCCGGGTTCCTCGATGAACCGCACGAGCCGGAACGTCTTGTCGGTGAAGTGGGCATGGTTCTGGTAGCCGCCCGTCCACTCCGGCACCTCGAGCCCCAGCTCGTTCCACTGCTTGCACGCCACCTGGCAGGCGCGACAGCCGATGCACAGGGAGGTGTCCGTGAACATCGCCAGTGTGCGGGCCATGGCTACACCACCCCCTTCTTCACGTTGCAGACGAAGGCCTTCGTCTCCTGGATGTAGACGTTGGGATCGCCCACCGACGCCGACAGGTCGTTGGTGATGTCGCCCTTGCTGCCGGGCAGCTCGTCGACGCCCTTCCAGCCCCAGTGCCAGGGGACGCCGATCTGGTGCACGGTCTTGCCGTTCACCAGGAACGGCTTGATGCGATGGGTCACCATGGCGGTCACGTGCACCTTGCCGCGCGGGCTCAGCACGGTGACCTTCTCGCCGTTCTCGATCTTCAGCTCGGTGGCCAGCTCGTGGCTGATCTCCGCGAAGTGCGAGTGGTGCAGCTCGGCCAGCATCGGGAGATAGCGCGACATGACGCCGGACAGGTGGTGCTCGGTGAGGCGATAGGTCGTGATCACGTACGGATAGTCGGGCGAGCCGACCGGCGCCAGCTCGTTCTTCTGATCCGGCACCTTCCAGATCTTGGCGACCGGGTTGCTTTGCTGCTTGGAGAGCAGATTCTTCACCGGCGACTCGATCGGCTCGTAGTGCTCGGGGAACGGCCCGTCGGCGAGCGGGCCGAAGAAGGCGCCGACCAGGTCGGTGCGCATGATGAACGGCTTGTCACCGTTCTTGGCGTCCGGGGCCAGGAAGGCGTTGAAGTCCGGCACGTCCAGGCCGACCCACTTGCCCTTGTCCTCGGGCTTCTGACCCGGCGCCGCCGGATCCCACCAGATCAGCTTCTTCTTCTCGCTCCACGGCTTGCCCTGCAGGTCGGCGGACGCGCGATTGTAGATGATGCGGCGGTTGGCCGGCCAGGCGAAGCCCCAGCCGTGAGCCAGATAGTCCTTCTCGTCGGCCGGCTTGCGCCCGGCCGCCTTGTTCACCAGCTTGCCGTCGCCGCCCTCGACGGTGACGCCCGTGTAGATCCAGCACCCCGACGTCGTCTTGCCGTCGTCGGTGAGATGGGCGAACGTGTTGAGCGGCTGACCCTTCCGGTAGACGACCTTGCCGTCCTTGTCGGTGATGTCCTCGGTGGCGACGCCGTTGATCTCCTTCAGCACCTCCACCATCTCCGGCTCGTCGGGCTTGGCGCCGTAGGTGAAGTTGGCCGCGAGGAACCCCTGGTCGCGGTCCTTCTTCGAGCCCGCGTACAGCTTCTGCAGCCGGTGGGCCAGGGTGCAGAAGAAGTCGGCGTCCGAGTGCACGTCGCCGGGCGGCTTCACCGCCCGCTCGTGCCACTGGATCAGGCGCATCGTGTTCGTCAGCGAGCCGTCCTTCTCCGCCGCCGGCGCGGCCGGCAGGAAGAACACTTCCGTCTTGACGTCCTGGGCGTTGGTGCCGGGCGCCTTCCAGAACTCCGCCGTCTCGGTCAGGAAGATGTCGACGACCAGCATCCAGTCGAGCTTGGCCATGGCCGCCCGGGCCAGCTTGGCGTTGGGTCCGCCGACCGCCGGGTTCTGGCCGTCGGCCAGGAAGCCCTTGATCTTGCCCTCGTACATGTCCACGAACATGTGCTGGTGACTGTAGGCGTCGGCCGACGCGCGCTTGGGCAGCCACTGGTAGCCGAACTCGTTGTCCTTGGTGGCCGCGTCGCCGTAGAAGGCCTTGAGCAGGCTGACCATGAACTTCGGCTTGTTGGTCCAGAACCCGCCCTTCGGCGTCTCCTTCTCGAGGTACGTCTTGAGGTCGGGATGCTGGTCGCGCAGCGGCATGGCCATGTAGCCGGGCAGCTCGTGGTAGAGCAGCTCGAGGTCGGTCGCGCCCTGCACGTTGGCGTGGCCGCGAAGGGCGACGACACCGCCCCCGGGCCGGCCGATGTTGCCGAGCAGGAGCTGCAGCATGCAGAGCGACCGGATGTTCTCCACGCCGTTGGTGTGCTGGGTGAGGTTCAGCGCGTACGTGATGGACCCGGTCTTCTCCGGGCCGGAGGTGCTGCAGTAGAGCTGGGCCATCTCCTCGAACTTCGCCCGCGGGATGCCGCACACCTTCTCGACCATCTCGACGGTGTAGCGGCCGTAGTGCCGCCGCAGGAGCTGGAAGACGCTGTTGGGGTCGCGCAGCGTGAGATCGCGCTTGGGATTGCCCTCACCGTCCACCTGGTACTTCCAGCTGGAGCGGTCGTAGCTCTTCTTGGCCGGGTCGAAGCCGGTGAACAGGCCGTCGAGATCGGTCGGCGTCTTGAACTCCGGGTCGATCAGGAAGGAGGCGTTCGTGTAGGGGACCACGTAGTCCTTGAAGTAGAGGTTCTTCTCGATGGCGTAGCGGATCAGCCCGCCGAAGAACACGATGTTGGTGCCCGAGCGCAGCGGCACGTGCAGATCGGCGGCCGCGCTGGTGCGCGTGTAGCGCGGGTCGACGTGGATCAGCTTGGCCCCGCGCTCCTTGGCCTTCATCACCCACTGAAACCCGACGGGGTGATTCTCGGCCATGTTGGAGGTCGCCATGATGACATCCGAGTGCTGGATGTCGATCAGGTTCGTCGTCATCGCCCCGCGACCGAACGTGGTCCCCAAAGCTGGGACCGTGGCGGAGTGTCAGACTCGGGCCTGATGCTCGTGGTAGACGATCCCCAGCGTCCGGTTCAGCTTGCTGAGGAGATAGCACTCCTCGTTGTCGATGCAGGCCGAGCCGAGCGAGGCGATCGCCTCCAGGCGATTGACGGTGACGAGGTTGCCGTCCTTGTCCTTCTCCTTCTCGATGAAGTGCTTCTCGCGGGTGTCGTAGTAGCGCTTGGCGATCTGCTCGTGCATCCAGTCCAGCGACTTCTCCTCCCACGTGTCCGAGCCGGGCGCGCGGTAGAGCGCCTTGGTCGGTCGCAGCGGGTTGTTGGAGAGCTGGATGGTGGCCGCGCCCTTGGGACACAGCCGCCCGAGCGTGTGCGGCGTGTCGGGGTTGCCCTCGATGTCGATGATCTTGTCGTCCTTGGCGTAGATCAGCTGGCCGCAGCCGACGGCGCAGTAGGGACACACGCCGGCGAAGGCCTTGGCCTCCTTGATCTTGAGCGTGGTCGCCGCCGCCTCGACGGGAGCCAGATCGATCGTCGTCGTGCCCGCCGCCACGCCGGCCGCGGTCGTGCCGGAGAATTTTAGGAAGTCGCGCCTGGACAGGCTCATGCACACCCTCCTTGCTGCGGTGGTCGGAGGTCGATGGCGATCACCATTCGGGGCTGGTCAGCTCTTCCCACGCCCGCCGCACCACGACGATGCGCTCGGCCCGACCCGATCGTTCCTCGACCCGCACGATGTCTCCGGCGTTGAGTGCGGTGAGATCCGGCGCGGCGCCGTCGTCCGTGACCACCAGCGTGCGCTCGTGGCAGGACAGGTCGGTGCAGGCCTCGGCCTCGCTCTTGACGCGCACGCGGCGGGTCACGGCATCGACGCCCACGACGACGACCCTGCTGTGCTGCAACCAGTCGGTGAGGCTCTGGGTCATCCTTGACTCCTTCGACCCCGAGGGTGGCGTGATGGCAAGAAATGCTATGTGGTCAGACCACCGGGTGTCAAGGTGCAAAGCGTCGGATATTGTGAACTTTTGGACGAGCAGAACGGGCACGAGCCGTCCCGGCGTGGGCCATCAGGCCGGTCCGCTGCGCTCCGCGTCGTCGATCGGGGCATAGAGCCGGTAGCGCGCGTCCAGCAGCACCCCGGCCTCGCCGGGTCGCCCCTCCGCGAGGAGGGTCATGATCCTGGCGCGGGTCCCCAGGTCCACGATGGGGCCGTCGGCGAGCGGATTGTAGAGCCGGGACAGCTCGCGCAGGGCGTGATCGACGCGGGCATCGTCCGTCCCCAGCTTGGCCCGAGCCTCCTGGAACAGGTCGAGGGCGTAGTCGTCTCGCTTGCTCTTCTGCCGGAAGCCGCGCCGGTACGCTCGGGCTTCGGCGGTCTCTCCGCCGGCCGGCGGCCCGTCGGGCTCGAGCGCTGGCGTGTCGAGCGCCACCCCGTTCCCCGCGTAGAGGTTGAGGCTGTCGGGGCGGACGTAGCCGCACACGGTGACACCGAGCTGCTCGGCGAGGGCGACCGCCATCTCCGTGGGCGACGTGCGTGAGGCCACGATCGGCACGCCCATCCGGGCGGCCTTCAGCAGCATCTCGGAGGAGACGCGGCCGGTGGAGAGCAGCACACGGTCCTCGGTGGGAATGCCGCGGCGCAGGGCCTCACCCTTGATTTTGTCGACCGCGTTGTGGCGTCCGACGTCCTCGGCCACCAGGAGCAGCCGGTCACCGTCCGCGAGCGCGGCGCCGTGGATGCCGCGCGAGCGGCGGTAGTGCACCGCCGCGTCGAACAGGTCCTTCATTCGCGCGCCCAGCTCGGCGGGGCTGACACGCAGCCGGGAGTCGAGACGGGGGAACAGCCGGTGGTCGATGCGGAACGTGATACCGCCACCGCACCCGGAGGTCAGGATCCGTTCGGTCGGCAGGGTGACGGGTCGGCTGAGCGTCACCTCGGCCCGCCCGTCGACCGGCGACACGTTCAGGTCGGTGATCTCGGCGAGGTCGGTGATGACCTTCTCCATCCACAGGTAGCCGACGACGAGCGCTTCCAGCATCATCGGCGAGCAGAGCAGCGTGAGGAACTTCTCGCCGTTGACGAAGACGCTCAGCGGCTGCTCGCGGACGACCTCGCCGACGACTTCCTCGACCCGCTGGCCCTTGATCTGGAGGTAGGTGCGCATGACGGCTCGACGCTCATTCTAACGTCGCGGGGGACGGGACGCGCGTTCTCACTGAGCCGCGGCTCAATACAGCACGCGCAGCAGCGTGAGGCCGTGCGCGGGCGCCGTGGGGCCGGCCAGCGTGCGGTCGCGGGAGCGCAGCACGCCCGGGAGCCACTCCGGCGGCCGGGCGCCGCGTCCCACCTCGACCACGCTGCCGACGAGGTTGCGGACCATGTGATGCAGGAATCGGTCGGCGGAGATCACGATCGCCACGAGCGACTTGCGCCGGCGCACGTGCACGGCGCGGACCCGGCACACGGGATCGGCGTCGCGGCCGGCCGAGGCACAGAACGCGCTGAAGTCGTGGCAGCCTCGGGCGGTGCTCAGCGCCTGCCGCAGGCCGGCCAGGTCCAGGGGCGCCGGCCGGTGCCAGGCGTAGCGGAGCAGCCGGGGCGAGGGCACCGGCGCGTTGTCGATCAGGTAGGCGTAACGCTTGCCCCGCGCCGCGCGCCGCGCGTCGAAGCCGGCGGCCGCGTCGTCCGCCGAGATCACGCGAATCTCCCGGGGCAGGTGCGCGTTGAGGGCGGCCAGGACGGCCCCGGGCGGCAGCGGCGATTCCGTCGTGAGGGCGGCCGCCTGGCCGAGCGCGTGCACCCCCGCGTCGGTCCGGCTGGCCCCGACCACGCGCACCTCCCGCTTGAAGATGCGGCCGGCCGCGGCGAGCAGCAGCCCCTGAACGGTCGGCGCGTCGGGCTGCGTCTGCCAGCCATGCAGGCCGGTGCCGTCGTAGGCCAGGACCAGGCGATAGGTGCGGGGGCCGCTCAGTGGTGGGGGGGCCGGCGGGCGGGACCGGGCGGGACGAGCGTCAGCCATACCACGGCCACCAGCAGGAAGAGCGCGATGTTGACCAGCGTGTCCCACGACAGGCGGGAGAGCAGCGTGACGCCCTCCGTGTGCTGCATCCAGACACCGCGCTCGAGGTCCTTCGGCTCGTAGTGGCCCGGATTGTACCCGCCCACGGACTCGACCAGCCGGGCCAGGTGCGGCACGCCCACATAGGCCACCACCACGATCGTCAGGAGCACCGCGAAATGAACGCGCGCCTTGCGGCGCGCCCGTCGATACGTGCGCCCCAGGGACATCGCCGCCGGCCTCCCTCGCACCTGGGGCATCAGCCCCGGAGCACGAGCTCCGCGATCTGCACCGCGTTCGTCGCGGCCCCCTTCCGTAGCTGATCGCCCACGACCCAGAAGTTCAGGGCCCGCGGATGCGAGAGATCGTCCCGCACGCGGCCCACGAAGCAATCGTCCTGGCCCTCGACCGTGATCGGCATCGGGTAGCGCTGCTCGGCCGGCTCGTCCCAGACGCGCAGCCCGGGAAAGCGCGCGAACAGCTCGCGGGCCTGGGCGGCCGTGATCTTCTCCTCGGTCTCCGCGTTGACCGCCACCGAGTGACACGTGAAGACCGGCACCCGCACGGTCGTGGGGGCAATCGGCAGGTCGGGAATTTCCAGGATCTTGCGCGTCTCGTTGACGAGCTTGAGCTCCTCGCCGGTGTAGCCGTCGTCCCCGAACCGATCGATCGCCGGGATGAGGTTGAAGGCGATCGGATGCGCGAAGTGCCGGGCCGTCAGAGGCTCGCCCCGCGCCCAGGCCAGCGTCTGCTGCCGCAGCTCCTCGATGCCCTGGACACCCGCGCCCGAGACCGCCTGGTACGAGGTGGCCACGACCCGGCGCAGCCGGCCGGCGTCGTGCAGCGGCTTGAGCGGCATGACGGTGACGATCGTGGTGCAGTTGGGGCTGGCCAGGATGCCCTGATGGCGCCGGGCCGCGTGGGCGTTGATCTCGGGAACCACCAGCGGCACGGCGGGATCCATCCGCCACGCGCTGGACTTGTCCACGACGATGGCGCCGGCCCGCGCGATCATCGGCGCGTACTCCTTGGACTGGGCCGAGCCGGCCGAGCAGATGGCGATGTCGACGCCCGCGAACGCGGCGGCCTCCACGCGGCGCACCGGCACCTCCTCGCCAGCGAAGGTCACGGTCTTGCCGACGGACCGCTCGGAGGCGAAGCAGCGCAGCTCGCGCACGGGAAACTTGCGCTCCTCGAGGATGCGCAGCGTCGTCTGGCCGGCGGCGCCGGTGGCGCCCACGACGGCCACGATCACGCCGGCAGCCATCAGGGGCCCTGCTCCACGCCGCGCACGATCAGGTCTCCCATCTCCTTGGTCCCGAGCGCTGTCTCGCCCTTGACGGCGATATCCCGGGTGCGGTGCCCCTGCTCCAGCACCGTCCGGACGGCGGTCTCGATCCGGTCGGCCTCGGGACCCATGTTGAAAGAGTACCGCAGGAGCATCGCCGCCGACAAAACCGCGGCGATGGGGTTGGCGATCCCCCGCCCGGCGATGTCGGGAGCCGTCCCGTGCACAGGCTCGTAGAGGCCCATGGTGCCGCCCCCCGCCCCCGCCTGGCCCAGGGACGCCGACGGCAGCATCCCCATCGATCCGGCCAGGATGGCCGCCTCGTCGGACAGAATGTCGCCGAAGGTGTTCTCCGTCACGATGGTGTCAAAGTGCGTCGGCTTGTGCACGAGCGCCATCGCGCAGTTGTCGACGAGGACGTGCTCGAGCGTCACGTCCGGGTACTCCCCGGCGAGCCGGGTCACGACCTCACGCCAGAGCTGCGAGACGGTGAGCACGTTGGCCTTGTCGACCGAGGCCAGACGCTTGCGCCGCTTGCGTGCCACCTCGAAGCCGACCCGGGCCACGCGCTCGATCTCGGACGTCGTGTACACCATGGTGTTGACCCCGCGCTCGCCTCCACCCGGCAGCGGGGTGCGGCCCCGCGGCTCGCCGAAGTAGAGGCCGCCGGTCAGCTCGCGGATGACCATGATGTCGGTGCCCTCGACGACCGACCGCTTGAGCGGGGAGGCGTCGATCAGCATCGGGAAGCACGTGGCCGGCCGCAGGTTCGCGTAGAGATCGAGCTCCTTGCGCAGGGCCAGCAGGCCGCGCTCGGCTCGCTGCTCCTGGGGCAGATGGTCCCACCGGGGACCGCCGACGGAGCCGAACAGGATGGCGTCGGCCGACTGGCAGAGCTTCAGCGTCTCCGGCGGCAGCGGCGTGCCCTGCGCGTCGATGGCCCCGCCTCCGACCAGCGCCTGCTCGAACTCGAACGACGCCCCGCCGCGCTGGGCCACGGCCCGCAGCACGCGGACGGCCTCGGCGGTGACCTCCTGACCGATGCCGTCACCCGGCAGCACGGCGATCTTGTGCACGCTCATCCGTGTGGCTCCTTGGCGGGCGCCGTCTCGGCGGCCGGCGCGGGCGGCCGCCCGACCACGACCCGCCGGACGGGGCCCGAAAACGCGTACGCGCCGAACGCGAGGAACAGGAACACCTCGTGCATGGTCGCGACGATCATCACGGCCAGCACCACCACCAGCAACGTCTCGACCGGGCGGCGCCGCGCGAAGTCAAACTCCTTGAACGACCAGTAGCGGAAGGTCGAGACCATCAGCAGGGCGAGCACGTAGGTCATGACCGCGATGGACACGCGCACCGCGCGGGCCGGCTCCTCGCCCTCCAGCAGGATGACGATCGACGCCGCCACCCCGGCCGCCGCCGGCGTCGACAGCCCGAGGAAGAACCGGCGGTCGACACTCGCGGTCTGGACGTTGAACCGGGCCAGCCGCAGCGCGCCGCACACGAGGAACAGGAACGCCCCGAACCAGGCGGCCCGGCCCAGCGGGCGCAGCGCGAAGGAGTAGAGGAGAAACGCCGGCGCCACGCAGAACGAGATGACGTCGGCCAGCGAGTCGTACTCGACGCCGAACTGGCTGGTGGCCTTCATGAGCCGGGCCACCCGGCCGTCCAGCAGGTCCATGATCATGGCGACGAAGATCGCCACCGCCGCCTCGGTGTAGCGATGATCGACCGACAGCAGCAGCGCGAAGAATCCGCAGAACAGGTTGCCGGTGGTGAGCAGGCTGGGGAACAGGAAGATGCCCTGCCGGCGCCGGTCGCGCAGCTCCTGCCAGGGCCGCCGCCGCAGCCGCTTGCCCCGCCTCATCACGTCAAGACGCCGATGACGGTCTGGCCTCCGCGGACCTGCTCGCCGACGCGCACGGTGACCTCGGTGCCGCGCGGCATGTAGCAATCGGTGCGCGAGCCGAAGCGGATCATGCCGAGCCGCTCGCCGGCCGCCAGCTTGTCCCCCGAGCCCACGCGGCACACGATGCGCCGCGCCACCACGCCGGCGATCTGCACCACCGTCACCCGCGCGTGGTCGCCCTGCAGGCGGATCGCGCACCGCTCGTTGGCCTCGGCGCCGGGATCGTAGGCGGCCACGAAGCCGCCGGGGCTGTACTGGGTCTCGGTCACCACACAGGCCATGGGCGCGCGGTTGACGTGAACGTCGAGCGGCGACAGGAAGATCGCCACCCGGACCGACGGACCCACGAACGGGTCCACCGCGTCCTCGACGGACATCACGCGGCCGTCGGCCGGGGCCAGCACGCCGTTGACGACGGCCGGGATCGCCCGCTCGGGATCGCGGAAGAATCCGGCCGAGGCGGCTGCCGCCGCCGCGAACGGCAGGGCCAGCCGCCGCCGGCCGAGCAGCGCCAGCCCCAGCGCGATGGCGCCGGGGATAGCGATGAACGGCCAGCCCTCGCGGGCGATCGGCAGGCGAGTCATGTGTCGTGGGGGGCCCCGATATGGCCCCCCACACCCCCCAGACGTTCGTCACGCGGCCAAGCCGCGGCGCTCCTCTGGTGCGCGCTCTCTGTTGGGGCCCCGACATCGCCCCCCACGCCCGCCACACGCTCGTCGCCCCCCGGCGGAGCCGGGGTGCTCCTCGACAACCCGCGTGACCTGTGGCGCTCGTCAGTCACTGGCGTCACTCCCGTGCTCATCGGATGCGGGGGGGCTGGATCCAGGACATCATCGCGCGCAGGCGCTTGCCGACTTCCTCGATCGGGTGGTCGGCGTCGCGCTTGCGGGTGGCCAGGAACGAGGCTCGATTGGCCTGGTTCTCCAGGACCCAGTCGCGGGCGAACTCACCCGACTGGATCTCGGCCAGGATCTTCTTCATCTCGGCTTTCGTCGCGTCGTTGACGATCCGCGGTCCCCGGGTGTAGTCGCCGTACTCGGCGGTGTCCGACACCGAGTAGCGCATGTAGGCCAGGCCGCCCTGATAGAAGAGATCGACGATCAGCTTCATCTCGTGCATGCACTCGAAGTAGGCGACCTCGGGCTGGTAGCCGGCCTCGACCAGCGTCTCGAATGCCGCCTTGATCAGATGCGAGATCCCGCCGCACAGCGTGGTCTGCTCCCCGAACAGGTCCGTCTCCGTTTCTTCCTTGAATGTCGTTTCGATGACGCCGGCCCGCGTGCAGCCCACGCCCTTGCCGTAGGCCAGCGCCATGTCCTTGGCCTTGCCGGTGACGTCCTGCTGCACGGCGACCAGCGCCGGCACGCCCGGCCCCTGGGTGAAGAGATCGCGCATCACGTGACCGGGTGCCTTGGGCGCGATCATGGTGACGTCGACGTCGGGCGGCGGCACCACCTGGTTGAAGTGGATGTTGAAGCCGTGGGCGAACATCAGCATCGTGCCCTGGCCGAGCCCGCCGCGGATCGACTCCTCGAAGACCGAGCGCTGGGTCTGGTCGGGCAGCAGGATCATCACGACGTCGCCCATCTTGGCGGCGTCGGCCACCGGCGCCACCTTGAGGCCGTCCTTCTCGGCGGCCGCCCACGACTTGCTGCCCTTGTAGAGGCCGATGACGACGTCCTGGCCGGAGTCGCGCAGGTTCAACGCGTGGGCGTGGCCCTGGCTGCCGTAGCCCATGATCGCGATCTTCTTGCCCTTGAGGAGGCCGAGGTCGGCGTCCTGGTCGTAGTAGATCTTCGCCGGCATGCTGGTGTGGTCCTTTCCTTGGGGAGTTGTCAGTCCGCGAATCCGACGACCCGCGGGTCCTCGGAGACGCGGGGCCGGCTCGACGGCACCCGCTTCACGCGGCTCTTCGGCCCTCGGGTGATGGCGATCTTCCCGGTGCGCACGACCTCTTGAATGCCGATCGGCCGCAGCAGCTCGATCAGCGCCTCCAGCTTGCCGTCGTCGCCGGTGGCCTCCAGCACGAAGGACACCGGGGTGACGTCGACGACCTTAGCCCGAAAGATGTCGGCGGTGCGCAGGATCTCGGCGCGGTGCTGGGGCTCGGCGTTGACGCGGATGAGGACCAGCTCGCGCTCCACGTGACTGTCGTCGGTGAGGTCGTTGACCTTGATCACGTCGATCAGCTTGTGCAGCTGCTTCGTCACCTGCTCGATCACGAACTCGTCGCCGGTGACCACGATGGTCATGCGGGAGACGCTGGGGTCGAGCGTCTCCCCCACCGACAGGCTCTCGATGTTGTAGCCGCGGGCCGAGAACAGCCCGGCCACCCGCGACAGCACGCCGAACTTGTTCTCGACGAGGACCGAGATCGTGTGCTTGCGCGGCTCGCCGCCGTTGGCGCTCATCTAGAACCCCGTCTGTGCCTTCTCCGCCTTCTCGCGCGTCTCGCGGCTCGGCGGGGCCAGGATCATGTCGGTGTTGGCGCCGCCGGCCGGCACCATCGGGAACACGCACTCGTCCTTGTCGACGATCACGTCGAGGATGACCGGGGCCGGCGTGCTCAGCATCTTCTCGATGGCCGGCACCACCTCGCTCGGCTTGGTGACCCGCAGGCCCACACAGCCGTAGGCCTCGGCCAGCTTCACCCAGTCGGGGATCTGCGGCAGGTCGATCGAGCAGTAGCGCTCCTTGTAGATGATGCGCTGCCACTGCCGCACCATGCCGTGGCCGCCGTTGTTGATGATGACGGTCTTCACCGGCAGGTGCTCGGTGAAGCAGGTCGCCATCTCCTGGCTGTTCATCTGGAAGGAGCCGTCGCCGTCGATGTTGATCACCGGCTTGTTCGGATGGGCCGCCTGCACCCCCATCGCCGTGGGCAGGCCGTAGCCCATCGTGCCCAGCCCGCCCGAGGTGAACCACGCCCGGGGGTGCGTGAACTTGTAGTACTGGGCGGCCCACATCTGGTGCTGGCCGACGCCGGTGACGATCATGGCCTCGCCGCGCGTGAGGTTGGAGATCTCCTGGATCACGTACTGCGGCTTGATGACGTCGTCGCTCCACTCGTAACGCAGCGGCTGGGCGCTCTTCCACTCGGCGATCTGCGCATGCCAGGCCGTCAGCCCCTCGCGGGCGGCGGCGTCCACCTTCTCCTGCTTGACGGCCTCGACCAGCGCGCGCAGCACGCGCCGGCAGTCGCCCACGATCGGCACGTCGACCTTGATGTTCTTGGAGATCGACGAGGGATCGATGTCGATGTGGATGATCTCGGCCTGCGGGGCGAAGGCGTCCACGCGGCCGGTCACCCGGTCGTCGAAGCGGGCCCCCACCGCCACCAGCACGTCGGAGTGGTGCACGGCCATGTTGGCGTAGTAGGTGCCGTGCATGCCGAGCATCTCGAGGCTGAGGGGATGCGCGGAGGGAAACGCGCCCAGGCCCATCAGCGTGGTGGTCACCGGAATCTGGGTCAGCTCGGCCAGCTCCCGCAGCTCGGCGTGGGCGTCGGCCGAGATGACGCCGCCGCCGACGTAGAGCACCGGCTTCTTGGCGTGCACCATGGCCCGGGCCGCCCGCTTGATCTGGCCCGGGTGCCCGTCGTAGTTCGGGTTGTACGAGCGCATCGTGACCTTCTCGGGCCAGATGAGCTCCGTCTCCTTCACCAGGATGTCCTTGGGCAGGTCGACGTGCACCGGCCCCGGCCGCCCGCTGACGGCGATGTGGAACGCCTCCCGGATGATCGGTCCCAGGTCCTTGCCGTCCTTGACCAGGAAGTTGTGCTTGGTGGCCGAGCGCGTGATGCCGACGTTATCGGCCTCCTGGAAGGCGTCGTTGCCGATCAGGTGCGTGGGCACCTGGCCGGTGAGGGCCACGATCGGAATCGAATCCATCAGGGCGTCTTGCAGGGCGGTCACCAGATTCGTACACGCGGGCCCCGAGGTGACCAGGCAGACACCGACCCGGCCGGTCGCCCGCGCGTAGCCCTCGGCCGCGTGGCCGGCGGCCGCCTCCTGGCGCACGAGGACGTGGCGCAGCCCCTCGAAGTCGTACAGCGCGTCGTAGATCGGCAGCACGGCGCCGCCGGGAAGGCCGAAGATGATGTCGACGCCCTCCCGCTTCAAGCACTCCAGCACGACCCTCGCCCCTGGCTGTTTCACGGCTTCCTTCCTCCATGGGGGCCCCGAGATGGCCCCCCAACCCCCCGGCGCTCGTCGCGCCCCGGCCAAGCCGTGGCGCTCCTCGACGACGGGCATTTCCCGATGTGCTGGCTACGCGCTGGGCGCGCCCTCGGCCGATGCCTCGCGAGCGCGGATGCGGGCCTGCGCGGCGCTGAGCCGGGCGATCGGGATCATGAACGGCGAGCACGACACGTAGGTCATGCCCACCTTGTGGCAGAACTCCACCGACGACGGCTCCCCGCCGTGCTCGCCGCAGATGCCCACCTTGAGATCGGGCCGCGTCCGCCGCCCGCGCTCGATGCCGATCTTGATGAGCTCGCCGACGCCCTCCTGGTCGAGCACCGAAAAGGGATCGTGCTGCAGCAGCCCCTTCTGCAGGTAGTCGGGCAGGAACTTGGCGACGTCATCACGGCTGTAGCCGAACGTCATCTGCGTGAGGTCGTTGGTGCCGAACGAGAAGAACTCGGCGTCCTGGGCGATCTTGTCGGCGATGAGCGCGGCCCGCGGCACCTCGATCATGGTGCCGATCGTGTACTTGACCGGCACCCCCTTCTCTTCCAGGATGCCATCGGCGATCTTCTTGGCCTGCGTATAGGTCAGCTTCATCTCGCCCACGGTGCCGGTGAGGGGGATCATGATCTCGGGCTCGACCTTCACGCCCTGCTCGGCCGCCGTACAGGCGGCTTCCATGATGGCCCGCACCTGCATGCCGTAGATCTTGGGCGAGGTGATGCCGAGGCGGCAGCCGCGATGACCCAGCATCGGGTTGGCCTCGCGCAGGGAATCGATCTTGGCCAGCTTCTCGTCCAGTGCCGCCTTGCGCCCGGGGTTCATGTTCAGCGCGTCCAGGCGGGCGCGCTCCTCGATCATCTCCCGGTACTCCTTGGGATTGGTCAGGAACTCGTGCAGCGGCGGGTCGAGCAGCCGGATGGTGACCGGGAGGCCGTCCATCTCCCGGAAAATACCGATGAAGTCGTCGCGCTGGAACGGCAGCAGCTTGTCCAGCGCCGCCTGCTGCGACAACGCGTCACTGGCCATAATCATCTCGCGCATGATCGGGATGCGGTCGGCGGCGAAGAACATGTGCTCGGTGCGCACCAGCCCGATGCCCTCGGCGCCGAACTCACGCGCCTTGCGGGCGTCCTCGGGCGTGTCGGCGTTGGCCCGCACGCCGAGCGTGCGGTAGCGGTCGGCCCACCCCAGCAGCTCCTTGAACGACTCGTGCAGGCCCGGCTCGACCGTCTTGATGGCGTCGAGGATCACCTCGCCGGTGCTGCCGTCGACCGAGACGATGTCGCCCTCGCGGACGGTGCGGCCACCCGCCTGGAACGTCCGCCGCTCCTCGCTGACGACCACGGCGCCGGCGCCCACCACGCACGGCTTGCCCATGCCCACGGCCACCACCGCCGCGTGCGAGGTGCGGCCGCCCCGCGAGGTGACGATGCCCTGGGCCGCGTACATGCCGGCGATGTCCTCGGGCGAGGTCTCGGCCCGCACCAGGATGACCTGGCGGCCGGTCTTCGCCCACTCGACGGCCCGATCCGCGTCGAAGACGACCTCGCCGACGGCCGCCCCCGGGGCGGCCGGCAGGCCGGTGGCGAGCAGGCGACCAGCCCCGACGGCCTGGGCCTTGTCGCCGGCGTCGAAGCCGGGGTGCAGCACCTGGTTCAGCTCGTGGGGCCGCACGCGCAGCAGGGCCGTGTGCTGATCGATCACGGTCTCGTGGACCAGGTCGACGGCGACCTTCACCGCCGCCGCCGCCGAGCGCTTGCCGCTGCGTGTCTGCAAGAGGTAGAGCTTGCCCTCCTGGATCGTGAACTCGATGTCCTGCATGTCCTTGTAGTGCCGCTCGAGCCGGCCGGCGATGGCCAGCAGCTCGTCGTAGATCTCCGGCATCCGGCGCTTGAGGTCGTCGATGTGCTCGGGCGTCCGGATGCCGGCCACCACGTCCTCGCCCTGGGCGTTGACCAGGAACTCGGCGTAGAAGTGCTGCTCGCCGGTGCGCGGGTCGCGGGTGAAGCCGACGCCGGTGCCGGAGCTCTCGCCCAGGTTGCCGAAGACCATCGACATCACCGTCACCGCGGTGCCCCACTCGGCCGGGATGTTGTTGATGCGGCGGTACTCGGTCGCCTTCTTGGCGAACCAGGAGTCGAACACGGCCCGCACCGCCAGCCGGAGCTGCTCGCGCGGATCCTGGGGGAACGGCGCCCCGGTCCGGGTGCTGACGAGGTCCTTGTAGGCCTCGACGAGCTTGCGCAGTTCGACCGCCGGCACCTCGGGATCGGTCTTGACGCCCAGCCGCTTCTTGAGGGCGTCGAGGTGCTCGTCGAAGGCCTCGCGCCGGATGCCCAGCACCACGTCGCCGAACATCGTGACGAAGCGCCGGTAGCAGTCCCAGGCGAAGCGCTCGTTGCCCGTCCAGGCGCCCAGGCCCTCGACGCTCGCGTCGTTGAGACCCAGGTTGAGGACGGTCTCCATCATGCCCGGCATCGACACGCGCGCACCCGAGCGGACGGACACGAGCAGCGGGCGCTGGGGATCGCCGAACACGAGACCGGCATCCTGCTCGAGCTTCTCGAGCCCGGTGGCGGCTTGCTCCCACAGGCCCTCGGGGAACTGCCGGCCCGTCCGGTTGTAGGCCGCCCAGGCCTGCGTGGTGATGGTGAAGCCGGGCGGCACCGGGATCCCGAGATTCGTCATCTCGGCGAGCTCGCAGCCCTTGCCACCGAGCAGATTGCGCATCACCGAGGAGCCTTCGGCCTTACCGCGCCCGAAGGAGTAGACGTACTTCGTCATGGCCATCTCGTCTCCATCGCGGGACTGACGAAAAAGTCTTTCGATCCTACAGGATGCGCGACACGTCTGTCAATTTCGGCTGCTGCCACCGGCGTCTGTCCCTTCCGCACAAAAGAAAAGGGCCACGGGTCGCTCGCCCGTGGCCCCTCGATCGTTCGCTCGCGATCGCCACGGGCGGCCTGCCCGTGACACCCGTCGAAGTACTACTCCGCGGATGCTCCGGGCAGGCCCGGCAGGGCCAGGATGATGACTACCGATCCCGGCCACAGCACGCGCGGAGTGGAGTCCGTCATGGTGAGGCGGAGTATACGGAGCCGTGCCGGCGCGGTCAAGCGTGCGGCTGGCCGCGGCGGGCTCCGCTCTCCGGGCCGAGCACGAGCGCCTCCACCGCCTCGATGTGCTCCAGCATGGCCCGCCGGGCCCGCTCGGCATCGCGCGCGCGGATGGCCGCCAGCACGCGACGGTGATCCTCGTGCGAGCGGGTCGGCCGGCCCGGCGTGTTGAGCGAGTCCTCCCGGCTCTGCGTGAGCAGATCCATGATCGCGTGGGCGATGCGGGTGATCGCGCGGTTGTGGGCGGCCACGCCGATGGCGGCGTGGAACTGTGCGTCCTGGGCCAGGCCCGTCCGTCCGACGGCAATCTCCTTGGCCTGCTCCTCGAGGATGCGCTCCATCTCCTGCATCTCCTCGGGGGTCGCCCGAGCGGCCGCCAGCGCCGCCAGCGACGGCTCGAGCAGGCGCCGCGCCTCGAACAGCTCGCCGGTCGCCGCGCGCTCGGACACCAGCAGGCGGGCCAGCGGCTCGATCAGCGCATCGATCGAGACCTCGCGGATGAACGTACCCTCGCCGGCCCGGATCTCGACCAGACCCAGGCTCTCCAGCGCCCGCAGCGCCTCCCGCACCGACGTCCGGCTCACGACGAACTTCTCGGCCAGATCCCGCTCCGGCGGCAGCCGATCGCCGCCCTTGAGTCGGCCCTCGGCGATCATGGCCTTGACCTGGCGCACGATCTCCTCGTAGATCCGCGTCGACTTGATGGGGGCCAGGTCCATGGGGGTCAGTGTCCGGGCGCGGTCGGGGCCACGCCACCCGTGCCGCGGCGACGCCGCCACCACGGCGTGACCACCGGCAGCAGGAAGAACGCGATCGCCACCGTCATGATCGCGCCGGAGATCGGCCGGACGAAGAAGATGCCGAGCGAGCCCTGGGACATGATGAGGCTCTGGCGCAGCGCGTTCTCGGCCAGGTCACCGAGCACGAGGGCCAGGACGAGCGGGGCCAGCGGGTAGTCCAGCTTCTTGAACACGTAGCCCATGACGCCGAAGATCAGCATGTACCAGACGTCGATCATGCTGTTGTGTACGGCGTAGGAGCCGACCGCGCACACCACGACGATCGACGGCGTGAGGATCGCGAAGGGGATCTTCAAGATGGCCGCGAAGACCGGCACGAAGGCCAGCACCACCAGGACGCCCAGGATGTTGCCGGTATACATGGAGGCGATCAGCCCCCAGACGAAGTCCGGCTGCTCCTGGAACAGCATGGGCCCGGGCTGGAGCCCCCAGATGATCAGCCCGCCCAGCATGACCGCGGCCGTCGGCGACCCCGGAATGCCCAGCGTGATCATCGGCAGCATCGCCGCGACGCCGGCGGCGTGGGCGGCCGTTTCGGGGGCGATCACCCCCTCGATCTCGCCCTTGCCGAAGTGTTCCCCCCGCGGCGAGAACCGCTTGGCGAAGGCGTAACTCATGAACGAGGCCGGCGTGGCGCCGCCGGGCTTGAAGCCCATCCAGAAGCCGATGAACGAGCCCCGCACGAACGTCCGCCAGTAGCGCGGCAGGATCTTCCACGTCTGCAGCACCACCGCCAGGTTCATTCCGGTGCGGGCGGCCCGGAACGACAGCCCCTCCTCGACCGACAGCAAGATCTCGCCGATGCCGAACAGCCCGATCACGGCCACGATGAAGTCGAACCCCTTCATCAGCTCGGTGATGCCGAAGGTCATGCGCAGCTGGCCGGTGACGATGTCCAGGCCGGCCGCCGCCAGGATGAAGCCGAGCAGGATGGAGATCAGCGACTTGAGCGGATTGCCCCCACCCAGCCCCACGAACGACGAGAAGGTGAGGAGCTGGATGGCGAAGAACTCGGGCGGGCCGAACTTCAGCGCGACCTCGGCCAGCAGCGGCGCGAACAGCGTGATCAGCACGATCGAGAAGAACGCGCCCACGAACGACGAGGTGAAGGCGGCGGTCAGGGCCTGGCCCCCCTGCCCCTGGCGGGCCATCGGGTAGCCGTCGAAGGTGGTGGCCACCGACCACGGCTCGCCGGGGATGTTGAACAGGATCGAGGTGATGGCCCCGCCGAAGAGCGCGCCCCAGTAGAGCGAGGTCAGCAGGATGATGGCCGAGGTGGGCGGCATGGTGAACGTGAGCGGCAGCAGGATGGCGACGCCGTTGGCGCCGCCCAGGCCGGGCAGCACGCCGATGATGGTGCCGAGGAGGATGCCGACCAGCGCGATGAACAGATTGAACGGGGTGACGGCGATCGCGAACCCGTGCAGGAGGTTCTCGAAGCCCATGCCTCAGAAGCCCAGCCACGCCTCGAGGGGGCCCTTGGGCATCGGCACCAGGAACCACTGCTCGAAGACGACGAAGGTCACGATGGGAATGCCGAGCCCCAGCGCCACGATGGTCGGCCAGGTGTGGCGTCCCACCCAGCGCATGTAGAAGGCCAGGTAGAGCGCGGAGGCGACGTAGAGCCCCAGGCCTTCCATGACGATCACCATCGCCGTGGCCGGCACCAGCACCGCGAGCACAGGGCGCAGCCGCGCGGCGGTGACGAAGGGCTCCGTGCTCGCCCGCCGCAGGGCCTGCAGGACGACGATGGCGGACGCCGCCACCATGCCGACGGCCAGCCAGAACGGAAAGAATCCGCTCTGGGGCCCTTCCAGGCCCCAGCCGATCCCGAGCCGCAGCGTGTCCGCGATGACGACGACACCGACGACGATCAGCACCAGCGCGGTGATCAGATCGGCGGCGCGCATCTACTTTTTCAGCAGCCCCCCCTTCGTCATCAGATCCCGATGCAGCTGCTCGGCGTCCGCCAGCCAGGCGACGTACTCGGGGCCGGTGGCGAAGGCCGGCTTGAGCGCTCCGTCGTCCATGTACTTCTTCCACTCCGGCGTCTCGGTCACCTTCTTCAGGGTGGCCACGTACCAGTCGACCGCGTCCTTGGGCATGTCGGGTGCGCCGAAGATGCCGCGGAGCATCAGGTAGTGGATGTCGGCGCCGATGGCTTCCTTCACCGTCGCGATGTCCTTCCACTCCTGCACCGGGATGCGCTCGGTGTCGAACACGGCCAGCGGGCGGACGCGGCCGGCCTTCCAGTGGCTGACGCACTCGATGGGGTTGTTGACGGTCGAGTCGATGTGCTTGCCCACGAGGTTCACGCACACCTCGCCGCCGCCCTTGAAGGGCACGTAGGTGAACTTCACCCCCAGCGCCTGCTCGAGCTGGATCGTGATGATCTGGTCCTCCTGCTTGGAGCCGGTGCCCCCCATCTTCATCTGGGTGGGCTTGCCGCTCCGCTCCTTGACGGCCGCCAGGTACTCCTTGGCCGTCTTGTAGGGGGTCTCGGCGTTGACCCACAGGATGAACTGGTCCAGCGCCAGCCGGGCCACGGGCGTGAGGTCTCTCCAGCTGAACGGCGTGGCCTGGGCCAGCGGGGTCGTGAACAGGTTGGACAGCGTGATGATGATCGTGTGGGCATCGCCCTTCTTGCCCTTCACGTGCAAGAACCCCTCGGCCCCTGCTCCCCCCGACTTGTTGACGACGATGACCGGCTTGGGCGAGAGCTTGTGCTTGTCGATCAGGCCGGCCACGAGGCGCGCCATCTGGTCGGCCCCGCCGCCGGTGCCGGCCGGGATGACGAACTCGATGGGCTTGGACGGTTCCCAGGCCCACGCGGGGAGCGCGCCGGCCATGACGAGGGCGGTGGCGAGCAGCGTGGGCACGAGACGCCGGTATCGCAACATGCGTCGGGCCTCCTCACGGGAAGATGTATCGCGGCAACGCGGCGGGGCCGGGCGCCGTTCCGCGCCCGCCCCCCGACCATCACCGGGCCGCCGCCCAGTCGCCCGCGGCTACTTCGGGTCGAGCGCCGCCTTTGAGGCGTCCATCCGCTTGAAGGGCACCACGCCCGGGATCTCCCACCTGTTCCACATCTCGTCGACCTTGGCCTGGAAGTACGCCAGGTCCTCCTCGGTGAAGTGCGCGAACCGGCCCTGCTTGAGCAGGTACTCGCGGACCGGCTTGCGAGCCCGGCCCTCCACGATCGCCTTGGTCTTGCCGTAGTAGCGCAGCTCGCCGTCCTCGACCTCGTAGAGCGGGAAGATGCCGGTCTCGATGGCCAGCTCGCCCAGCTCGTGGCTCAGCATCGGGTCGTAGTCCCAGCCCTTCGGGCACGGGTCGAGCGAGTGGATGAAGGTCGGGCCGCCGATGGTGAGCGCCCGGCGGACCTTGTTCATCATCTCCACGGCGTAGGACGCGCACACCGTCGCCACGTACCGGCATTCCGTATGGCCCGCGGCCATCATGCCGGCCATGTTCTTCTTCCAGCGGGTGTGCATGATGCGCTTGACCTTGCCGGGCGGACTGAACGTGGTGTTGGCGCCGTACGGAGACATCCCGGACACCTGGATGTCGGTGTTGGCGTAGCTCTCGTTGTCGTACAACAAGATGAGGCAGTTGTATTCCTTGTGCGTCAACGTCGCCGAGATGCCGTTCAGCCCCATGTCGGCGCCGCCGCCGTCGCCGCAGAACGCGATGACGTTGATCGGCTCGGACTTGATCTTGCCCTTCGTCATGAGGGCCTTGAGACCGGCGGCCGTGCCCAGCGCCGCGGCTCCCGACGATCCGAGCTGCGTGTGCATCCACGGCACCACCCACGGCGTCGTGTAGTACGTCGTGTTGGCGACGTACATACACCCGGTCGAGCCGAGGACGATCGTGCGCGGCCCCGAGGCCTTCACCATCAGCTTCATGACGAGCGCCGACTCGCAGCCCTGGCAGGTGCGGTGGCCCGAAGTGAAGTACTCCTCGATCGTGACCTTCTTGATGCCCCGGAACGGCTCCAGGATCTGCGTCGCGTTGCTGAATGTGGTCGCCTCGGCCATGCGCGTGGTCTCCTATTCGCGGACGCCGAGCCACAGCGTCTTGGCATCGGCCTTGCCGGAATTCGCGGCAGCGTAGCACAGGTCGGTCGCCTTGTAGACGTCCTCGAGGGTCACCTCGCGGCCGCCGAGGCCGCAGATGAACGCGAGCAGCGGTGGCCGCGTGTCGGCGTTGTAGAGCGCGGCGCGAATCTCGTTGGCCACCACCCCCGAGTGGTACGGCGAGCCGAATGAATAGTCGCGGTCGACGACGCCGATCGCCTTGGCCTTCGAGAGCACGGCCACGAGCTTTTCGGTTGGGAAGGGTCTGAACCAGCGAAGCCGGACGAGGCCGACCTTCTTGCCCTGCGCTCGGATGTTCCGGATCCCGACCTTCATGGGCAGCGAGATCGTCCCCATGCCCACCAGGATGATCTCGGCATCGTCGGTCATGTACTCCTCGAACCATGGGTTCTCGGGGCCGCGACCGAACACCGTGCGGAAGTCGGCGTAGGCCTCCTCGATCACGGTGACGGCCCGCTTCATCGCCTCGTCGTTCTGGCGGCGGATCTCGATGACCCAGTCCTCGTTGGCCTGGGGGGCCACCGTGATCGGGTTATCGGGGTGCAGGAGCAGGTCGCCGCGGTCGTAGCGCGGCAGGAACTTGTCGACCTTCGCCTTCGAGGGCACGAGGGTGAGAGCCTGGGAATGGGTGAGGAACGCTCCGTCCGCTGAAATGGCCAGAGGCAGGAAGACGCGGCGGTCCTCGGCAACCCTGTATGCGATGAGCGTGGTGTCGATCGCCTCCTGGGACGTGTCGATCCAGCACAGCATCCAGCCCAGGTCGCGCACGAACAGCGCGTCGTTGTGCTCGACGCCGAAGGCGCCGGGGTCGTCGAGGGCGCGATTGCCGACCAGGCAGACCATGGGCACCCGGAGCGGCGGGGTGACCACGAGGCACTCCATGGCGTACGCCCAGCCGACACCCGACGAGCCGCAGAAGACGCGGGCGCCGACCGTGGAGGCGTGCTTCACGATCTCGAACTGGCTGTGCTCGCCCTCGGCCACGATGTACTCGGCGACCAGCTGGCCGCCGGAGATCTTCTTGGCGATGGCCTGGATGACCGTGTCGTAGGGGCGGATCGGGTAGCCGGTGACGACGTCGATGTCGGCCAGGGTGAGGCCCTCGGCCACTGCTTCGCTCCCCGAGATGAGGAGCTCCTTCTCGTCGGATGCCGCGGGCGCTGCCGTGGTCGCGACTGCCATCGTGGTCTCCTTAGACCGTCTTGTGCTGCGCGTTCTCGCCCGGGATGCCGGCCGTGATCTCCACGCCGCCGCGGTCGAGATCGCTCTTGAGCTCTTCTTCGTACTGACCGCGGAAGCGGAAGCCGTGCGAGCGCGCCGTCGTGGGCTTGTCGCCGATCTTGGCGAGGAGCCAGGTCTTGTAGGCGGCCTTGTCCTTGCGCCACATCTCCCACTGGCTGGCGTTGTCCTCGAAGGCCGACTCGTTCACCATCGTGATGCAGTGCTCGACCGGGCACACCGCCTCGCAGACGCCGCAGCCGCAGCACGCCTCCATGTTGGCGTCGAAGGTCGCGTCGGGCATGACGTCGAAGCAGGAATCCGGGCAGGAGATCCAGCAGAGATTGCACTTCACGCAGGTGTCGAAGTCGACGACGGGCCGCATCGTGCGGGTCGTGAACTTCTTGAAGTAGGGGTTGCGCTCGGGCACGTAGCCCTGCCCCCCCTCCTTCGGCTTGCCGAGCGGGATGGCCGGGATCGTGACGCCCTCCCGCATCTCCCACCACTTGGGCATCTCGAACGAGTACGGGATCTCGGTGTTGCCCTCGGTGATCCGGACCTCGCGCGCCTCGATCCGGTCGAAGGCCTTGCGGGCCGAGGCGACCTTGAGGTCCGAGCCCCACTCGATCTCCTGGATGGCCTGGGCGACCGCGTCGATGCTCAGGAACGACGGCGCGATCTTGGCCAGGGCGCCGAGGATGCGCGCCTCGGTGTGGTCTTCCTTGTGCACCCACAGCCCCGAGAAGCTGGCCTTGGCGCGCAGGAGCGAGAGCGTGTACGGCGCGTCCTTCTTGTGGATGTCCCGCAGGAGCGCCTCGAAGGGCTGCAGCGAGGTCATGAGCACCGTGCCGTTGGGCAGCGTCAGCCGGTTGATCGGCTGCAGGCCGTACCAGGCCCACGACTCCACGCCCTTGGACAGCGTGTCGTCGAGCACGATCGTCACGTCGGTATGCTTGGGCTCGTAGCGGGCCATGTTCTGCTCGAGCTCTTCCTTGGTATCCGCCACGATCGCGAAGTCCTTGGCCGGGATGCCGTTGCGCT
This sequence comes from Methylomirabilia bacterium, assembly GCA_041499965.1. Lineage (GTDB taxonomy): Bacteria > Methylomirabilota > Methylomirabilia > Rokubacteriales > CSP1-6 > AR5. The sequence goes on from JBGQLG010000001.1 coordinate 93,464, forward strand.
GCGGACTGTCGCCGTAGCGGCCGAAAGCGATCCCCCACCGACCCGATTTGCGGGCGGACAGGACGATGCCGCGCGCGATACGGGCGGCGAGATTCTTCTGGAAGATACCGCGGTAGACAACCTCACAGATCAGCGCTGCCATGACGTGCTCCTCCTCGAGCCGGGGCGCGAACCGGGCATTGGTCGGGTGGTCCGACCAGAGGAGAATACTCCCCTGTCCCGGGAGGCTGTCAAGGCCGAATCGGACTACCCGGGCGCGGCCTTGGGGGGGGCGAGCGACAGTGTCCACTCCAGGGCGTCAGCCGCCCGAGCGTCGGCCGGCCGGCCTCGCTTACGGAGCTCCGCGATCACGCGGCGACGTGCCTCGGGCGGACGATTCTGGGCGAGCTTGAACTTCACGCGCGTCGCGTGGATGCGAAGGCGCACCGCGGCCAGCTGGCGCAACGCGCCATGGTAGAGGGGATCCTCCGGGTCGAGCGCACGGAAGCCGCCCTCGGGCTGGTACCGCGCGAGCAGCCGCACCTGCTGCGCGGCAACCGCGGCGGGATCCTCCAGAACGGTGGCCTGGCACTCGAAGATGACCGTGCGGTGGTAGGCGGTCGCCGAGCCGCCGTACTCCGCGTGCACCCAGTAGGACGGAATGACGCCGAGGATCTCGTCCACCTCGAAGACACAGCGCGGCCGGGCCGCGAGGTCGACGGCCAGCTCGTCCTCGCGGACGAGGTGCAGATCGATCGCCTCGCCCTCGCGCACGAACGGGTAGAGGCCGACGTGCGGCGTGCCGTCGGCGCCGACCGTGATCAGCCGCCCCAGCTCCTGCCCGGCAACGAAGCGCTCGATCTCCTCGGGCGGGACCTGGGCGTAGACGTCGTGGAAGATCATGCCCCGCGGGCCTCGGCGACCATCCGGCAGAAGTACGCGTGCACGGCGGGATCGTCGGTGAGCTCGGGATGGAACGTCGCCACCAGCACCGTCCCTTGCCGCGCCATCACCGGCTCGCCGCCGTGCTCGGCCAGCGTCTGCACGCCGGCCCCGACCCGCCGGATGCGCGGCGCCCGGATGAAGACCATCTCGACCGGCACGCGGCGGCCGCCCAGCTCGGCCACGCCGTGGGCCTCGAACGACTCCCGCTGGCGTCCGTAGGCGTTGCGCTCGACGCCGACGTCGATGAGACCCAGGGAGCACTGGGCGGGGCTCGTCACCTCGCGCGCCAGCAGGATGAGCCCGGCGCAGGTGCCGAAGATCGGCCGCCCGCCGGCGTGGAACTTCTCCAGCGCGGGCACGAACCCCCAGGTGTCGATCAGCTTGAGCAGCGTGGTGCTCTCGCCACCGGGCAGGATCAATCCGTCGAGGTCCTCGAGCTGCTCGGGCTTGCGGACCTCGACCACCTCGACCGGCGACGCGCCGCCCTCCCCGCCGCAGCGGGCGAGCGCCCTGGCGTGCATGGCGAAGTCACCCTGGAGCGCCAGGACGCCGATCTTCATCGCCGGCCCTCCGCGCGCAGCCAGGCCAGCACCGTCTCGGCGTTCCGATCGGGGGGAAAGACCGGATACCAGACGCGCGCGATCCGGCCCCCTTCGAGATACCAGGCCATGCGCCGGATGAGCGTCGTGGGGCCGCCGCCCGCCACCGGGAACTCGAACGTCGGCAGCCGCAGCACGCCAGTCAGCCGCAGCTCGGCGTCGCTGAGCAGCGCGAACGGCACGTGATTGCGCTCGACGAACTCGCGCTGGTACGCCGTGCGCTGCGTGCTGACGCCCGCGACCGCGACACCGAGCGCCTGGAAGTCCGCGTGCAGATCGCGGAAGCCGCAGCTCTGCGGCGTGCAGCCGCGGGCCCCGGGGATCAGGTCCCACTCCGGGCCGGCCGACGTGCCCGCCTCGCCGGTGCGCGGATAAAAGAAGAGCACGGCCGGCCCGCGCGCGAGCGCGGGGAGCTCGACGAGGCCGCCCGAGGTCGCCGGCAGCGCGACGGGGGGAACCGCGGCGCCGCGGAGGTGATCCGCGGCGCCGTCATCGACCGGGACCGGCAGGCCCGCCGGCAGGGCGTAGACGTCCGCCATCGTCCTACCAGCCGCGCGTCTGCATCAGGTCCTTCTCGGCCAGCTTCGAGATCTCCAGCCCGGCCATGGCCTCGCCGAGGTCCTCGCTGACCCGCACCAGCACGTCGGGGTCCTTGAAGTGCGTCGTCGCCTGCACGATGGCCTTGGCCCGCTTGGCCGGGTCCGACGACTTGAAGATGCCGGAGCCGACGAAGACCGCCTCGGCGCCGAGCTGCATCATGAGCGCCGCGTCGGCCGGGGTGGCGATGCCGCCCGCCGAGAAGTTGGGCACCGGCAGCTTGCCCGTCCGCGCGATCCAGCGGACCAGCTCGTAGGGCGCGCCGAGGTTCTTGGCCTCGGTCATCAGCTCCTCGGGTCCGAGCGTGGTGAGCCGCTTCACGCCCGAGATGACGGCGCGCATGTGACGTACGGCCTCCACGATGTTGCCGGAGCCGGCCTCGCCCTTGGTGCGGATCATCGCCGCGCCCTCACCGATGCGCCGGAGCGCCTCGCCCAGATCGCGGCAGCCGCACACGAACGGGATGCGGAACGCGAACTTGTCGATGTGGAAGTGCTCGTCGGCCGGCGTGAGCACCTCGGACTCGTCGATAAAGTCCACGCCCAGCGCCTCGAGGATCTGCGCCTCGACGAAGTGGCCGATGCGGGCCTTGGCCATCACCGGGATGGTGACCGCCTTCTGGATCTCCTGGATCTTCTTCACCGGCGACATGCGGGCCACGCCGCCGTCGCGCCGGATGTCCGAGGGCACGCGCTCCAGGGCCATGACCGAGGCCGCCCCGGCGTCCTCGGCGATCTTGGCCTGCTCGGCGTTGGTGACGTCCATGATGACGCCGCCCTTGAGCATCTCGGCCAGGCCGATGTGCTTGCGATCCGCGATTCTGAGCCCATTCAGCTCTTCCATGGTGTCGACCCCCCTTGAGAAACGGACTAGACCACCGAAATCATCTCGCGCTCGGGCCGCCGCGGCGGTGGCTGCCGCCGCACCGCCTTGATCGCCTCCCCCAGCCGCCGCACACCTTCGTCGATCCGGGCCGCCGCCACCGAGGAGAACGCCAGCCGCAGCGTGCGCTCACCGGCGCCGTCGAGGAAGAACGCCGGGCCGGGCGTGAAGGCCACCCCGCGCTCGAGCGCCACCGGCAGCAGCGTCGTCGCCGTGAGTCCCGGCGGCAGCGTGAGCAGCAGCGAGAACCCGCCCTGCGGCTCGGTCCAGGTGACGCCGTCCGGCATGCGACGGCGGAGCGCTGCCAGCAACAGCGTGCGCCGCCGCGCGTACTCGGCGGTCACCTTCGTGATGTGGCGATCGAGCAGTCGCCGCTCGCAGAACCGATGCACCGCGGCCTGCAGCAGCGCGCTCGTGTGCAGGTCGGCCAGCTGCTTGGCGGCCTGCAATCGCTCGATCACGGGAGTCGGCGCCACCAGCCAGCCCAGCCGCAGCCCCGGGAAGAGGATCTTCGAGAACGTGCCGATGTAGAGGACGACGCCGGCGCGGTCGGCGGCCTTGAGCGGCGCGCTGGGCCGCGCCCCGTAGTGCAGGCTGCCGTCGAAGCCGTCCTCCACGATCGGCACCTGGTAGCGCGCCGCCGTCGCGAGCAGCCGCCGGCCCACCTCCGGCTCCATCGTCAGGCCGGTCGGATTGTGCGCGTTGGGCTGGCAGTAGAAGAGCTTGAGGGCCTGACGCTCGCAGATCCGCTCGAAGACGTCGGGCCGGGGGCCGGCCTCGTCCCACTCCACCGGCAGCAGGCGCGCGCCGAACGAGCGGAACGCCTGCATCGCTCCGGCATACGTCGGCTGCTCGATCGCCACCAGGTCCCCGGGATCGACCAGCGTGCGGGCGATCAGGTCGAAGCCCTGCTGCGAGCCGTTGACGATGAGGATCTCCTCGGCGCGGGCCTCGACGCCGAAGCGCAGCAGATAGCCGGCCAGATAGCGGCGCAGCGGCGGGTAGCCGCCCACCGAGGAGTATTGCAGCAGCGCGCCGCCCTCCTCGCGCACCACCTGGTTGAGCACGCGCCGGAACGCGTCGGTGGGAAACAGCGCGCTGTCCGGCATGCCGCCCGCGAAGGAGATGCGCCCGCTGCCCCCGTCGGTGGGCGTGCCCATCGCGCGGCGGCGTTCCTCGTCGGCGGCGGCGGTGCGCGCGCTGCGTGACAGCAGCGCGGCCCAGTCGATCGGTGCCGGCGCCGGCGCCCGGCTCTCCATCCGGGCCGGCGGCTCGCCGGTGACGAACGTGCCCTGCCCCACGTGAGCGCGAGCCAGCCCCGCGGCGACCAGCTCCTCGTAGGCCAGCGCCACCGTCGCCCGGTTCACCTTCAGGCTCTGGGCCAGCTCGCGGGTGGCGGGCAGCTTGACCCCCGGCGCCAGCAGCCCGTCGGTGATCAGACGCTCCAGGTGACCCTGGATCTGGCGGGCCAGCGGGACCGGCCGGTCGCGATCGAGTGGGATGTTCACCCGGTTCTCCTGGCCAGCCATTTTGACTCTAGAATTGGCGCAGTCAAGAGCCAATTGGCATGGTGCCGACCAGCCAATCCCGGCCGGTCCCGCGGGCCGGCGTATAATGCCGGCGCGGCGAGGAGCGCGAGCCGGTGGCCGGAGAAACCCCGATCAAGCAGGCGGTGGCGTGGATGGACGATCGACTCCGCGACGAGCCGGACGCGGACCGGCTGCGGCTGGTCGACGAGGCCGCCCGGCGCTTCGACCTCTCCCCGCTCGACGCCGATTTCCTGCTGCGGCACCTGGCCGAGCGGCGCGCCCGCTCGTGACCGATCAGGCCCGGCGGGTCCAGGAGCAATTCGGCGCCATCGCCGCGGCGTACGTGGCCAGCCCCGGGCACGCCGGCGGCGACGACCTCGCGCAGCTGAGCGCCTGGGGCCGCGCCCTCGCCCCCACCCGCGTCCTCGACATGGCGACGGGCGGCGGCCACACCGCCCTGGCCCTGGCGCCGATCGCCCGACGGGTCGTCGCGTACGACGTCACCGAGCCGATGCTCCGCGCCGCCCGGGGCCTGCTCCGCGAGCGCGGCGCCGCCACGGCGGCCTTCGTGGCCGGCGACGTCGAGGCCTTGCCGTTCACGGACGGCGCCTTCGACGTGGTGACGTGCCGGATCGCCGCCCACCACTTCGCCGACGTGGCGACCGCGGTCCGCGAGGTGCGGCGGGTGCTGCGTCCGGGCGGCTCGTTCCTGCTGCAGGACATCCTGGGCCACGACGACGCCGAGGCGGCGGCGTTCATCATCGAGGTGGAGCGCCGGCGCGATCCCTCCCACGTGCGGGCCTATCGCACGGTCGAGTGGAAGGCCTTCCTCCGCGCCGCCGGCCTCACGATCATGGACACCGCGGTGGTCGCCAAGGGACGACCGTGGGACGAGTGGACCACGCGCACGCGTATGACGCCTGAGGCGCGCCGGGATCTGGAGGCGTTCGTGCTCGCCGCTCCCGACCGGTGCCGCGCCGCCTTCGACTTCCGCGTGGCCGAGGGCCGCGTCGAGTCGTTCACGGACCGGATGCTGCTGCTCCGCGCCGACCGCGACTAGCGCCGCCGCCCGAATTCAGCGCCGCCGTCGCCAGACGATCCGCGCGTCGTCCAGCAACACCATCAGCGTCGCCGCCAGCCGCGAGGTCGTCCTGGCGCCGGCCGCGCGGACGCTCAGCTCGATCTCATAGGTGCCGAGCGGATAGCGGCAGCGCCCGGCGGTACCGTCGCGCACAGGAGCCTGCAGCTCCCACTCGGTACCGAGCGTCGGCCGGGTGAGGAGCAGCACCGACTCCGTCCGCTCGAACGACTTGAGCGCTGACCGCGGACCGTCCTGGCCCGCCCAGCGCAGCGCCGTCGGCACGAACCCCGCGCAGGTCCGACCGTCCTGCCGGAGATCGTCGAGTCGCACCACGCAGTTGGTGACGGGGCGCGTGGCATCGACGAGGAGGTTCCTGACCTGGATCGTACTGTACTTGCCGTGGTCGTCCTGCACGACCACGGCGCGGTGGAATCGGGGGTCGGGCACCTGGCCGGCGCGCACTACCAGCCGAGCCTTCCCGCCAAGCGCCGCCCGCACGGCGGCCACGATCCGGCCCACGCCCATTCGGTCGTCCCCTCCGA
>JBGQLG010000002.1:0-83064 GCA_041499965.1 Methylomirabilia bacterium
CTGCTGGCCGCCGTCGAGGCGGGCGACGCCGAGGCCTTCTTCGAGTCCGCCCGCCGCGACAACGACCGTCGCCGCACCTGCGGACTGTCGCCGATCTACACGCTGCTGCGGGCGCTGGGTGGCGGGCCCGGGACGCTGCGGCGCTACGGCCAGTGGCCCGATCCGGAGTGCGTCGTCACCTTCGCCAGCGTGGTGTTCTGATGACCGATCCGCTGCCGAGCGGCTGGACGCTGCCGGCGCTGCACGTGGACGTCGACGGCGAGTGGCACGACGGCGACGTGCCGATCACCCATCCGGGCGTCCTCGCCAACCTGCGCGGCAACCTGCGCCGTGACGCCGAGGGGTACTTCATCCAGACCGGCGTGCGCATCCCGGTCGCGGTGGTCGACGCGCCGTTCGTCGTCATGCGCATCGAGCGGCGCGGCGAGGCACTGCGCGCCTGGCTCAACGACGGCACCGAGCAGGACGTCGACCCGGCCACCCTGCGCGTCGGCGCCGGCGACGTACCGTACTGCGCGGTGAAGAGTGAACCGTTCGAGGCGCGTCTGAGCCGGGCCGCCGCCTATCAGCTCCTGGCGCTGGCCGACTACGACGAAGGGACCGGTCGCGGGACGCTGCGCCTCGGCGGCCGCGAGTACGGCCTGGCGAGAGCGTAGACGTCGACGAATCTTCGCCTCGCGTGCGTCGAGCGCAGGGCCGAGGTCGCCAGGGGAGCGCGGGGCCCGTTACGGCAGCCTGCTAGGGCTTGGGCCACGCCGAGAGTTCGCGAAGTCCTTCGAGGTCATTGGCGACGAGGCGGGTGTGCAGGGGGCCGTGCTCGCGCCAGGCCTGGCACGTGTTCACGAACCACAGGTCGTGGGACGGGTCGGGCGCCTGGCGGGTGCCGCGGAACGCCACACCGGCCGCCTGGCGGACCACCGGGGCCATCGCGTGGATCAGCGCGGTGAGATGCGCGCAGCCCTGCGCCCGGCCCAGGCGCTCGTTGACCGCGCGCGTGAACCCCTGGGCGACCGAGAGCCCCACCAGGCGCTCGAGGGGCGCGATCGCATCGGGGCAGATCGTGTAGGGGTGACGGGCCATCGCGGCCGAGGCGGCGGTGATCACCAGATCGGGATGGCGCACGCGCAGCGTCACGCGCATGTCGTGGATGACCAGGCCGGACGGCACGCCGAACCAGTCCTCCGGCTCCGGGCGGTCGTCGACCAGGTGGCCGGTCACCTCCAGCTCGCTCTCGCTCACGCGCGCGGCGTCCATGCGGATCGTGCGCGTGTGCAGGGGAATGCGGGTCTCGCTCATGCGCGTCGGGTCTCCCTGAGGACGGCCAGCATCGCGTCGTGGATCCGGCCGTTGCTGGCGATGACGGTCGGATGGTCGAGGTCGAGCGGGCCGCCGTCGATGGCCGTGAGCCGGCCGCCGGCTTCCTCCACCATGAGCCCGCCGGCGGCGACGTCCCACGGCCCGAGCCGGAGCTCCCAGTAGCCATCGAAGCGTCCCGCCGCCACCCAGGCCAGGTAGAGCACGGCCGAGCCCAGGCGGCGCACGCCGCGCGCGCGCACCGCGAACGCGCCGTACTCGCGCAGGTTGTTGTCCTCGCGCACGCGGATGTCGTAGGGGAAGCCGGTGGCGAGCAGGCTGACGTCGAGGCTGGCGGCGGCCGACACGGCCAGGCGCACGTCGTTGCAGAACGCGCCAGCCCCGCGCTCGGCCACGAACAGCTCGCGCTGGTTGGGGTCGTAGATCACGCCGAGCTGCACGCGGCCGGCGGCCTGCAGCGCGATCGACACGCCGAAGAGCGGCAGCCGGTGGGCGTAGTTGGTGGTGCCGTCGAGCGGGTCGATGATCCAGCGCCGGCCGGAGCGGCCGGCGGCGGCGCCGCGCTCCTCGGCCAGGATGGCGTCGTCGGGGAACGCGGCCCGCAGGCGGTCGACGATCAGCGCCTCGACCCGCGCGTCCATCTCGGTGACGAGGTTGGTGGGGCTGTCCTTGAAGGCGATGCGGCGCGCGCCGTGCAGCTCGCCGCGCAGCAGCTCGCCCGCGGTCCGCGCCAGCTCGACCGCCAGCGCGCGCTCCGCGCTCAGTGACGTCATGCCGCGTCGGACTCTATCACAGGCGGCACCTTGACAAGCCCGCACGCCTCCCCGAGCATGATCGCGCATGAACTGGAAGCGCCGTCAGCAGCACCTGCGTGCGGCGCTCGGCGTGCGGCGCCCCGGGCTGTCGCGCATCCGACCGGGCGCGCCGCCCGGCACGCTCGTGGCGGTCGAGTCGTCAGGCCCGCCGGTCATCGAGGTCCGGACCTTCGGCCGTGACGGCCTCGAGGAGCAGCGGGTCGCCACGATCGACGACGCCCTCGCCCGCCTGGTGCCGGGCGCCGTCACCTGGATCAACATCGACGGCCTCGGCGACTCCGCGGTGTTCGTGCGCCTCGGCGAGCGCCTGGGCCTGCATCCGCTGGCCCTGGAGGACGTCCTCAACGTGCCCCAGCGGCCCAAGGTCGAGCGCTTCGACAAGCACATCTTCATGGTCATGCGCACGATGCGGCTGGACACGCCGCCCGCGACCGGCCCGGCCCCGGGCCTGGGCGCGACCATCGTCGACGAGCAGATCAGCGTCTTCTTCGGCACCGACTGGGTGGTGACCATCCAGGAGCGGAGCGACGGCGACTGCTTCGACTCGGTGCGCGAGGCCGTCCGCCTGGGCCGGGGCCGCGTCCGGGAGGCGGGCGCCGACTACCTGGCCTACCTGCTCATCGACTCGGTGGTCGACGCGTACTTTCCCGTGCTCGACGAGCTGTCCGAGCGCATGCACGCGCTGGAAGAGGAGGCGCTGGCCCCGGTCTCCTCCGAGCAGACGCTGTCGCGCCTCACCCGGCTGCGCCACGACCTCATGGCGCTGCGGCGGGCGGTGTGGCCGATGCGGGAGGAGGTCACGATCCTGCAGCGCGAGGAGTCGCCGCTCATCGCCCCGGAGACCCGCGTCTTCATCCGCGACGTCTACGACCACACGGTGCAGGCGCTCGAGATCGTGGAGTCGTTGCGGGAGACGGCGGTCTCGGTGATGGAGGTCTTCCTGTCCGTGCAGAACCAGCGCCTCAACGAGGTCATGAAGGTCCTCACGGTCATCGCCACGATCTTCATCCCGCTCACGTTCATCGCGTCGATCTACGGGATGAACTTCAAGCACATGCCGGAGCTCGACGCCCGCTGGGGTTATCCGGCGGTGCTGGGCCTCATGCTGCTGAGCGCCGGCGGCATGGTCGCCTACTTCCGGCGGCGGGGATGGTGGTGATGCGGGTCCTGATCGTCGGCGCCGGCGGAGTCGGCGGTTACTTCGGCGCGAAGCTGGCCCGGGCCGGCACCGCCGTTACCTTCCTGGCCCGGGGCGCTCACCTGGAGGCGATGCGGCGCGACGGGCTGCGCATCCGCTCGGCCGTGGAGGGCGAGTGGATCGTCAAGACCGACGCCGTCGCCGACGTCGCCGGCCAGCCGATCGCCGACGTCGTGCTCTTCTGCGTGAAGTCGTTCGACACCGAGTCGGCGGCGGCCGCGATCCGGCCGGTCATCGGTCCCCACACCGCGGTGGTCTCGCTGCAGAACGGCGTGGACAACGAGGAGACGCTCGCTCGTGCGCTCGGCGCCGGCCACGCGGTGGGCGGGGTGGCGTACGTGTTCGCCACGATCGAGTCGCCCGGCGTCATCGCCCACCGCCTGGGCGGCCGCGTGGCCTTCGGCGAGCTCGACGGGCGCCCGAGCCCGCGCCTGGAGCGGCTGCTCGCCGCGTTCGCCGCGGCCTCGGTGCCGGCCGACCTCGTGACGGACATCCGCCGCTCGCTGTGGGAGAAGTATCTGATGATCAGCGCCCAGGCGGGCATGACCGGCATCACGCGGGCGCCCATCGGCGAGATCCGCGCGGTGCCCGAGAGCTGGCGGATGTACCGGCTGATCGTCGAGGAGCTGGCGGCCATTGCGCGGGCCAGCGGCGTGCCGCTCGGCCAGGAGACCGTCGAGTCGGTCATGGCCACGGCCGCGGCCTTGGCCCCCGAGGCGCTGTCGTCGCTGCACCACGATCTCGTCCAGGGGCGCCGGCTGGAGCTGGAGGCGCTGCACGGCCACGCGGTACGGCTGGGCCAGCGCCTCGGCGTGCCGACGCCGACGGTGCTGGCCGTCTACGCCGCGCTGAAGCCGCACGCCGCCGGCCGGCCCGCCAGGTAGGGGCGCGCCCCTGGCTTCTCCCGGGCGCGAGGTCTGGCGGTACGCGTCGCGGTACCGTGCGCGCTACGCGCTCGGCCTGCTCTGCCTGGCCGTGGGCACGACGCTGTCGCTGGCCATCCCGTGGACGGTCAAGCAGGCCATCGACGCGCTGCAGACCCGAGGCCGGGCCGCGCCGCTCGGCGCCTACGTGGCCCTCATCCTCGGCTGCGCGGCCGGCAACGGCGTGGCCCGGCTCGCCTCGCGCTTCGCGATCGCCGGCGCCGCCCAGCACGTCGGGGCCGACGTGCTCAGCCGGCTCTACGCCGCCTTCCAGACCTTCCCGCCCGCCGTCTTCGCGCGCTACTCCACCGGCGATCTCATGACCCGGGCGGCCAGCGACGTCAGCGCCATCCGCTCGCTGCTCGGCTTCGGCCTGATCTCCGGCGTCTCGACCGCGCTGGCCTTCGTCGGCGCCCTGGCCGCGATGCTGGCCGTCGATCCGTGGCTCACGCTGTGGGCGATGGCGCCGGTGCCCGTGCTCGTCCTGCTCGCACGGCGCTACACCGCGCTCGTCACGGTGCGGACCCACGCGATGCAGGAGCGGCTGGACGAGCTGTCCACGCTGGTGCAGGAGCGGCTGGCCGGCATGGGCGTGGTCCGCGCCTACACGATGGAGCCACGGGCGATGGCCGAGTTCGCGGCGGCCAACGGCGCGCTGCGCGATGCGAGCACGGCGCTGGCTCGGACCCAGGCGCACTTCACGCCGCTCATGGGTCTCGTCGCGGGTGTCGGCACGCTGATCGTGCTGTGGGCGGGCGGCGGCGCGGTCGTGGGCGGGCGACTGTCGCTGGGCGCGCTCGTCGCCTTCACCGGCTATCTCGGCTACCTGGCCTGGCCGACGGTGGCGCTGGGGTTCACCCTGTCGGTCGTCCGCCGCGGCCTGACGTCGATGGAGCGCATCCAGCAGGTGCTGGACGAGGCGCGGCCGGCTGCGCCCGCTGATCGCCAGCACGCGCCGGCGCGCCCGGCGGCGCGGGAACCGGCCATTCGCTTCGCGGCGCTGACGTTCGCGTATCCCGGGCGCGAGCCGGTGCTGCGCGACGTGAGCTTCGAGGTGGCGACGGGGGAGATCGTCGCGGTCGTGGGGCCGACCGGCGGCGGCAAGACCACGCTCGGCCTGCTGCTGGCGCGGCTCTGGGAGCCACCGGCGGCCAGCGTGTTCGTCGATGGTGTGGACGTGACCACGGTGCCGCTCGAGCGTGTGCGGGCGGCGCTGGCCTGGGTGCCCCAGGAGGCGTTTCTCTTCTCGCGGGCGCTGCGTGACAACGTCACGCTCGGCCGCGAGACGCTCGACCGAGCGGCGACGGAGCGGGCGGCGGGGGCGGCCGGCATCGCCGAGGAGATCGAGGCCTTCGCGCGCGGGTGGGACACCGTCGTCGGCGAGCGCGGTCTGACGCTGTCCGGCGGCCAGCGCCAGCGCGTGGCCATCGCGCGCGGGCTCGCCGGCGCGCCACCGATCCTGATCCTCGACGACGTCTTCGCCAACGTCGATACCGCCAAGGAGACGGAGATCCTGGCCGGGCTGCGGGCGGCGGCGCCGACCATCCTCGTGATGACCCACCGCCTGCGGGCCGCCCAGGGCTCCGACCGGATCATCGTCCTCGACGGCGGCCGGGTGGTCGAGAGCGGCACGCACGCCGCACTCCTGGCCCGGAGCGGACTCTACGCGCGGCTCTGGCGCATCCAGCGGCTCGAGGAGGAGATCGCGCGTGCCTGACGCGGTCCTCGACGCCGAGCACGACGAGGTCCTCGGGCGCGCGTTCGACCGCCGGCTGACCGCGCGCCTGTGGGCCGCCGCGCGGCCACATCACCGGCTCGTCTGGTCCTCGATGCTGCTCTTCCCGCTGGTCGCGCTGGTGGAGCTGGCGCAGCCCTATCTGCTCAAGGTGGCCATCGACGACCACATCCTTCACGGCGACTGGGTGGGGTTGACGAGGGTCGCCGGGCTGTTTGCGGCGACGCTGGCCGCGCTCTACGGGCTGCGGATGCTGGAGGCGTACCTCATGGCGCTGACCGGCCAGCGCGTCATCCACGACGTGCGGGCCACGCTGTTCCGCCACCTGCTCGGCCTGGAGGCGGGCTTCTTCGACCGCACGCCGGTCGGGCGCCTCATGACCCGCGTGCTCAGCGACGTCGAGGCGGTCAGCGAGGCGTTCACCAGCGGGCTCTTCGCGATCGTGGCCGACGTGGTCACGGTGGCCGGTGTCGTGGTGATGATGCTGTGGCTCGACTGGCGGCTGGCCCTGGTGACCTACGCGATCGTGCCGGTACTCTTCGCGGTGGCCGCCTACTTCCGCCTGCGCGCCCGCGACGCCTACCGCGAGGTCCGGCGCCGGCTGGCCCGCCTCAACGCCTTCCTGCAGGAGTCACTGCAGGGCATGGCGGTCGTCCAGCTCTTCACGCGCGAGGCCCACGAGCGGCGGGAGTTCGAGCGCCTCAACCAGGACTACCGCCGCGCGCTCTTCGGCTCGACCCTCTTCGAGGCCACGCTGTACGCGACCGTCGAAGCGCTCGGCTCGGTGGTGCTGGCGCTGCTGGTCTGGTACGGCGGCGGCCGCATCCTGGACGGGGCGCTCACCTTCGGCGTCCTGGTCGCGTTCATCCAGTACACGAACCGCTTCTTCCTGCCCATCCGCGACCTCGGGGCCAAGTACACGGTGATGCAGGCGGCCATGGCCTCGGCCGAGCGCATCTTCGGCCTGCTCGACCGCGCCCCCGCCATCGTGGCGCCGCCGGCGCCGCGCGCCCCGGCGAACGCGAGTGGCCGGGCGGCCTTCGAGGGCGTGTGGTTCGCGTACGAGGGCGAGCGCTGGGTGCTGGCGGACTGCAGCTTCACCGTGGCGCCGGGCGAGCACCTGGCGCTGGTGGGGACCACGGGCGAGGGCAAGTCCACGTGCGTGCGGCTGCTCAACCGGACGTGGGACGTGCAGCGCGGGCGCGTGCTGGTGGAGGGCGTGGACGTGCGCGAGTGGGAGCTCGAGCGCTTGCGCCGTCACGTGGGCGTCATCTTCCAGGACCCGGTGCTCTTCACCGGCACGATCGAGGCCAACCTGACGGTGGACGGCGCCGGCGGCGCCGCGGCGCTGCAGCGCGCGCTGGCCACGGCCAACGCGGCGGCGCTCGTCGAGCGGCTGCCCCATGGATTGCGCACGCCGCTCGTCGAGCGCGCGGCGAATCTCTCGCACGGCGAGCGCCAGCTCTTGGCCATCGCCCGCGCGCTCGTGTACAATCCCGCAGTCCTGGTGCTGGACGAGGCGACCTCCAGCGTCGATCCCGAAGCCGAGCGGATGATCCAGGACGCGATGGCGCGGCTCATGGCGGGACGCACGACGATCACCATCGCGCACCGGTTGTCGACCATCCAGAACGCCGACCGGATCCTGGTGTTGCATCGCGGCCGCATCCACGAGGAGGGCACGCACGGCGAGCTGCTGCGACGGGGCGGCCTGTACGCACGCCTGCACGAGCTGGGCGCCGGCGCCGCGCGCGGGTGACGTTTCGCGGGGCCGTGTACCTGGTGGTCCGGCGGATTCCGCGGGGCCACGTCGCGACCTACGGGCAGGTGGCGGCCCTGGTGGGCCGGGCGCGGTCGGCGCGGGCGGTGGGCGGCGCGATGGGGCGCTGTCCGGACGACGTGCCGTGGCATCGGGTGGTGAACGCGCAGGGCCGCATCAGCCGGAGGCGGCAGGGGAGCGGGATGCTGACCCAGCGCATCCGCCTCGAGCAGGAGGGCGTCACGCTGCGGCTGGGCCGCGTGCCGTTGGCGCGATTCCAGTGGGAGCCGACGCGGGCCGATCTGCCGCGGCGGCGACGCCCGCGGGCACACTGAAGGCAGGAGGGATCGCATGCGGCTGGCGCTGAACCTGAACTACTCGGGCGCGACCATGGCGCTCGACATGACGAAGATCCTCGAGGCCGAGCGGCTGGGCTACGCCTCGGTGTGGTCGGCCGAGGCCTACGGCTCCGACGCCGTCACGCCGGCGGCGTGGATCGCCGCACGCACCGAGCGCATCCACGTCGGCACCGCGATCATGCAGATCCCGGCCCGCACACCGGCCATGACCGCGATGACCGCCATGACGCTCGACGCGCTCTCCGGCGGCCGCTTCCGGCTCGGCCTCGGGGTGTCGGGCCCCCAGGTGGTCGAGGGCTGGCACGGCCAGGCGTTCGGCAAACCGCTGGGCAAGACGCGCGAGTACGTCGCGATCGTGCGGTCGATCTTGCGGCGCGACACGCCGCTCGAATTCCGCGGCGCGTACTACCAGATCCCCTACGCCGGCGCCGACGCGACGGGGCTCGGCAAGCCGCTGCGCTCGATCCTGCACGGCCGCGCCGACCTGCCGATCTACCTGGCCGCGGTCGGCCCCCGCAACGTCGCGCTGGCCGCGGAGATCGCCGACGGCTGGATCCCCGTGTTCTTCTCGGCCCGCCGCATGGCGATGTTCCGCGAGTGGCTCGACGCGGGCTTCCAGGCCGGGGGGCGCGGGGGCATCGCGCGCGACTTCGACGTCATGCCCATGGTCCCGGTGGTGATCGGTGACGACGTGGCGGCGTGCCGGGCGGCGGTGAAACCGCGCCTGGCGCTGTACGTCGGCGGCATGGGCGCTCGGGGCCGAAACTTCTACAACGACATCGCGCGCCGCTACGGTTACGACGAGGCCGCCAAGCGGATCCAGGACTTGTATCTCGGCGGTCGCAGGGACGAGGCGGCGGCCGCGGTGCCCGACGCGCTGGTCGACGAGGTCGCGCTGTGCGGCCCGCGCGAGCGTGTGCGCGAGCAGCTGGCCGAGTGGACAGGCTCGGGGGTGACGACGATCATGGTGTCCGGCGACACGACGGCCGTTCGCACGATGGCCGAGCTGGCCCTGTAAGGGAGGAGACGACACATGCGCTTGAAGGACCGGGTCGCCATCGTGACGGGTGCCGCCTCCGGCATCGGCGCGGCCTCAGCACTGGCCATGGCGCGCGAGGGCGCGCGCGTGCTCGTGGTCGACCTCAACGAGGCCGGCGCCAAGGGCATCGTCGAGCGGATCGAGCAGGGCGGCGGGCAGGCCGCGGCCGCCCGGGCCGACGTGACGCGCGCAAGCGACAACCAGGCGGTCGTCGAGCAGGCGCTCGCCCGCTGGGGACGGCTCGACGTCTTCTTCGCCAACGCCGGTGTGCCCCAGTGGAAGACCGACATCGAGGAGGTCGACGAGAAGGTCTTCGACCAGATCTTCGCGGTCAACGTCAAGGGCGTGTGGCTCGGCGCCAAGTACGCCCTGCCGGTGATGAAGCGGCAGCGCCGCGGGGTGATCCTCATCACCGCCTCGACCTCGGCCATCCGGCCGCGCCCCGGCGGGCAGACCTACGCGTCGTCCAAGGGCGCCGTCGTCACGCTGGCCAAGGCCCTGGCGCTGGAGGCCGCGCCGCACGGCGTGCGGGTGGTCGCCATCGCGCCGGTCGCCACCCACACACCGATGCTGCCGACCTTCATGAACAAGCAGCAGGTCGACGCCGAGTCGCTCGAGCGCTACGAGGCCACGGTGCCGCTGGGACGCCTGAACCAGCCCGAGGATCTCGCCGCCACCGCCGTCTTCCTCGCCTCGGACGACGCGGCGATGATCACCGGCTCCTGCATCGAGGTGGACGGCGGGCGATGCATCTGATGCCGGTGCCAGGGGGCCGCGCGTGAGGATCGTCCCGCTCGCGGCCGATTCGCTGGGCGTGCGGTCGATGGCCACCTACGTCGAGGCGGGCGCCACCGGCGTGCTGATCGACCCCGGCGCCACGCTGGCGCCGGCGCGCTACGGCCTGCCTCCCAGCCAGGAGGAGTGGGACGCGCTCAAGCGCGCCAACGACCGCATCTCGGCGTACGCGGCGCGCGCCCGCTACGTGTTCGTGAGTCACTACCACGACGATCACTTCCGCTCCGACCCGGCGTTCTATGCCGGGCGCGTCGTGCTGGCCAAGGATCCGCGCCGGATGGTGAACGGCGCCCAGGCCCGGCGGGCGCAAGCCCTGTGGAGCGGGCTGCAGAGCCCCGGGCACATCCAGCCGGCCGACGGCGTGTCGGTCTCCACGGCCGACCTCGACCTGGCGGTGTCGCCGCCGCTGCCCCACGGTGTGGAAGGCACGACGCTCGGCTACCTGGTGGCGCTCACCGTGATCGACTACCGCGAGCACCAGCGGTTCGTGTTCGCCTCCGACGTGCAGGGACCTCTGTCGGCGGTGGCCGCCGCCTGGCTGATCCAGCAGCGGCCGACCACGCTCTACCTGTCGGGGCCTCCGTCGTACGTCGAGCGCGAGGTGGGCACCTCCGTCATCGACCGCGGCGTCGACAATCTGCAGCGCATCCTCGACGCGACCGGCTGCCGCGTGATCATGGACCACTACGCGCTGCGCGATCCGCGCTACGCCACGCGCTTCGAGCGCCTCTGGCAGACCGGCCGCGTCGTCACCGCCGCCGCCCACCTGGGCGTCGACGCGCAGCCGCTCGAGGCGCGCCGCGACCGGCTGTGGGCGGCCGTGCGCAAGCCGCCGGCCAAGGCCGTGCCGTCCCGCTTCGTGCCGCGGGAGGCGCGGCGGGCGGCCAGGGGAGGAGGCGCGCGATGAGCGAGACCGCCGATACGCCGCCGGTCGTGGGCAGCCCGGCGCCCGACTTCACGCTGAAGGCGATCGGGCTCAAGGAGCACAGCCTGCGCGACTACCGGGGCCGGAACGTCGTGCTGCTGTTCTATCCGCTCGACTGGACGCCGGGCTGAAGCACCTGCATGCCCGCCTTCGACAGGCGCGTCGGCGACTTCGAAGCGGCCAATACCCAGGTGCTGGGTATCTCGACGGACAGCCCGTTCAGCCACGAGAACTGGGCCAAGTCGGTGGGCATCAGCCACTATCCGCTCCTCTCCGACATGCACCGCGAGGCCGCCAAGGCCTACGGCGTCTACTGGGCGGAGTGGAACGCCAACAACCGGGCGACGTTCATCGTCGACACGACGGGGACCATCCGCTTCATCGAGCGGTACGGGCGCGGGGAGCTGCCTGATCCTGATCGCATCCTGGCCGAGGTGAAAAAGCTCTGAAGAGCTTCGTGGAATTCGGCGACGCCGTGGCCCCGGCGTGGGCGGCGTTGGCGTTGAGGCCGCCGGCACGCCCGCATGGCTCGCCTGTCGCCGTAACTCGCTCCGGGCTCGGCTCGCTCGGCCCCCCATCCCCCAAGGGGGGTTGGGGCGTGGACAAGTCGAATCGTGGGCGGCTCGCGAGCCGAGCCCTGCGCTCGAACGGCGACGACGGCTCGCCATGATGGCGTGCCGGCCGCCTCAACGCCAACGCCGCCCACGCCGGGGCCACGGCGTCGCCGAATTCCACGAGGCCCAGTAGGCTTTCGTTATCCGCTGCTGCGGGCGGGGGCGGTGGTGGTGAGGGCGACGCCGGCCAGAACGAGTAGGGTTCCGACGACTTCCCAGATGCCGATCGGTTCGGCCAGCAGGGCGCTGGCCATCACGATGCCGACGATCGGGGTGACGTTCATGAAGACGGCGGCGCGGCTGGCGCCCACGCGCTCGACGGCGCGATACCACCAGATGTGCGCGACCGCGCCGAAGATGGCGTGGTAGGCGACCACCGTCCACGCGCGCACCGAGGTCAGCACCGGGCGCGGGAACAGCGGCGCGGTCAGGGCGGCCTCGGCCACCAGCACGCAGGTGCCGGCCACGTAGGCCGCGGTGGTCGTGAGCGCCGGCGAGTGCGTCATGACGACGCGCTTGCCATAGACGGTGTAGGTGGTCCAGGCGACGAGCCCGATCAGCGTGATGAAGTCGCCGGCCCGCAGGTCGCCGAGGCGCAGCATCCAGAGCCGGCCGTCGGTGACGACCGCCAGCACGCCCAGCGCCGAGATGGCCACGCCGGCCTGCTGGCGCCGGCGCAGGCGCTCGCCGAGGTAGGCGCGCGCGCCGAGCGCGACGAGGACCGGGGTGGCCGCCTGCAAGATGGCCGCGTTGGCAGCGGTGGTGTACGCGTAGCCGATGTAGGAGAGCTGCGTGGACAGCACGAGCCCGCAGACGCCGAGGACGATGAAGGCCCGAATGCTCTCCGGCCCGAGCCCGCGCACCGTCTCGAAGCCCGAGCGCGCGAGCAGCGTGACCAGGAAGGCCGAGGCAATGACGCCGCGCACGGCGGTGAGGAATACCGGCGGCAGGTCGGCGACGGCCAGCTTGCCGGTGGCCGGGAACGTGCCCCACAGGATCGCGATGAGCAGGAGTGCCGCGTAGGCGCGCGTTTGGCTGAGTGCCGGCACCGGCCCATGATAGCCTGCGCTGCGCACGCCCCATGGCCGATCACGTCCTGGAGACCCGCTTCTGGCTCGCCCGGCCGCGCGCCGACGTGTTCGCGTTCTTCGCGGATCCCGCCAACCTCCTGCGCGTGAGCCCGCCCGCGCTGCGGCTGCGCCTGCTCACGCCCGGCGTCACGCTGGCGGCGGGGGCCGTGCTGGACTTCCGCGTCGCCTGGCTGGGACTGCCGCTGCGCTGGCGCACGTACATCCGGGAGTTCGATCCGCCCTACCGCTTCGTCGGCGTGCAGGTGCGCGGGCCGTGGGCCCGCTGGGAGCATCGTCACCGTTTCCTCGACGAGGGCGGCGGTACCTGGGTGGAGGACCGCGTGACCTACCGGCTGCCGCTGGGCCGGGTGGGGAGCGCGCTGCTTCGGGCCCTCGTCCAGCGGCAGCTACGGCAGGCGTGGGCCTTCCGGCAGGCGCGGGTGGCCGAGCTGCTCGTCGGGCCGGCCGGGCGCTGAGATGATCGTGCCCGACGAGCTGGGCGCGCACATGTCGATCGCCGGAGGCCTGTCGCTGGCGCTCGAGCGCGGGCACGCCCTCGGGTGCTTCGCCGTGCAGATCTTCGTCAAGAATCAGCGGCAGTGGGCCGCGCGGCCGCTCGGCGACGACGAGGTTCGGGCTTTTCGCGCCGCCCGGCGCACCACCGGCATCCCCTGGGTCTTTGCCCACGCGAGCTATCTGATCAACCTGGCCACGCCCGATCCGGTCGCGTGGGCGCGCGCGGTGGACGTGTTCACCGACGAGCTGGAGCGGGCCGAGGCGCTGGGGCTGGGCTGCGTGGCCATTCACCCGGGCTCGCACCTCGGGACCGGCGTCGAGGCCGGCGTGGCGCGGGTGGCGGCGGCGGTCGGCGAGACGCTGCGCCGCACGCGCGGCTATCGCGTGCGGATCGCGCTGGAGAACACCGCGGGCGGCGGCGGCACGCTCGGACGGTCGTTCGCCGAGCTGGGCGCGCTCCTCGACCG
This sequence comes from Methylomirabilia bacterium, assembly GCA_041499965.1. GTDB lineage: Bacteria > Methylomirabilota > Methylomirabilia > Rokubacteriales > CSP1-6 > AR5. Next base: position 13,530 of record JBGQLG010000002.1, read on the forward strand.
GACGGGACGCGCGCGACGGGTGGGCGTCTGCCTGGACACCTGCCACCTGTTCGCCGCCGGCTACGACGTGCGGACGCGGGCGGGCTACGAGGCGGCGATGGCCGAGTGCGCGCGCCTGGTCGGGATCGAGCGCGTGCTCGCCTTCCACCTCAACGACGCCCGGGCGCCGCTCGGCTCCGGCCTCGATCGCCACGAGCACATCGGACGCGGACGCATGGGGCTCGCGCCGTTCCGCCTGCTCCTCCAGGACCGGCGCTTCCAGGGCGTGCCCAAGGCGCTGGAGACGCCCAAGGATCCCGAGCCGGCCGCCGACCTGCGTAACCTGGCGGTGCTGCGCCGGCTACGGCGGCGCGTCAGCGCGCCGAGGTCACGCCGACCCGCCGGCACAGCGCGCTGACCGGGCAGGTCGAGCAGCGCGGCGAGATCGGCGCGCACACGTTCTGGCCGAAGGCCACCAGCAGGTCGTTGTAGCCGATCCAGTAGCGCCGCGGCAGCCGCGCGCGCAGCGCCATCTCCGTCTCCTCGGGGTTGCGGGTGCGCACGTAGCCCAGGCGGTTGGAGATCCGGTGCACGTGGGTGTCCACGCAGATGCCCGGCTTGTTGAACCCCATCGTGACGACGAGGTTGGCGGTCTTGCGCCCCACGCCCTTGAGCGTCAGCAGCTCGTCGATGGTGTCGGGCACCCGGCCCTCGAAGCGCTCGAGCAGGTCGCGGCAGATGCCGAGGATCACGCCGGCCTTGGTGCGGTAGAAGCCGACCGGATAGATGAGACGCGCGATCCGGCTGGCCCGCAGCTCCAGCAGCGTGCGGGGCGTCGAGGCCACCGCGAAGAGGCGGACGGCCGCCGGGCCGGTGGTGGTGTCCTGGGTGCGCAGGGACAGGATGCAGGCGATGAGCACGCGGAACGGGTCGCCGGTGTCGGCGAACTCGGCCAGCGCGGTCGGGTTCCAGGCGGACCGCGTCCGGCGCAGCCGCCGGATGACCGACGCGATGTCTACTGGCCCTTGAGGGACTCGATCAGCTGGCGTGCGCGTGGCAGGTCCTTGGCGGTCCAGTCGGCGATGCTGTTGGGGGTGCGCTCGTCCACGACGCCCTGCAGCTCACGGCGGGCGTCGGGGTAGCGGCCGGCGGCGATCAGGACCCGGGCGAGGTCGACGCGCGCCACCGTGAAGTGGGGGTCGATCGCCAGCGCCCGGCGGAACTGCTGCTCGGCCTTGGCCCGATCGCCCCCGAACAGGCTCGGCACCTCGAGGAAGACGTTGCCGGACAGGGCGAGCGCGCGCAGATTCTTGGGATCGAGCGCGAGCGTCGCGTCGACCTCCTGGCGGACCGTGGGCAGCAGGAAGAGCGAGCGCATCACGCCCTTGGTCAGGCCCCAGCGGCCGGTGTTGATCCCGTACCACACGTGGGCCTCGGGGTTGCGCGGGGCCAGCTCGACCGCGCGCCTGGCGATCTCGCGGCCGCGGTCGTAGGAGGCCAGCTTGTCCTCGATGGTCGTGGCGCGAACGTCGCCGTAGAGGAAATGCACGAAGGCGAGCATGACCATCGTGTCGACCTGGCGGTCGCGGGCCAGTGCCGACTCCAGCTGATCGCGGGCCCGATCGATGACGGTCGGATCCTCGTGATAGCGGGCTACCAGCAGCCGCGCCGACTCCGCGGGGCTCTGCCCGAGCGCCGCGGCGGGCGCGACGATGAGCGCGAGGAGTCCCAGAGCCAGGCGGAGAGGAACGCGCATCGGGACCCACTCTAGCGGCGCCCGGTCACGCGCGTCAAACCCTCGGCCCCGATGGCCCGGCCGTTGACAGGTCTCGGCGCTCCGTCTCATCCTCGCGTCGTGATCAGCCTGAGCGTGCAGACGTGGTCGACGGACGTCGTGGCGGTCGAGCGCTTCTGGCGGGCGGCGGACGAGCTCGGCTACGCGCGCATCACCTACGGCGACGGCCTGTGGGACTTCACCCACGACGGCTGGACGATGCTCGGCGCGCTGGCCGCCGTCACCCGCCGCGCGCGCATCGGACCCGCGGTCACCTACGCGTTCGATCCGGCGGCGCATCATCCCTCATGGCTGGCCAAGCGGGCCGTGACGGTGGATCACCTCTCCGGTGGCCGCCTCGACCTCCGCATGGCGGTCGGCGCCGGGGATGCCGACACCGCGGCGGCGTGGGCCCGTCACGGCATTCACTATCCGACCGGCCGGGCGCGCGTGGACGCGCTCGACGAGGCGCTGGCCATCGTCGGCGCGCTGTGGCGCGGCGAGACGGTGGACGCCGAGGGCCCGGTCTTCCGACTGCGCGGCGCCCGTCTCGAGCCACGGCCCGTGCAGCGGCCGGGTCCGCCGGTGTGGATCGCCGCCATGAGCCCGCATGCGCTGGCGCTGACGGCGCGCCGGGCCGACGGGTGGGAGGCCTCGTACGTGACACCGGCGGTCTTTGCGGCGCTCTCCCTCCGGCTGGACGTGCTGCTCCAGGACGCGGGGCGCGGGCGGGCGGCCGTCCGGCGATCGGTGGAGACCGACGTGCTATTGGCCGGATCCGCCGGCGAGCAACAGGCGTGGACGCGGCGCTTCCGCGCCGCGCGCGGCGGCGGCGCCGACGCGCTGCTCGGCACTGCGCTGGTGGGCGACGCCGACGCCGTGGCCGCGCGCATCGAGGCGTACGCCGCGGCCGGCGCCACCGACCTCATGCTGGGCTTCGTGGATTTTCCGGCCACTGGCATGCTCGAGCGCTTCGCGCGCGACGTGCTGCCTCGGCTGAGCGGCGGTCAGGCAGGATCCGCGGGATAGCCGTTGAGCTCGAGCAGCGCGCGCAGCCGATCGGTTGCCGCCGACGGAGGCTCCAGCGCGATGGCCTCGCAGGCCGCCAGGATCAGCCAGGCGCGAGTCGCGGGCGCGCCGGGCAGCGCGCCGCGCGGGGGCGTGCGCGCCAGCAGCTCCTCCAGCGAGAGACGCAGCCGCTCGCGCGCCCAGGCCAGCGCCAGCAGTGCGGTCTTGTCGCCGTGGCTGGCCAGCCAGGCCCGGGCCAGCGCCTGGGGTAGGGGGGCGTCAGGTGCGTAGGCCGCGGCGAGAGCGCGCAACGCCGCGGGCACGGCCCCGGCCGGCGGGAGTGCGGCGAGCGCCCCCGCCAGATCGAGCAAACGCGTCTCGGCCTCCATCGGCTTGGGCACGCGCACCTTGGGCACGCGCGGTCTGGGCGCGCGCGGCTTGGGCGGGCGCGGCTTGGGCGGGCGCGGCTTGGCCGGGCGCGGCTTGGCCGGGCGCAGGCGCGCGGTCGGTCGGGCGTGGGAACGGCGCGCCGGCCGGGCGGCCCGTCGCGGCCGGGACTTCTCGCGGCGGTTCCGCTTACTCGTAGCGGAGCGCTTCGATGGGGTCGAGCCGCGCGGCCTTCAGCGCGGGGTAGAAGCCGAAGAAGACGCCCACGACCGCGGCGAAGCTGAAGGCCAGCGCGATCGCCTCCGGCGCCACCAGCGTGCGCCACTCGAAGTACCGGCTGAGCGCCTCGGCGCCGCCGAGGCCGGTGGCGATGCCGATCAACCCGCCGATGAGGGCCAGCGTAATGGCCTCGATGAGGAACTGGCCCAGGATGTCGCGGCCCCGGGCGCCCACCGCCATGCGCAGGCCGATCTCGCGCGTCCGCTCGGTGACGGAGACCAGCATGATGTTCATGATGCCGATGCCGCCGATCAGCAGGGACACCGAGGCGATCGAGGCCAGCAGCAGCGTCATCACCTTCTGCTGCCCCTCCTGGGCCTGGAGGATCTCCGACAGGTTGCGCACGTTGAAGTCGTCGTCCTGGTACGGCTGCAGGCGATGGCGCTGGCGCAGCAGCTCGCGGATCTGGCCCTCGGCCTCGGTCATGTCCTCCTCCGGCCGGACCTTGACCGAGATGGCCTGCACGGCCCGCGGGTTGGAGTTGCTCTTGCCCAGCACCTTCTTCTTGGCGGTCGAGAGCGGGATCAGGACGATGTCGTCCTGATCCTGACCCCAGGAGTTCTGTCCCTTGCGGTCGAGGACCCCGATCACCGTGAACGGCACTTTCTTGATCCGCACGATCTGGCCCAGGGGGTCGGTGTCGCCGAAGAGGTTGAGCGCGGTCGTCTGCCCGAGCAGCGCGACCTTGGTGGCGCCGTCCGTGTCCTCGGGCCCGATCGGCCGGCCGGTGGGCACGAGCCAGTCGCGCGCCTCGAAGTAGTCGGCCGTGACACCCTGGACACCGGTCGCCCAGTTGAGGTTGCCGAACACGACCTGCGCGTTGCCCCGGACCGACGGCGCCGACACCTGCACCGCGGGGATCTCGCGCGCGATGGCCGTCGAGTCGTCCTCGGTGATCGTGAGCTGCGAGCCCTGGCCGATCCGTACGCCGCTGGCCGTCACCGAGCCCGACAGCACGATGATGAGGTTGGAGCCCAGGCTCTGGATCTGCTCGGCGACGCGGGCGGAAGCGCCGGCGCCGACGGCGACCATGGTGATGACCGCGCCGACGCCGATGATGATGCCGAGCATCGTCAGCGCGCTCCGGAGCTTGTTCACGCGCAGCGAGCGCAGGGCGATGCGCACGGACTGCAGCACCCCGGTCACGCCAGCGCCTCCTCGTCGACCGGCAGCGCGGCCAGCGTGGCGGCGGCGTCCTGGGGCGCTTCCCGGCGCTCGTCGCTGAGCAGCCGGCCGTCACGGAAGACCAGGACGCGGCTGGCGTAGGCCGCGATGTCGGGCTCGTGGGTCACCAGGACGATCGTCAGCCCGTCGCGGTTGAGGCGCTGCAGCAGGGCGAGGATCTCGACGCTGGTGCGGGTGTCGAGGTTGCCGGTGGGCTCGTCGGCCAGGATCACCGCCGGGTCGTTGACGAGCGAGCGGGCGATGGCGACGCGCTGCTGCTGGCCGCCCGAGAGCTGGCTCGGATGGTGGTGCTCACGGTCGGCCAGCCCGACGGAGACCAGCCGCTCGCGCGCGCGCCGGCGCCGGTCGCGCACCGGCAGGCTCGAGTAGAGCAGGGGCAGCTCCACGTTCTCCAGCGCGCTCGTGCGCGGGAGCAGGTTGAACTGCTGGAAGACGAAGCCGATCTTGGCGTTGCGCATCTGCGCCAGCTCGTCGCGGTTCAGGCCGGCCACGTCGCGACCGTCCAGGAAGTAGCGGCCGGACGTTGGCGTGTCGAGGCAGCCGAGCAGGTTCATGAAGGTCGACTTGCCCGAGCCCGAGGGGCCCATGACAGCGACGAACTCACCCGGCTCGATGTCGACGGTGACCCCCCGCAGCGCGTGGACGGTGTGGGGACCCAGGTGGTAGTCCTTGGCGACGGCCTCGGTCGCGATGATCGGCGGGCGGCTCACGGCACTCGCCTACAGACGCAGGCGGGGCGCACTGCCGGTGGCGCCGCTGCCGGCTTTGCCCGCCGCGCCGGCCGTGCCGATGACGATCTCCTGGCCGTCCTTGAGGTCGCCCCGGAGCACCTCGGTGGCGGTGCCGTCGCTGATGCCGAGCGTGATGGCCACCGCCTTCAGCGTGTCACCCTCGAGCACCCACACCCGCCCCGGCGTGCCGCGTCCCTGGCCGCCGCTGCCGCCGCCGACCGAGTCGTCGTACTTGGTGCGCTGCTCGGGCGTGAGGATCTCGCGGATGCGGACGCGGGAGGCCTCGCGGATCTGACGCGACTGCGTCTGGCGCTCCTGATCGGCGAGGCCCCGCAGGGCCGTCATCTGCTGGCGCGTGTCGGCCAGGATCGGATCGAGCTTCTTCTGCTGCTCCTCGCTCAGCCCGAGCCCTTTCACGAGCCGCTCACGGATCTGCTCCGGCGACGGCCGCTCGCCGCTCCCGCGGCGGTCGCCGCCGCCCTGGGCGGGCTCGGCGACGGCCGCGGGGCCCGCCGCGGCCGCCGGGGGATTGTCGCTGCCCGCCGGGCGGAAGCGCAGCGCCGCGTTGGGGACCTTCAGCACGCTGGGCTTCTCCGCCACGATCATCTTGACGTTGGCCGTCATGCCGGGCAGCAAGCGCCCTCCCGGATTGTCGACCGACACGATGACGGTGTAGGTGACGACGTTCTGCACGACCAGCGCGGCCTTGCGGATCTGCACGACCGTGCCGGTGAAGGTCTGGCCCGGGAACGAATCCACCGTGAACGAGGTGCGGTCTTCCAGCCGGATCCGACCGATGTCGGCCTCGTCGACGCTGACCTCGACCTGCATCTTGGTGAGGTCCTCGGCGATCGTGAAGAGCGTCGGCGCCTGCAGGCTTGCCGCCACAGTCTGGCCAAGATCGACGGCCCGCGAGACCACGACGCCGTTGACCGGAGCCCGGATCGTCGTGTGCTCGAGGTCGGCCTGGGCCTGGACGAGCGCGGCCTTCTTCTGGTCGACCTGGGCCCGCGCCGCCTGCAGCTGGGCGTCCGCCACCCGGAGCTGGGCGATGAACGACTCGATCCCAGCGGACAGCGATTGCTCCTTGGCCTTGGACGCGTCCACCAGGGCCCGCGCCGAGTCGTGGGCGGCCTGGGAGCTGTCGAGGTCGCTCTTGGCGATCAGCTCGCGGTTGAACAGCTCGCTCTTGCGGTCGAAGTCGCGCCTGGCGTCGACGACGGCCACCTGGGCCTTGGCGGTGTTGGCCTTGCCCTCGGCCAGGGCGGCCCGGGCGTTCTCCACGTCGGCCTTGGCCTTCTGGACCTGCGCCTCCTGGTTGAGGACCATGGCCGCGGACGACGCGATGTCGGCCTTCGCCTGGTTGACCTTGGCCTGGAAGATCTCCGGATCGATCTGGGCGATGACCTGGTCCTTCTTGACGAGGGTGTTGAAGTCGGCCGCCAGCTCCTTGATCTGCCCGGACACCTGGCTGCCCACCTGCACGGTGGTGACCGCGTTGAGGTTGCCGGTGGCCGAGACGGCGGAGGTGAGAGCGCCCTTTTCGACTCGGGCAGTGCGGTACTTGGGGGCGTTGCCGCGGCTCTGAGCGTAGAAGTAGCCCCAGACGCCGGCGCCCACCAGTGCGGCCACGACCACCACCGAGATAATGCGTTTCATCGCCCGTTAGACGGACCTCGCCGGTCGGCTATTTAGCCGATTCTACCGCCGGCCGATGGCCCGCTCCAGCCGGGCGACGCCGATGCGGTAGTCCGCGAGAGCCTGGGCCTCGGTGCTCTGCGCCTGGGTGAGGAAGAGCTGGGCGTCGGTCAGCTCCAGGATCGTGCCCACGCCCGCGTCGAACCGGCCCTGGGCGAGGCGAAAGTTCTCCTGGGCCGAGGCCACGGCCGTCTGGGCGGCGCCGATCCGCTCCTGGGCCTCGCTCACGTTGAGCTGGGCCTGCTCGACGTCCCGGGAGATGTCGAGCTCGACCGATTTCACTGTGTAGGCCGCTGAATCGACGAGGGCCTTGGTCTCGCGCAGCCGGGCGATCTTGTTGCCGCCGTCGAAGACCGTCCATGACAGCGCCACGCCGACCTCCCAGATCTCGTTCAGGTCGACCCGCCGGCCGCCGTAGAAGCCCGTGGCGTTGACGTCGGGGAAAAAATCCCGGAAGGCGCGGCGCATCCGCGCGTCGGCCTCGCTGACGCGCAGGCGCGCCTGCTTGTACTCGGGGCGTTGGGCCAGGGCCTGGGCCTGCAGCTGGGCCCGGTCCAGGGCCATCGCCTGGAAGACCAGGTTGTCCTGGACCTCGGTCGCCGTGTCGGCGGCGATGCCCATGGCCGTGTTGAGCGCCACGCGGGCCAGCCGCTCGGCGTTGCGGGCCTGGATCAGAAAGACGCGCGCGTTTGCCACGTCGACCTCGGCCCGCGCCACATCCGACTTGGGCCGGGTACCGACCTCGAAGAAGCCGCGAGCGGAGCGCAGGTTCAGGTCAGCCCGCTCCAGCGACTGCTCCTGCACGCGGATGAGCCGCCGAGCGAAGTTGATATTGATGAACGACTCTTTCACGGTGAGGGTGATCAGCTGGCGCTGCAGCTCGACGTCTTCCTGCGCGACCTCGGCCAGGCGGCGCGCGGCCTCGGTGGACGCGAAGGTCTTGCCGAAGTCGAAGATCAACTGCGACAGCGTGAAGCCGGCGCGCGTGTCGTCGGCGAATTCCGAAACGGTCGTGGTCGTGGCGCTGGCCCGTGGATCGCTGCGGTTCAGGCGGCGGAGGGGCGGCCGTGGCCCGGTACTGACCGACTGGGCGATCCCCGACGACCAGGAAGCGGTGAGCTGGGGCAGGAGCGGCGAGAACGCCTGGTCGACGCGATGGGCGGCGGCGAGATAGTCGGACAGGCGCGCCTGGATCAGCGGCTGGATCTCGAGCGCAATGGCGATCGCCTCCTCGAGCGTGAGGACGCGGCCGAGCACGCGCGATGTCGGGGTCGTCATCTGCGTGCTGGCGGGCGGCGGCGTGACCGGAGTCGGCGTGGCCGAAGCCGGAGCGGTTGGAGTCTGGGTAGCCGGAGTCGGCGTGGGCGGAGTCTGAGTCGGCGTCGGCGCTTGCGCCTGGCTCGGCGCCGCGGATGCCAGCAGACACAGCACGAGGGCCACCGAGGCCTGAGCGATCCGCATGCAGCGTCTCCTTCGCCGGAGTGAAGTTCGCGAGGCGTGCGTCCGAAGCGCGTCGATCACGACCAAAGATAACATGCCGCCTCGGCCCGGCCGTGCAACCCAGGTGGATACGGTGTGGGCAACCGGTGGACTATCGGGACCGGCCTGTGGATAGCTTTTTCCTTGACGGACGCTAGATCCAGGGTGTTAGATCGCCTGCACCACAACATCTGGGAGGTGGCGCATGTTGTCTGAGATTCGCCCGCCGAAGGTCGGCACCTGGACCGAGCCTGCTCTGCGCGTCCTCCGGGAGCGGTACCTGCTGCGCGACGAGCGCGGCGAGGTGATCGAGACCCCCGAGGAAATGTGCTGGAGGGTGGCGCAGTCCATCGCGGTGGGCGAGGCGCGCTACGGGCGCAGCCCGGCCGCCGTGCGCGAGGTGGCCGCGGCCTTCTACGACATGATGGTCGATGCCTACTTCGTGCCGAACTCCCCCACGCTCATGAACGCCGGCAAGGGCAACGGCCTGCAGTACTCGGCCTGCTACGTGCTGCCGGTGGGCGACTCGATGGAGGAGATCTTCGACTCCGTCAAGGCGGCCGCCATCATCCACAAGTCGGGGGGCGGCACCGGCTTCGCGTTCTCGCGCCTGCGGCCCAAGGACGACCTCGTGGCCTCCACGGGCGGGCGGGCCTCCGGGCCGGTCTCGTTCCTGCGCGTGTTCAACAGCGCCACCGAGGCCGTCAAGCAGGGCGGGACGCGGCGGGGCGCCAACATGGGCATCCTGCGCGTCGACCATCCCGACGTCCTGGAGTTCATCGACTGCAAGCTCGACGGCGGGATCACCAACTTCAACATCTCCGTGGCCATCACCGACACCTTCATGGAGGCGCTGGCCCAGGGCACCGAGTACGACCTGGTGAACCCGCACAACCGGGTGGTGACGGGCCGGCTCAGCGCGCGCGAGGTGTTCGAGCGGATGGTCCGCGCCGCCTGGCGCACCGGCGATCCCGGCATGGTCTTCATCGACCGGATCAACGCCAGCCCGGCCAACCCCACGCCGGAGCTGGGCGTGGTCGAGGCGACCAATCCGTGCGGTGAGCAGCCGCTGCTCCCCAACGAGGCCTGCAACCTGGGCTCGCTCAACGTCTCGAAGTTCGCCCGCCAGAGCGAGGCCGGGGAGTGGACGATCGACTGGGAGGAGATGGAGCGGGTCATCCGGTTGGCCGTCCGCTTCCTGGACGACGTCATCGAGATGAACCCGTACCCGCTGCAGATCATCGACGAGACGGTGAAGTCCAACCGGCGGATCGGGCTCGGCATCATGGGCTGGGCGGACCTGCTCTTCATCCTGGGCATCCCCTACGACGCGCAGGAGGCCATCGACCTGGCCGACCAGCTCATGTGCTTCGTGCGCGACAAGTCGCACGACCAGTGCGCCAAGCTGGCCGAGGAGCGCGGGCCGTTCCCGAACTGGAGCCGCTCGATCTACCGCGACGTGCGGCCGATGCGCAACTCGACGGTGACGACGATCGCGCCGACCGGGACCATCTCGATGATCGCCGGCTGCTCGTCGGGCGTCGAGCCGATCTTCGCCCTGGCCTTCCAGCACCGCGTGAAGAACCCGGACGGCGAGCGCGTGCTCACGTTTGTGAACGAGACCTTCGAGCGCATCGCCAAGGATCGCGGCCTCTATTCCGACGCGCTCAAGGAAGAAATCGCCAAGCGCGGCTCGTTGCACGGCATCCCCGGCGTGCCCGAGGAAGCGGCGCGCGTCTTCAAGACCTCGCACGAGATCAGCTACGAGTGGCACGTCCGTCATCAGGCCGCGTTCCAGCGCTACACCGACAACGGCGTGAGCAAGACCATCAACCTGCCCAACAACGCCACCGAGGACGACGTGGCCAGTGCCTATCGCCTGGCCTGGGAGCTGGGGTGCCTCGGCATCACGGTGTTCCGCGATGGCTGCAAGGGCGAGCAGGTGCTGAACCTCGGCGTGAAGGACAAGGCGCCGGCCGCGGCGCCTGCGGCCGGTCCCTCCGTCGTCAAGCCGCGGCCCCACAGCCTGTCGGGCCGTACGTACCGGGCGGAGACACCGATCGGCACGGCCTTCATCACGGTGAACGAGACCGGCGATCGCGAGCCGTTCGAGGTCTTCGTGCAGGTGGGTAAGGGCGGCTCCGACACCATGGCCGTCGCCGAGGCACTGGGCCGGCTGATTTCGCTCACACTGAGGCTGCCTTCGCCGATGTCGCCTCAGCGCCGGCTGGAAGAGGTGATCAGCCAGCTCTCCCGCATCGGCGGAGCCCAGCCGCTGGGCTTCGGCAAGGGCAAGGTGCTCTCGCTGCCCGACGCGCTGGCGCGCACGCTGGCCGAGCACACGGGCCAGCTCAAGGTCACCTCGGAGACGCCGTCGATGGCCCGGGCCGCCGAGCAGCGCCGGATCGGCGATCTCTGCAAGGAGTGTGGCCAGGCCACGTTCGTCTACGAGGAGGGGTGCAAGAAGTGCCTCTCCTGCGGCTACAACGAGTGCTAGCCCGTCCGCTCCTGCATTGAACGGTCCGGCGGCGTTCGGGCGTTCCCGTTGGGGGGTCGGAGGGGGGAGCGGCGGTCGCTCCCCCCTTCCGCGATAAAGAGTACACTCCGCGCATGTTTTCCGGCGGCTCCTACGACGAGGTCGCGCGCTGGCTGCACGTCTTCTTCACCTCGCACGCCAAGCGTGAGCATCCTCGGATCGAGGTGATGTTCGACGGCGACGAGACGCTGCGCGGCCGGGCCTACCGGGCCCGTCTGCGTTTCGGCGATCGACTGAGCGAGTCCCTTGAGCTCGACTTCCAGGACGTTGCCGACCATCGCGGCACGCTCGCGTGGTGCGCGGCGCTGGCGGCCCGTACCCGGGCGCTGGCGCGCAGCCTCCTGGGGGCGGGGAGCCCTGCGGACGCCCGCGCCCGCTAGAGCGGCGTCGCTCCGCTGGCTGGCCGCGGGGGACGTCAACGGATTCCTCGGTCTCGCCCTCGACAACACCACCAACCTCGTCATCCTCTCGAGCCTGCTGATCGGCGTGTTCGGGTTCCCCGCCGATCTGGTGCTGGGCCGCATGCTGCCGGGGACCGCGCTGGGCGTGCTGGCCGGCGATCTCGCTTACACGGTGATGGCGGTGCGGCTGGCGCGACGCACCGGGCGCGACGACGTCACGGCCATGCCCTTCGGCATCGACACGCCGACGCTGTTCGCCATGGTCTTCGGCGTGCTGGGCCCGGTGAAGCTGGCGACCGGCGATCCCGTCCTGGCCTGGAAAATCGGCATGACGGTCACGCTCGCCATCGGTGTCGTCAAGTGCGCGCTGTCCTTCGCCGGCGACTGGGTCCGGCGCGTGGTGCCGCGTGCCGCGCTGCTCGGCTCGATCGCCGGCGTATCCATCCTGCTCATCGCCTTCCTGCCGATGCTCAAGATCCTGCGCGATCCGCTGGTCGGTCTCGTCGCGCTGGTCGTCCTGCTGCTGGCCCTGCTCGGCGGCGTGCGGATGCCGTTCGGCGTGCCGGGCGCCTTCGCGGCGGTGCTGGCCGGCACGCTGATCTTCTGGCTGCGCGCCGGGCTGGGCGGCGCCAGCCCCCCGCCGCCGGCGATCGGGGCGCACCTCGCGCTGGCGATCCCGTGGCCCACGCTCGCCTGGGCCGGGGCGCTCGACGAGGCGCTGCCGTATCTGGCGATCGCGCTGCCGTTCGCGCTGGTGACGATCGTGGGCGGCATCGACAACACCGAGAGCGCGCTGGCCGCCGGCGACGAATACCGCGCGCGCGACATCCTGCTGGTGGAGGCGCTGGCCACGGTGCTGACGGGCTGCTGCGGGGGCGTGATCCAGAACACGCCCTACATCGGCCACCCGGCCTACAAGGCCATGGGCGCGCGGGCCGGCTACACGCTGGCCACCGGTCTGGTGATCGGCGTCGGTGCCGCGGCCGGCGCGCTCGGCATCCTCGTCGGCGTGCTGCCGGAGGCCGCGGTGGCGCCGATCCTCGTGTTCATCGGGCTCGAGATCACGGCCCAGGCGTTCCTGGCCTCGCCGCCGCGCCACGGCGCCGCGGTCGCGCTCGCCTTCGTGCCCGTCGCCGCCGCCGTCGTGCTGCTCGAGCTGGGCGGCGCGCTGTCGGCGCTCGGCCGGTCGGCCGCACAGCTGACCGGCGAGGCGGCGGCGACGTACCAGGCCCTGCTGATGCTCGGCAACGGGTTCATCCTGACGGCCGTCCTGTGGGGCTCGGCGGTGGTGTTCATCATCGAGCGGCGCTCGGCGGCGCTGGCCGCCGTCTTCGCGCTCGGTGGCCTGGCCACCCTGGTCGGCGTCGTGCACTCGCCGCTGCCGAGCGGGGCGGTGTTCTGGCCGTGGTCGCCGGACGCCCCGCTGGCGGCCGCCGCGCCGCTGGCCGCCGCCTACGGTGTCCTGGCCGCGCTGGCACTCCTGGCGGCGATGAGCACCCGGACGCGCTAAGATCGAAGGCCGGAGGAGAGCGCCATGAACATCGCCAGCATCCTCGCTACCAAGGGTGACAAGGTCATCACCATTCGCGCCGAGCAGACCATCCGCGAGGCGCTCGTGGTGCTGGCCCAGCACAACATCGGTGCGCTCGTCGTCGTGGATGGCCTGCGCCCGATCGGCATCCTGTCCGAGCGCGACGTCGTGCGGGCGGCCGTCAAGAACGAGGCGGTCTTCCCGCTGCTGGTGAGTCAGCTCATGACCCGTGACCTGGTCCTCGGTGACCCCGGCGACGACCTCGGTGCCGTCGGCCAGACGATGGTCCAGCGCCGGATCCGCCACCTGCCGGTGGTGGTCGACGGCAAGCTCGTCGGCATGATCTCCATCGGCGACATCGTCAAGGCCCAGCGCGACCGGTACCAGGGCGAGGTCGACACGCTGCAGACCATCGTGATGGAGCACGGCGCCTGATGGTCCTCGGCACCGCGGAGCAGCCGCTCCGCGTCGCGGTGTTCGGGGCGGGGCCGGCCGGCTTCTACGTGGCCGAGCACCTGCAGCGTCGCGCCGATCTCGTCATCGACATCGACATGTTCGACCGGTTGCCGACGCCGTACGGCCTGGTCCGGGCGGGCGTGGCGCCGGACCATCAGAAGATCAAGGCGGTCACCGCGGCCTTCGACAAGGTCGCCGCCCACCCCCGCTTCCGATTCTTCGGCGGCGTGGAGCTCGGCAAGGACCTGAGCGTGACCGACCTGCGCGCGCACTATCACCAGATCGTCTACACGACCGGGGCCCAGACGGATCGACGCATGGGGATTCCCGGCGAGGACCTGCCGGGCAGTCATCCCGCCACGGAGTTCGTCGCCTGGTACAACGGTCACCCGGACTATCGCGACTGCCAGTTCGACCTTGCGCAGGAGCGGGTGGCCGTGGTCGGCGTCGGCAACGTGGCGGTGGACGTCGCGCGCATCCTCTGTCGCACGCCCGAGGAGCTGTCGAAGACCGACATCGCCGACCACGCGCTCGAGGCGCTCCGGCACAGCCGCGTGCGCGAGGTGTACCTGCTCGGCCGGCGCGGGGCCGCCCAGGCCGCGTTCACCAATCCCGAGGTCAAGGAGCTGGGCGAGCTCCCGGACGCCGACGTCGTCGTGCGGCCGGAGGAGGTCGAGCTCGATCCGGTGAGCCGCGAGGCGCTGGAGCAGAGCGGGGATCGCGCGAGCGTCAAGAAGGTCGAGATCCTCCAGTCCTACGCGCAGCGCCCGCCGGCCGGCAAGCCGCGCCGCCTCGTCGTGCGCTTTCTCGTCTCGCCCGTGGCGGTGCTCGACAACGGCGCCGGCGGCGTCGGCGGCATCCGCCTGGTGCGCAATCGCCTGGTGGCCTCGGCCACCGGAACCGTGCAGGCGCAGCCGACCGATCAGGTCGAGGAGGTGCCGGCCGGCCTCGTGTTCCGCTCGGTCGGCTACCGCGGTGTGCCGTTGCCCGGCGTGCCCTTCGACGACAAGTGGGGTGTCATCCTCAACGAGAGGGGCCGCGTGCTCGATCCCGACAGCAAGCACCCGCTGCCGGGCGAGTATACGGCCGGCTGGATCAAGCGCGGGCCGACCGGCGTCATCGGGACCAACAAGCCGGACGCGGCGGAGACGGTGGCGGCGATGCTGGACGACGCCGCGGCCGGGCACGGCGCGGCGCCGGCCGAACCCGACCCGGCGGCGGTTGAGCGCCTGGTGCGCCAGCGCCAGCCCCACGTCGTCGACTGGAGCGATTGGCTCAGGCTCGACGCGCTCGAGATCGAGCGTGGCCGGACGCACGGTCGGCCCCGCGTGAAATTCACCCGCGTGGACGAGATGCTCGACGCGCTGGGGAACCGGCAGCGGCCCTGAGCCGATTACCTCCGTGAACGCCGGCGTGACGCGTGCGGGGAATAAGTCCTTGACCGTGTTCGTCACCCGAGTGTTAAATTGAACGCGTATTGTGAATCCCGTCACGAAGGTCAAGGAGGAGGCGCCATGAGGGCGTGTCTCAGGTCGTTCACCGTCGCGGTCGCCACCGTCACCCTCGTCGCCGGAGCCGCGCTGACGGCGGCCTGGGCGCAGGGCGAGTGGAAGGCGCCAGCGGACGCCAAGGCCGTGAAGAACCTGGTCAAGGGCGTCGGCAACGCGAAGAAGAACATCGAGACCAACTGCGTCACGTGCCACGGCCCGGGCGGCAAGGGTGACGGCCCGGCCGCCGCCGCGCTGCCGCCGCCGAAGCCCGCGGACTGGACCTCGGCCAAGGTGGCGAGCGAGACCGACGGCGAGATCTTCTGGAAGATCAGCAACGGGCGTGGCGCGATGCCGCCATGGAAGCACCTGCCCGAGAAGGACCGCTGGGAGATCGTCAACTACCTCCGGACGCTGCAGAAGAAGTAGCGCCGGGTTCGTACCGGCTTCCTCGACGCCCCGCCGGCGTGACCGGCGGGGCGTTCGCATATTCGGACATGCGTCGCGCCACCATCGACCTCGGCAGCAACACGGTGCGTCTCCTCGTCGCCGAGCTGCAGGCCGGCACGAGAGGCTGGCGCGTGGTCGACGCCGACCAGCGCGTCACCCGCCTGGGCGAGGGCCTCACGGCCAGCGGGCGGCTCGCGGAGGCGGCCGCCGCGCGGACGGCGGCGGCGGTCGGCGAGTACGTGAGGCGCGCGAGACGTGCGGGGGCCGAGCGAGTCGCGATCGTGGCGACCAGCGCCGTGCGCGAGGCCGCCAACGGGCGCGAGTTCGCCGCCGCCCTCGAGCGAGCCACCGGCGAGCGCGTGACGATTGTCAGCGGCCGCGAGGAGGCCGCCCTCACCCTGGTCGGCGTGCTCGCCGGCCTCGACGAGGTCGACGGCGCGGCACCGTCGCTGGTGTTCGACATCGGGGGCGGGAGCACCGAGTACATCCTGGCCCGCGACCGTACGCTGGTCGAGGCGATCAGCCTGCGGCTGGGCGTGGTCGACTTCGCCGAGCGCTATCCGTTCCGCGGCCCGGTCGACTGGCCGCGCTACGCGGCGATGCAGGCCGAGATCGACGGCCGTCTCGTCGCCGAGCTGCCCGAGCGCATTCGCGAGGCGGGGTCGGCTCGGCTGATCGGTACCGCCGGGACGGCGACCACGCTGGCCGCGCTCGATCTCGGCCTCGCCGCCTACGACGCGGGACGCGTGCAGGGCCACGTGGTCACGCGGGCCGGGGTGGAGGCGCTGCTGGCGCGGCTCGGCGCGCTCACGGTTGAGGAGCGCGCCGCGCTGCCGTGCCTGGAGCCGGGCCGGGCCGACCTGATCGTGGCGGGCACGGCCATCGTGTTGGCCACCATGGATCGCACCGGTGCGACGCAGATGACCGTGAGCGACTGGGGGTTGCGCGAGGGAATTCTCCTCCAGCGATCCGCCTGAGCCCGGGCGCAGCCGGCCGGGGAATCGCCAACCGTCTGTTCTTGTTGCGGAATCGCCAGGGGGGCGAGGCCTCGTGAATTGACAGGGTGGGAGCTGGCGTCTATTCTAGAACGGCGCTATGGATGAGATTGCTGTACTCGTGCTCAACGCAACGTACGAGCCACTGCATTTCACCAACGCCCGCCGGGCCGTGACGCTCCTGCTCGCCGGCAAGGCCGAGGCCGTCGAGGCCTCGCCCCGGGTGATCCGCTCGCCGTCGCGGGCGTTCGCGCTGCCGGCGGTGATCCGGCTCGCGGTGTTCATCCGCAAGCCCTTCCTCGACCGGGTGGCGTTCAACAAGAAGAACATCCTCCGCCGGGACGGCTACACCTGCCAGTACTGCAACCGCCGTGGCGAGCGGCTGACCGTGGACCACATCGTGCCGCGCTCGCGCGGGGGCGAGACGAGCTGGACCAACGTGGTCGCCGCCTGCCTGCGCTGCAATCTCAAGAAGGGCAACCGGCTGCTGGAGGAATCGGGCATGCGCCTGGCGCGCGACCCGGTCCACCCGAAGTTCGTCTTCTCGACGCACATGCTGAGACACCCGCACGCCCACTCCCTGCTGGACTCGTGGCGGAAGTACCTGCTCGCCGTCCCGACTCTGTCCTAGCGACGTCCACCCGATGTTTCGCCTGACGTCGGAGTATTCGCCGCGCGGCGACCAGCCCCAGGCGATCATCGACCTCACCCGCTTCGTCCGCGACGGGCGCCGCCATACCGTGCTGCGGGGCGTCACCGGGTCGGGGAAGACCTACACGATCGCCAACCTCATCCAGAACGTCGATCGCCCCACGCTGGTGCTGTCGCCCAACAAGACGCTGGCCGCCCAGCTGTTCAGCGAGTTCAAGGCGTTCTTCCCGGACAACGCGGTCGAGTACTTCGTGTCGTACTACGACTACTACCAGCCCGAGGCCTACATCCCGCAGTCCGACACCTACATCGAGAAGGACGCGCTGATCAACGACGAGATCGACCGCATGCGCCACTCGGCCACCCGCTCGCTGCTGGAGCGGCGCGACGTCATCGTGGTGGCGTCGGTGTCGTGCATCTACGGCATCGGCGCCCCCGAGACGTACCGCGAGATGCACCTGGCGCTGCGGGACGGCGAGGTGATAGACCGCGACGCCATCATCCGGCGGCTCATCGCCGTGCAGTACGAGCGCAACGACTACGACTTCCATCGGGGGACGTTCCGGGTGCGGGGCGACGTGGTCGAGGTGTTCCCGGCCAACGAGGAGTCGAGCGCGATCCGCATCGAGCTGTTCGGCGACACCATCGACGGCATCCACCGCCTCGACCCGCTCAAGGGCCAGGTGCAGGAGCGCCTGCCCGAGATCCACATCTACCCGGCCAGCCACTACGTCACGCCGGCCGAGCAGCTCGAGCGCGCGCTGGGCACGGTGCAGGAGGAGCTGGGCGAGCGGCTGGCCTTCCTGCGGGGGAAGAACCGGCTGCTGGAGGCCCAGCGGCTGGAGCAGCGCACGCTGTTCGACATGGAAATGCTGCGCGAGCTGGGCTACTGCCACGGCATCGAGAACTACTCGCGTCACCTCACCGGGCGGCGACCGGGTGAGGCGCCGCCGGTGCTGATTGAGTACCTGCCCAAGGACGCGCTGATCGTCATCGACGAGAGCCACGTGGCGGTGCCGCAGGTGCGCGGCATGTACTACGGCGACCGCTCGCGCAAGGAATCGCTGGTCGAGTACGGCTTTCGCTTGCCCTCGGCCTTCGACAACCGCCCGCTCACCTTCGAGGAGTTCACGCGGCTGACCCCGCAGACCGTGTACGTGTCGGCGACGCCGTCCACCTACGAGGTCGAGCTGGCCGGCGACGCGCTGGCCGAGCAGGTGATCCGACCGACCGGGCTGATGGACCCCAAGATCAGCGTGCGGCCCGCCGGTGATCAGGTCGACGACCTCCTGCACGAGATCCGTGCCCGGGCCGAGCGCGAGGAGCGGGTGCTGGTGACGACGCTGACCAAGCGGATGGCCGAGGACCTGACCGAGTACTACCAGCAGCTCGGCCTGCGGGTGCGCTACCTGCACTCGGACATCGACACGCTCGACCGGGTCGCGCTCATCCGCGACCTGCGGCTGGGCAAGTTCGACGCGATGATCGGCATCAACCTGCTGCGCGAGGGGCTCGACATTCCCGAGGTGTCGCTGGTCGCGATCCTCGACGCTGACAAAGAAGGTTATTTGCGCTCCTCGACGTCGCTGATCCAGACATCCGGCCGGGCGGCGCGCAACGTCAATGGCGAAGTCATCATGTACGCGGATCACGTGACCGACTCGATGGCCGAGGCGCTGCGGGAGACGGAGCGGCGGCGCGTCATCCAGGCCCGCTACAACGCCGAGCACGGCATCACGCCCGAGTCGATCCGGTCGTCCATCCGCGAGCTGCTCCAGACCGTGTACGAGCGCGACTACTACACGGTCGAGGTGGACACGCCCACCGCCGAGACGTTCGCGTCGCCGGCCGCGCTGGCCAAGCGGATCGCCGAGATGGACGCCGCCATGCGCGACGCCGCCCGTCGCCTCGACTTCGAGCAGGCCGCCGACCTCCGCGACCGCCTGAAAGCCCTGAAACGGTTGTTGTAGCGAGCGCGCGGGCCGGCGTCGAAGCGTGGGTGGCCTGGTCTCGACGGTGGGGGCTCCGACTCGTGCTGTCGTTCCTGGTGGTCGCTACAATAGCCCCGTGAGTCTTCCCCCATGAGCCTCGACGACAAGCTGGGGCGGCTGCCCGACCGGCCGGGCGTCTATCTCTATCGCGACGCCAAGGCCCAGGTGATCTACGTCGGCAAGGCGGCGTCGTTGCGCAGCCGCGTGCGCTCGTACTTCCAGGAGGGGCGCCCGCACGATCCCAAGACCGACGCCCTCGTGCGCCAGATCGCCGACCTGGACTACGTCGTCACCGACAACGAGCTGGAAGCGCTGATGCTGGAGGCGAACCTGGTGCGCAAGCACCGGCCGCGCTACAACATCATCCTCCGCGACGACAAGCACTACCCGTTCCTCAAGCTGACCACCAGCGAGGAGTTCCCGCGCCTGCTGGTGGCCCGGCGGGTGCAGAGCGACGGCGACACCTACTACGGGCCGTTCTACCCGGCCACCGCCATGCGGGAGACGCTGCGGCTGACCCGCCAGCTCTTTCCGCTGCGCACCTGCGCCATCACGATCGACGGCCGGCTGGAGCGGCCGTGCATCCAGTACGCGATCCGCCGGTGCAATGCGCCGTGCACCGGCTGGGAGACGCGCGAGGGCTACGCGGGGACGGTGCGCGACGTCCAGCGCTTCCTGGAGGGCCGCGACGACGAGCTGCTGCGCCGGCTCACCGAGGAGATGGAGGCGGCGGCGGGCGAGGAGAAGTTCGAGCGGGCCGCCGTGCTGCGCGACCAGATCCAGTCGCTGAAGAAGGTCCAGGAGCGGCAGAAGATCATCTCGACGGAGGAGGTCGACCAGGACATCCTGGGCGTCGTGCGCCAGGGGCCGGACGCCTGCGTCGAGCTGTTCTTCGTGCGCAAGGGCCGGCTGGTCGGGCAGGAGGCGTTCTTCTTCGACAAGGTCTCCGGCTGGACCGACGGCGAGGTGCTGTCGGCCTTCGTGAGCCAGTTCTACCGCAAGGCGGTGATCCCGGCGCCCGAGATCCTCCTGTCCGAGGAGATCCCCGACGCCACGCTGATCACCGACTGGCTCTCGAACCTGGCCGGCCGCCGCGTCCAGCTGACCACGCCCCAGCGCGGGGCCCGGCGCGAGTTCGTGGCCATGGCCGAGGCCAACGCCGCTCTTGCCCTGCAGAACCACCTGCTGTCGCGCGACGACCGGCAGCAGTACGTGCTGGAAGAGCTGCAGCGCAGCCTCAACCTGCCGGGGGCGCCCAACCGCATCGAGGGCTACGACATCTCCAACATCCAGGGCACCGAGCAGGTCGGCTCGATGGTGGTGTGGGAGAACGGTGGGATGAAGAAGGACGACTACAAGCGCTTCCGCATCCGCACGGTGGCCGGCGCCGACGACTTCGGCTCGCTGCGCGAGGTGCTGAGCCGTCGCTTCGGCCGCGCGCTGGAGCAGGGCAGTGTGCTGCCGGACCTGGTGCTGATCGACGGTGGGCGCGGCCAGCTCAACGTGGGGCTCTCCGTCCTGCAGGAGCTGGGGCTCGACTGGATCCCGGTCGTCTCGCTGGCCAAGCAGCACGAGGAGGTGTACGTGGGCGAGAGCGCGCAGCCGCTGGCGCTCGATCCGACCTCCCCGGCGCTGCACGTGCTGCAGAAGGTCCGCGACGAGGCGCACCGCTTCGCGATCACCTACCACAAGAAGCTGCGCGGCCGGCGGACGATCCAGTCGGTCCTCGATGGGATCCCCGGGGTAGGACCAACGATCCGGACCAGCCTGCTCAAGACCCTGGGCTCGGCCCGGCGCGTGCGCGAGGCGTCGGTCGCCGACCTGGCCGCGGTGCCCAAGGTGACCCCCAAGCTGGCCCAGAAGATCCACGCGTATTTCCATCCAGCCGAGGCGCCGATCGCCGATACTGACGCGGGTCGCGGGGAACTCGGCGCCGACCGGGAACCGGCCCGCGAGCTTGGTGGTTAGCCGACAGAGCGTCGCTGTGGCTAGCTGTTCACTCTAGGCGCAAGGGGAGAGGCACCTCAATGAAGAAGGCAATCGTGGCGATGGCAGTGGCGGTGAGCATGGCGGTCAGCGGCGGGGTGGCGATGGCCAGCTCCTGCCCGAAGATCATCAAGGAGGGCCGCGACACGGCCGCCAAGATGAAGGCCGACGATCCCAAGGTGAAGGCCGCCGTGGCCAAGCTGGACGAGGCCCAGGCACTGCATGAGGGCGGCAAGCACAAGGAGTCGATGGACAAGGCCAACGAGGCCGTGGCCGACCTGAAGAAGATGTAGCATTCGACCGGGGCGAGGGTGGTGGGCATTCCCGCCCTCGCCGCGTTCCTTGCCTGTCCCGCCTAAGTCTGGTAGAAATCAGGCTTAATCATGTCGTCCGAGCGCTACCCTTTCAGCGAGATCGAAGCGAAGTGGCAGGGCACCTGGGAGAGCAGCAAGCAGTTCCGGGTCGACCAGGACCCCAGCCGCCCGAAGTTCTACTGCCTGGAGATGTTCCCGTATCCGTCGGGCCGCATCCACATGGGCCACGTGCGCGTCTACGCCATCGGTGACCTGCTCGCCCGCTACAAGTGGATGCGCGGCTTCAACGTGCTCCATCCCATGGGCTGGGACGCGTTCGGCCTGCCCGCCGAGAACGCCGCGATCGAGCACGGGGTGCACCCGGCGATCTGGACCTACGAAAACATCGACAACATGCGGGCCCAGCTCCGCAAGATGGGCATCTCCTACGACTGGGACCGCGAGGTCACGACCTGCGATCCCGACTACTACAAGTGGGAGCAGCTCATCTTCATCCGGATGCTGGAGCGGGGACTCGCGTACCGCCGGCGGTCCACGGTCAACTGGTGTCCCTCGTGCCAGACGGTGCTCGCCAACGAGCAGGTCGAGGCCGGACGCTGCTGGCGATGCGACTCCGAGGTGACCAAGCGGGACATCGACGGCTGGTTCTTCAAGATCACCGCGTATGCCGAGGAGCTGCTGGCGTGGTGCGATCGGCTGCCGGGCTGGCCCGAGCGTGTCATGACCATGCAGCGCAACTGGATCGGCAAGAGCGAGGGCGCCGAGTTCGATCTTCCCGTGGCCGGCCGTCCCGAGCTGACGCTGCGCATCTTCACGACGCGGCCCGACACCGCCTTCGGCATGACGTACGCGGTGCTGGCGCCCGAGCACCCGCTCGTCGACGCGCTGCTCACCGACCCCGCGGAGCGCGCGACGGTCGAGCGGTTCCGCGCCGAGGTGGCCAGGCAGTCGGAGCTGGAGCGCACCGCCGAGGACCGCCCCAAGCGCGGCCTGCGCCTGCAGGCCCAGGTCGTCAACCCGTTCAACGGCGCGGCCATCCCGCTGTTCGTCGCCGACTACGTGCTGATGACCTACGGCACCGGCGCCATCATGGCGGTGCCGGGCGAGGACCAGCGCGACTGGGCCTTCGCCCGCCAGCACGGGCTGCCGATCATCGAGACGGTCAAGCGGCCGGAAGGCTGGAGCGGCGAGGCGTACACCGGCGACGGCGTGAAGATCAACTCCGGCTTCCTCGACGGGCTGACGATCATCGAGGCCAAGCGCCAGGCGATCGACTGGCTCGTGCAGCAGGGGCTCGGCACCGCCAAGATCAACTACCGCCTGCGTGACTGGGGCATCAGCCGCCAGCGGTACTGGGGCGCGCCCATCCCGGTCGTCTACTGTCCCGTCGACGGGATGGTCCCCGAGAAGGAGGAGCACCTGCCGGTGGTCCTGCCGCAGGACGTGCAGCTCTCGGGCAAGGGCGGCTCGCCGCTGGCCGAGGTCGCCTCGTTCGTGAACACCACGTGCCCGAAGTGCGGTGGCCGGGCCCGGCGGGAGACCGACACGATGGACACCTTCGTGGAGTCCTCGTGGTACTTCCTCCGCTACTGCTCGCCCCACTACGAGCGCGGGATGTTCGAGCCGGCGGCGGCCGACTACTGGATGCCGGTCGACCAGTACATCGGCGGGATCGAGCACGCCGTGCTGCACCTGCTCTACGCGCGCTTCTACACCAAGGTGCTGCGCGACCTCGGCCTGGTGAAGGTCGACGAGCCGTTCCAGGCGCTCCTCTCGCAGGGGATGGTCATCAAGGACGGCGCCAAGATGTCGAAGTCGAAGGGCAACGTGGTCGATCCCGACGACCTCATCCGGACGTTCGGGGCCGACACCGCGCGCCTGTTCTCGCTGTTCGCGGCGCCGCCGGAGAAGGACCTGGACTGGAACGACCACGGGGTCGAGGGCGCGAGTCGGTTTCTGAATCGCGTGTGGCGATTCGTGCTGCAGCACGCGGAGGAAGTTCGAACGGCCTTGTCTGTGTATGTCGGGGGGGGCGAGACGCCCCCCCCGACGGCCCCCCCGGATCGCGCGGGGGCGACGGCGCGCTCATCCAACTCCGACTCCGGGGGGCGGTCAGGGGTTGCGACGATCCGCAGCTCCGAAGGCAAGGTGTTCCGGCGGACGATTCACGAGACGATCGCGCGGGTCACCGACGACCTCGAGCGGGACTTTCACTTCAACACGGCGATCAGCGCGATCATGGAGCTGGTCAACGCGCTCTATGCGTTCGAGGCGGGGCCGCGTGACCGGCTGCCGGCGGGGGAGCGGGCGGCGCTGCTGCGGGAGGCGATCGAGACCGTGCTGCTCTTGCTCGGCCCGTTCAGCCCGCACGTCACCGAGGAGCTGTGGCAGCAGCTGGGCCACACGGAGAGCCTGTTCAAGCGGCCGTGGCCGACCGCCGATGCTGCGGTGCTGGTGCGGCAGGAGGTGACCGTGGTGCTCCAGGTCGACGGCAAGGTGCGTGGCCGGCTCACCGTCGAGGTCGACGCCGCCGAGGCGCGGGTGCAGGAGCTGGCCCTCGCCGACGACAAGGTCCGCCCGTGGCTGCAGGGCCGGACGATCGCGAGAGTGGTGGTGGTGCCCAACCGGCTCGTCAACGTCGTGACCCGCTCGTGAGGCGAGGCGCCGTCCTGCTGCTGGCCGCGCTGCTGGGAGGGTGCGGCTACACCGTCAACGGCACGCTGCCCTCGCACATCAAGACCGTCGCCGTGCCGATCTTCCAGAACCGCACGTCGGAGCCGGCCATCGAGGGGCTCATCACGCGGGCGGTGGTGGAGGCGTTCTCCACCAACGGCCGGCTCAAGGTCGTCAGCCGGGATCAGGCCGACGCCGTCCTCGACGGGGAGATCACCAGCTACGCCGTCAGCTCGATCGCGTTCAACCGCGACGCCAACGTGGTCCAGTACCGCCTGCTGGTGACCATCAACCTCCGCATGCGCGACCTGCGCCGGAACACCCTGCTCTTCCAGGAGAACAATATCCGCGAGCAGGCGGACTTCCGCGTGCAGAACGCCGTGTCGCAGACGATCTCGCGCGAGGAGACTGCCCTGCGCGCTGCCGCGGTGGACATCGGCCGGTCGATCGTGAGCCTGGCCGTCACCCGGTTCTGAGGGGCGTCCCGGACCCGCATCGCGTGGAGTACACCGCCTTCCTCCAGGCCGCCGAGCGCGGCCAGCCGCCCCCGTTCGCGCTGCTGCACGGCTCGGACGGGCAGTTACTCGACGACGCGCTGGCCCTGGTGCAGGACACGCTGTTCACCGACGCCTCCGAGCGGGCGCTCGGCCGCGAGGTGCTGGAAGGCGACGGCGTCACCACCGAGGCGGTCGTGCTCTCGGCCAAGACGCTGCCCTTCATGACGACGCGCCGGCTGGTCGTCGTACGCCGCGCGCAGGCGCTGAACGCCAAGGGCGCCGAGGCGCTCACCGCCTACGCCCGCGATCCCAATCCCACGACCTGCCTGCTGCTGCTGGCCGACGAAGGCCTCGCCGCCTCGCGAGAGCGGCGCACCGATCACTGGCTGCTGGGGGCCTTGCCGCCGGCCGTGCTGGTGGCGCTGCCGCTGCGCAGGGGGCGGGCGTTGGGGGACTGGCTCAGGCAGCGCGCCGCCGCCGAGGGCCTGACGGTGAGCGACGAGGCCGCGCGGCTGCTCGTGGACTGGGTGGGGGACGACGGGGCCCGGCTGCTCGGCGAGGCGCGCAAGGCGGCGCTGGGCGGCGGCCCCGAGCACCGCCGCGTCGGCGTGAGCGAGGTGACCGCCGTGGTCGGCGAGCACCGCATGAGCGACGTCTTCGAGCTGACGCGCGCCGTCGAGCGCCGCGAGCTCGGCCCGGCGCTGCGCACGCTCGACCGCCTGCTCGCCACCGAGGAGCCGATCTTCCTGCTCTCGCTGCTCACGCGCAGCGTCCGCGTCGCGCTGCAGGTGCGCGACCTCGCCGCCGCCGGCCAGTCGGCCCAGGAGATCGCTCGCTCGGTGCGCCCGGTGCCGCCCCCGGTCGTGGAAGGCATCATGAGCCGCGTGGCCGGCGCCGCCGGCGCCGCGCTGCCGCGCCAGTACGCGCGCTGTTGCGAGGTCGAGTGGCGCTGCAAGTCGGGCGGCCAGGGACGGGCGGAGCTGACGGCGCTCGTCGCCGAGCTGTGCTCGGCGAGGTGATCCGCCTCGCGCGTCTGGCCCTCGCCCTGGCCCTCGTCCTCTTCGCCGGCCCCGCCGTCGCCCAGCCCTGCCCGGACTGCCTGCAGGCGGGCGCGGCGCGCGTCGACCTCGCCGTGCCGGCGGGCACGCCGCTGGCCGGGTACGGCAGCACCGCCCGCCGCCTGCTCGTTCCTGACGTGCTGGGCCGCCATGCCCACGCCTTCTGGTTCAAGCCCGCCGAGGGTGCGCGGGACGCGCTCGCCGCGCGGGCCCTGGTGCTCGAGTCCGGCGAGCAGCGCGTGGCGTGGGTGGCCATCGATCTGCTGGCCGTCGATCGCGCCTTCACCGCCGACGTCGAGCGCCAGCTGGCGGCCGCCGGCGTGCGGCCGCTGACGCTGCTCCTCTCGGCGTCGCACACGCACTCCGGTCCCGGCGCGTTCGTCGACTCCGCGCTGCTCGGCTGGCTCGCCGTGGACCGGCTGGACGTCGGGGTGCGCGGATCGCTCGTCGAGGCCGTGGTGGCCGCCGTTCGCCAGGCCGACGGCGCGCGGCGCCCGGCCCGGATCGCCGTGGGCAGTGTCGCGGTCCCGGCGATGGCGACCAGCCGCCTGGGTCGCGCCCTCGATTCCGAGATGCTCGTCGTGAAGCTGACGGATGGTGCCGGCCGGCCACTCGGCCTGGTGTGGAACTATGCGATTCACGGCACCGCGCTGGGGCCACGCAACCTGCGCCTCTCCGCCGACCTGATGGGCGAGGCGTCCCGTCGCCTGGAGCAGGCGCTGGGGGTGCCGGCGCTGTTCGTCAACGGGGCCGTCGGGGACGTGAGCCCGGCCCGGCACGGCGAGCGTGCCGTGGTCGATCTGGGCGCCGAGCTGGCGTCGGCGGCACGAGCTGGCTGGGCGCAGGCCAAGCCGGTGACGCGTGCCGCGCTGGCGGTGGGCCGGCGAACGGTGACGCTGCCGAGGCCCTGGCTGTCGGCGCACAACTGCCTGCGAGGCTGGCTCCCGCGCGCCGTCGCGCTGCCCCTCGGGTCCGTCTTCGCGCACGACACCACGCTGACCGCGGTCACCGTGGGCGACGTCGGCTGGGTCACGATTCCCGGCGAGCTGCAGACGAGCCTGGGGCGGGGGATCAAGGACGCGGCGGCGGCCGCGGGGCTGCGTCGCGTCCTGGTCGCCGGGCTGTCCAACGACTACCTCGGGTACTTCACGACGGCAGCCGACTACGATCCGCCGAGCTACGTCAGCTGCGCGAGCCTCTACGGCCCCAGGACGGGCGGATGCCTGGCCGATACCGCGGCCGGTCTGCTCGGATCCGTGGTCCGCGGCGAGGCCCCGACGACGGCCCCGGCCGCCTGCGACCGATGACCAGCGGGCTTCGGGACGGCGCTAGCGCGCGGCGGCGAGACGGCGGGCGAGGGCGGACTTCTTGCGGGCGGCGGTGTTGCGGTGGATGACACCCTTGCTGACGGCCTTGTCGAGGGAGCGGATCGCTGCCTCGATGCTGGGGCGCTGCTCCGGCCCCTCGACCGTGCGTGCGACCTTGACCGCCGTGCGCACCTGCGAGCGTACCGCCCGGTTGCGCAGGCGCCGCCGCTCGTTCTGGCGTATCCGCTTCTTGGCCGACTTCGTGTTTGCCACTCGGTGACTCCTCCTCGTGCGTCGTGGACGCCCACCCGGGCCCGCGATGGGCGCGCGACAGGCCGTCGTGCATCATGCCCGAGCGGCCGCGGATTATCAAGGTGAGCTCTTCGGAGCGGCAGGTCGTCGGGGCGCTGGGCTCGATCGGCGCCGCCACCCTGGCCAGCCGGGTGCTGGGCTTCGGGCGCGACATGATCGTGGCGCTGGCCTTCGGGGCGGGGCCCGTGACCGACGCGTTCTTCGTGGCCTTCCGTATCCCCAACATCCTGCGGCGGCTGCTGGCCGAGGGCGCGCTGTCCACCGCCGTCATCCCGGTCTTCACCGAGTACGCGGTGACGCGCTCGCGCGACGATCTGGTCCGGATGCTGCGGGCGGTACTGGCCGCCTCGCTGCTGGTGCTGAGCGCCGTCACCGTGGTGGGCGTCGTGGCCGCGCCGTGGATCGTCACGGTGATCGCCCCCGGCTTCGCCGACGACCCCGGACAGCGCGTACTGGCGGTGCAACTCACGCGGGTCATGTTCCCGTACCTGGTCCTCGTCGGCCTGGCCGCGTTCGCGATGGGTGTGCTCAACTCCCAGGGGCGCTTCTTCGTGGCGGCGCTCGGCCCGGCGATCCTCAACGTGGGAATGATCGTCACGGTGCTGGCGCTCGTGCACCACGTCGACCCGCCGGTCCTCGCGCTGGCCGTCGGGGTGCTGGTGGGCGGCGTCGGCCAGCTGCTGGTCCAGCTCCCGAGCCTGCGCGCCGTCGACCTGCTCGTCACGCCGTCCGGTGAGCTGGGCCACCCGGCGCTCGGCCGGGTGGCGCGGCTGCTGCTGCCGGCGGTGTTCGGCCTGGCCGCCGTGCAGGTGATGGTCTTCGTCAACACGCTGCTGGCCTCGCTCCTGCCGTCCGGCTCCATCTCGTTCCTGTACTACGCCGACCGCGTGATGGAGTTTCCGCTCGGTGTGTTCGGCATCGCGCTGGCGTCCGCGTCACTGCCCGCGATGGCCCGCCAGGCGGCCGCGGGCGACGTGCGCGCCGTCGCCGGCACCGTCAACTTCGCCCTGCGGCTGGCCAGCTACATCTCGATCCCGGCCATGGTGGGCCTGGTGGTCCTGAGCACGCCGATCACGCGGCTGCTCTTCGAGCGCGGCCGCTTCGGCCCCGGCGACACGACCGCGACGGCCGCCGCGCTCGTCTGGTACGCCGTGGGTCTCGTCGGCTTCGCGGGCGCCCGCATCGCCGCCCAGTCGTTCTACGCGGTGGCCGAGCCGGGGACGGCGGTCAAGCTCGGCATCCTGGCCATCGTGGCGAACCTGATCGCCGCCGTCGTGCTGATGGGGCCGATGGGGCACAGCGGCCTGGCCGCGGCGTCCTCGTTCGGCGCCTACGTGAATCTCGGAGGGCTCCTGTGGGCGGCGCGTCGCCGTTTCGGCCCACTGGGCGGCC
The DNA here is from genome assembly GCA_041499965.1 of Methylomirabilia bacterium. Taxonomy (GTDB): domain Bacteria; phylum Methylomirabilota; class Methylomirabilia; order Rokubacteriales; family CSP1-6; genus AR5. Next base: position 42,087 of record JBGQLG010000002.1, read on the forward strand.
GCGCGCTGCTGCGGTCGGTCACGCGGACCACGATCGCCTCGGTTCCGCTGCTGCTGTGGTGCCTGGCGGCGCTGCGCCTGGCCGAGCGGTTGCCGCTGCACGCGACGGGGCGGCTCGCCGGCTGGCTGACCGTCACCGTCGGCGTCGGCGCCGCCGTGTTTGTGATGGCGAGCGTGCTGCTGCGCTCGCCCGAACGGCTGGCGCTGTGGGGGATGTTGCCGTCGCGCCGCCGACGTTGATATAATCCGCCGTGCACTCCAGGCATCCCGCGCGGTCCGACGTTCGGCCGCGGGTCTCGTCCCCGGAGACCCGGCGCCCCTGATGCAGGCGGTCGCCGAGTATCTCGGGGCCCTCCAGAGCGAACAGGGAGCGTCCCGAAATACGCTGGCGGCCTATCGACGCGACCTCGACGACTTCGCGCGATTCCTGAGCGCCAGACGCCGCGCTCCGGGCGCCGTCTCCCCGGACGACGTCGTGACCTGGATCGAAGCGCTGCGCGCCCGCGGGCTGGCCCCGGCGAGCGTGGCGCGCCGGCTCTCGGCGGTGCGCGGCTTCTATCGCCACTTGGTGCGCGAGGACGTCGTCCGCCGCGATCCCACCGAGCATCTCGATCGACCCCGGGCGACCCGGCCGCTGCCGCGCGCCCTGTCGCGCGAGTCGGCCACCCGCCTGGTGGAGGCGCCCGACACGCGGCGCCCCGCCGGGCTGCGCGACCGCGCGGCGCTGGAGCTGCTCTACGCCACCGGCATGCGTGCGTCCGAGTGTCTGGGTCTGCGGCTGGAGGACCTGAATGCCTCGGCCGGGTACGTGATCTGCACCGGCAAGGGTTCCAAGCAACGCCTGGTGCCGGTGGGCGCCGAGGCGCTGACCTGGGTGCGCCGCTACCTGCGCGACGTGCGCCCGGGTCACACGCGTCGTCGTGACAGCGGGCGCCTGTTCGTCAATCCGCGCGGCGGGCCCCTCTCGCGGCAGTCATTGTGGACGCTCGTCCGGCGGGCCGCCGCCGCCGCCGGCCTCACCCGCCGGGTGTCGCCGCACGTGCTGCGCCACTCCTTCGCCAGCCACCTGCTCGAGGGCGGCGCGGACCTGCGCTCGGTGCAGGCGATGCTCGGCCACGCGGACATCTCGACGACGCAGATCTACACGCACTTGCCGACCGCGGCCCTGCAACGGATGTATCGCGACTTTCACCCCAGGGCGCGCTAGTGGCGCGGCGAGCCCAGACCTATCCCCAAGTGATGGCCACGGCCGCTGATCTCCTGGACGGACGCGTCGTGGCCGCACCGGCCACGCTGGGCGCGGCCGACGCGATGCGGCTGGCGCGCCGGCGCGGCGGCGACGTCCTGAGCGCGGGGCCCGGCCGCTGGGTGCTGCGCACGGACGCCGCGCGGGCCCACGCGCTCGGCCTCGGCTCGTTGCCCGTGCGGCGGCTGGCCCGGCCGCTGCCCACCGTGGCGCCCGGCGAGTCGGAGATCGTCGTGCGCCGCCACCTGACCGGCGGGGAGCCCGCCGTGGTCGTCGTGCGGGGCCGGACACCGCTCGGGGTGGTGCGCCGCGTCCCGCCGCCGGCGGTGATCTCGATGCGGGCTCGCTTCGAGCGCTGGCTCGATGCCGAGACCCGCTCGCTGCTCGAGGTCATCGGCCGGCTGGCCGCCGAGCAGGGCGCCAGCGCGTTCGTCGTCGGTGGCGTCGTGCGGGACGCCTGGCTCGGACGCGCTCCCGGCGGTCACGATCTCGACGTCGTCGTCGAGGGGGACGCCCGGCTGGTCGCGCGGTCGCTGGCCGCGGCCCTCGGCGGCACACTGATCGAGCACGAGCGATTCCTCACCGCCTCGGTCGAGCTCGCCACCGGGCGGCGGGTCGACGTGGTCACGGCGCGCTCGGAGCGTTACGAGGAGCCCGGCGCGCTGCCGCGCGTGATGCCGGCCGCGATCGGCGAGGACCTGCGCCGGCGCGACTTCACGGTTAACGCGATGGCGGTCGAGCTGGCCTCGGGAACGTTCGGGCTGCTCGACCCCCTGGGCGGCGCCGCCGACGCCGCGCGCCGCCGACTACGCATCCTGCATCCGCTGTCGTTCGTCGAGGATCCCACGCGTCTCTTCCGGGCGGCGCGCTACGCGGCGCGGCTGGGGTTCACGCTCGACGAGTGGAGCGTGCGCTGCCGCACGCTGGCGCTCGAGCTGGGACCGTACCCGGTGCTCTCACCGGCTCGCATCGCCGCCGAGCTGGAGCGCATCCTGGCCGAGCCCGAAGCCGGGCGGGCCCTCGCCGCCCTCGCGCGGGCCGGGGTCTTCCGGCTGCTGGCGCCGCGCCACCGCGCCACCCGTGCGGCCGTGGCCCGGCTCGCGGCGCTTCCGGTCACGCTCGAGTGGGCACGCGCCCGGCGTGGTGCGCCGCCGCGGCTCGAGCTCCTCGCCATGACCCTGGCGGCGGATCAGCCGCAGGCCGTGGCGATGGGGATCCTGCGCGGGCTCGGGCTCAGCGGGGCGCCGCTCGGTCGTGTCCGCGACACCCTGGCGGCGGCGCCGGCGTTGCGCGAGCGACTGGCCTCGGCCCAGCGTCCGAGCGAGGCCGTCCGGGTGCTGCGCGAGGCCGGGCCACTGGCCCCGGCGTGGCTCCACCTGGCCGCCGACGAGGCCACGCGTGGACGTCTCTCGCGCATCGGCGGCGACGAGGCGGCGCGGCCCCTGCTGGGCGGCGAGGCGCTGCTCGGCCTCGGCGTGAGCCGCGGGCCCGACGTCTCCACGGTGCTGAACGTCCTGCGCGACGCGCGGCTGGACGGGGAAATCCACGACCGGCCGGGCGAAATCGACTACGTTAAGACCTGGCTCTCGACCCGGACAAAGGAGGGATGACTTGGGCCCGAAATTCATCTTCGTGACCGGCGGCGTGGTCTCCTCGCTGGGCAAAGGGCTGGCCGCGGCCTCGATCGGCGCGCTGCTGGAGGCGCGGGGCTACCGCGTATCTCTGCAGAAGATGGATCCCTACATCAACGTCGACGCGGGCACGATGAGTCCCTACCAGCACGGCGAGGTCTTCGTCACCGACGACGGCGGCGAGACCGACCTGGACCTCGGGCACTACGAGCGGTTCACCTCGGCCCGGGTGACGCGTGATCACAACATCACCACCGGCAAGGTCTACTTCTCGGTCATCCAGAAGGAGCGTCGGGGCGACTACCTCGGACGGACCGTGCAGGTCATCCCCCACATCACCGACGAGATCAAGATGTCGGTCCGGCGGGTGGCGCGCGACACCGACATCGTCATCGTGGAAGTCGGCGGCACGGTGGGCGACATCGAGAGCCTCCCGTTCCTGGAGGCGATCCGCCAGCTCAAGAAGGACGTCGGCAAGGACAACGTGCTCTACGTGCACCTCACGCTGGTGCCCTTCATGCAGGCGGCGGCCGAGTTGAAGACGAAGGCGACCCAGCACTCGGTCAAGGAGCTCCGTGGGATCGGCATCCAGCCCGATATCTTGCTGTGCCGCACCGATCGTTACCTGCCGCCCGGCATCAAGTCGAAGATCGCGCTCTTTTGCGACGTCGAGGAGGAGGCGGTCATCACGGCCAAGGACGTGGAGACCGTCTACGAGGTGCCCCTGGTCTTCCACCGGGAAGGGCTCGATGAGATCGTCATCAAGCTCCTGGGGCTGGAGGCGCGCCCCATTGATCTCTCCCGCTGGGAGGACGTGGTACGGCGCGTGAAGTCGCCCCGCACGGCCACGCGGATCGCGGTGGTGGGCAAGTACGTCGAGCTGAAGGATTCCTACAAGAGCCTGATCGAGGCACTGACCCACGGCGGCATCGCCAACGACGCGCGGGTGGACGTGGCCTGGGTCGACGCCGAGCACATCGAGCGCGACGGCGCCGAGGCGCACTTCCGTGACGTCCACGGCATCCTGGTGCCGGGCGGCTTCGGCGATCGGGGGATCGAGGGCAAGATCGAGGCGGTCCGCTACGCCCGGGAGCGGGGCGTGCCGTACTTCGGCATCTGCCTCGGCATGCAGTGCGCAGTGATCGAGTACGCCCGTCACGTGTGTGGCCTGAGCGGCGCCAACTCCTCGGAGTTCGTGAGCGACGCGCCGCACCTCGTCGTGGATCTGCTACCCGAGCAGCGGTCGCTCGCCGACAAGGGCGGCACCATGCGGCTGGGTCTCTACCCGATCCTCCTCACCGAGGGCACGCGCGCCTCGCGGCTGTACGGGCAGGCGATCATCCACGAGCGGCACCGGCACCGCTACGAGGTCAACAACGACTACCTCAAGAACCTGGAGAAGCACGGCCTGGCGGTGTCGGGGATCTGGGCCGAGAAGCAGCTCGTCGAGATCGTGGAGCTGCCGGACCATCCCTACTTCGTCGCCGGGCAGTTCCACCCCGAGTTCCGCTCCCGCCCGTGGGATCCGCATCCGCTGTTCGCCGGCTTCATCAAGGCCGCCCTCGATCACGGGCCCGCCGCGTGAGCACCAGGCGCGAGGTCCCGGTGGCCGGGCTGACGATCGGGGGCGCGCATCCGCTCGTCCTCATCGGCGGCCCGTGCGCGATCGAGAGCGAGGCGCACGCGCTGATGACCGCCGAGCGCCTGATCGCGATCACGGCCGAGCGGCGCGTGCCCTTCATCTACAAGTCCTCCTACGACAAGGCCAACCGATCGTCCGTCAACAGCTACCGCGGCCCCGGCCTGGTCGAGGGCCTGCGGATCTTGCGCAAGGTGCGCGACACGCTCCACGTGCCCGTCCTCTCGGACATCCACCAGGTGAGCGAGGTCGACCCCGCGGCCGAGGTGCTGGACGTCCTGCAGATCCCGGCCTTCCTGTGCCGGCAGACCGACCTGATCCTGGCCGCCGCCGCCACCGGCAAGCCGGTGAACGTCAAGAAGGGGCAGTTCGTGGCGCCCCGTGACATGCGCCACGTCGTCGACAAGATCCTGTCCAAGGGCAACGAGGCCATTTTGTTGACCGAGCGCGGGGCCTCCTTCGGGTACAACAACCTCGTGGTGGACATGCGCGGCCTGGCGGTGATGGGCGAGCTCGGCTACCCCGTGGTGTTCGACGCCACTCACTCGGTGCAATTGCCGGGCGGCGCCGGTGATCGCTCGGGCGGCGAGCGCCGCTACGTGCAGGGGCTGGCCCGGGCCGCGGTCGCCTTCGGCATCGACGCGCTGTTCATGGAGATGCACGAGGACCCCGATCGCACGCTGCCCGACGGCCGGCCGCTGTCCGACGGCCCCAACATGCTGCGCATCGACGAGCTCCCGCGGCTGCTCGACCAGTTGCTGGCCATCCGCGCGGGGCTGGAGGCGCCGTGAGCGCGACGCCGCGCCGCGATCTGCGCCGGCTGGCCGAGCGCGTGCTGCGCATGGAGGCCGAGGCGATCCTGGCGCTGGTGCCCAAGCTCGACGAGGGCTTCGAGCGCGCGGTCGACGTGCTGTACCGCTGCGCCGGACGGGTCATCGTCACCGGCATGGGCAAGTCGGGCCACGTGGGGCGCAAGATGGCCGCCACGCTGGCGGCGACGGGGACGCCCGCCTTCTTCCTGCATCCCGCCGAGGGCGCGCACGGCGATCTCGGCATGGTGGCCCGCACCGACGTGGTCGTGGCGCTGTCGAATTCCGGCGAGACCGACGAGATGCTCACGATCCTGCCCACGCTCAAGCGCCTGGGCGTGCCCATCGTGCTGATGACCGGCAACCCCAAGTCCACCCTGGCGCAACAGTGCGAGGTGGTCCTCGATGTCGGCGTCGCCGAGGAAGCGTGCCCCATGAACCTGGCGCCGACTTCTTCCACCACCGCGGCGCTGGCCCTGAGCGACGCGCTGGCCATGGCCCTGCTCGACCTGCGCGGGCTCCGGCCTGAGGACTATGCCGCACTGCATCCGGGCGGCACGCTCGGCTGGCGGGCGCTCTTCCGCGTCGCCGACCTCATGCACGCCGGCGACTCGCTGCCGATGGTGACGGAAGACGCCTCGCTTCGTGCCGCCGTGGAAGAGATGACGCGCCCCCGAGCGCGCTCCGCCGCGGCGGGCGAGACGCCGCACGCCTGCGGAATGACGACGGTGGTGGACGGCGAGGGGCGTCTGGTGGGCGTGATCACGGACGGCGACCTCCGTCGCCTGCACCTGCGCGGCCTGCCCTTCGAGGGCGCGCGGGCGGGCGCGATCGCGTCCCGAAATCCCAAGACCATCGCCGCCGACGACCTGGCCGCCAAGGCGCTCGAGGTCATGGAGGGGACGATCACCAGCCTCGTGGTGGTGGACGAGAGCGGGCGGCCGCTCGGGGTCATTCACCTGCACGATATCTTGCGCGCGAAGATCGTGTAGTCCCCACGCGCTCGCGCCGCGCGAGTCGCCTTTTCGCTTTTGAGTCCCAACGCACCGTGGTAGGCTGGTACCAAAATTGCACGGCGTAGCAATGCGTGACTTGGCGCGCGGCATCCTAGCAGTCGTCGTCGTGTTCGTCGTGGCGGTGACTGCGGTGCTGGTCGTCAGGAGCCGCTCGGCCCGGATCGAGCCATCAGGGCCGGCGCCGTCCACCGCAGACCTCCAGATCAAGGAAGTGGACCTCGAAGAGGAGGCCAAGGGTGTGCGCTGGAAACTCAAGGCCGAGCAGGCGCTGATGTACGAGCAGGCCGGACAGACGCAGTTGCGGAACCTGGTCGCGAAGATCTATCAACGCGAGCGGTCGTGGACGATCGTCGGCGAGGAGGGGCAACTGGAGCGCGCCACCAACAACGTCGAGGTGCGGCGCAACGTGGTGGTGACCTCGGACGACGGACTCCGCCTGGAGACGACGGTGCTGCGCTGGGAGGCGGCCACCAAGCGGTTGTGGACGGACGCGCCGGTCCTGCTGACGCGCGAGGGGTCGACCGTGCGGGGCAGCGGGCTCGACGTCCGGATGGAGGACGAGGCCACCACGATCTCGGGGCCCGTGCGGGCGACGTTCGAGATAGGCCGGAGGCGGTGAAGCGAATGGTGGGCATGGCGGCGGTGGTGGTCGGGCTGGTGGTGGCCGCGGTGGGCGTGGCGCAGCCGCAGTCGGCGACGCCAGCAGTGTCGACGCCGACCGGCCCGCCGGCCGCTGGGAAGGCGGTGCCGCGCGCCAAGGCCGGGGGGAGTCAGCCGGTCACGGTCGATTCCGACAAGATGGAGCGGTTCGGCAAGGAGAGCCTGGTCATCTTCACCGGCAACGTGATCGCGCGCCAGAACAACTCGGTGCAGTACGCCGACCGCATGGAGGTCTACCTCGACGAGAAGGGCGACCGCATCTTGCGGACGGTCTCGACCGGTAACGTGCGCATCATCACCAGCGACTGTCGGACCGGCACGGCGGCCCGCGCCGAGTATCACGAGCTGGATCAGCGGGTGGTGCTGACCGGCAACGCCCGCGTGTGGCAGGAGGACAACGTCGTCACCGGCGAGAGCATCGTGATCTACATCGCGCAGGACCGCTCGGTCGTGCAGGGCGGCACCCAGGAGCGGGTGAAGGCCATCTTCTATCCGCGCGAGGACAAGAAGGACGGAGTGCGGGACGCCGCGGTGGCCGCCAAGAAACCGCCGGCACAGTGCGCGAACTGACGCGATGGAAGGCCTGGTCGCCCAGGGGCTGCAGAAATGGTTCAAGCACCGCAAGGTGGTGGACAACGTGTCCCTCGACATCCACCGCGGCGAGGTGGTCGGACTGCTCGGACCCAACGGCGCCGGCAAGACCACGTCGTTCTACATGATGGTCGGCTTGCTGCCGACGGAGGGCGGACGTATCTTCTTGGAGGGGCAGGAGATCACCGCGCTGCCCATGTATCGGCGCTGCCGCATGGGCGTCGGCTACTTGCCGCAGGAGTCGTCGGTCTTCAGAAAGTTGACGGTCGAGGAAAATCTCATGGCGATCCTGGAGACGCTGGACCTGACCGCCGACGAGCGGCGCGAGCGGGCTCGCGACCTCCTCGCCGAGCTCGACCTGACCGCGCTGGCGCCGTATCCGGCCTATACGCTGTCGGGTGGTGAGCGCCGGCGACTGGAGATCACGCGGGCCCTCGTGACCTCGCCGCAGTATCTCCTCCTCGACGAGCCGTTCACGGGCATCGACCCGATCGCGATCGCGGACATCCAGGAGATCATCGCCCGGCTGCGCGACCGGGGCATCGGCATCCTCATCACCGACCACAATGTGCGCGAGACGCTGGCCATCACCGACCGCGCGTACATCCTGTACGGCGGCAAGATCCTCGTCGCCGGCACGGCCAGCGAAGTCGCCAACAATCCGATCGCCCGGGAGATCTATCTCGGGGAGAAATTCGCCCTCTAAGGGCACGGGGACGAGACGTAGCCATGGCCATGGAAGCGCGCCTCTCACTTCGGCAGAGCCAGCGGGTCGTCATGACCCCGCTGCTGCAGCAGGCCATCCAGCTCCTCCAGCTCTCCACGCTGGAGCTGCAGGAGGTCGTGCAGAAAGAGCTGCTCGAGAACCCGCTGCTGGAGGAGGTGGCGCCCGAGACCGACGGCGCCGAGGCGCCGGCGGCGGCCGCCACACCCGACGCGCCGGCCCCGACCCCCGTGGAGCCGGCCCCGGTTGACCCGTCGCCGACGAGCGAGCGCCAGACCGACGACCTGCCCTTCGACCTCAACGCCGTCATGTTCGACGATCACGAGGAGCGCTCGCTGGTCGCCCAGGAGGATCGCGAGGACCTGCCGTTCGAGAACATCGTGCGCTCGGTCAACTCGCTCACCGACCACCTGGACGAGCAGCTGCGGTTCACCATCGAAGACCCGCTCATGCGCCGCATCGGCAACGAGATTATCGGCAACCTCGACGAGGACGGCTACCTGCGGGCGGAGCTGAGCGAGATCGCCACCCGCTGCGAGACCACCCTCGACCAGGTCGAGAAGGTGCTCGTGCTCATCCAGGCCTTCGATCCGCCCGGCGTGGCCGCCCGCTCCATCCAGGAGTGCCTGCTCCTGCAGCTCAAGATCGATCCCAATCCCGACCCGGTCTCGGTGGAGATCGTGGAGGAGCACTTCGACGAGCTGAGCCGCCGGCGGTATCCGGACATCGCCCGGGCGCTGAAGCTGCCGCTCGACCGTGTGATGGAGTCGGTCGAGGAGATCATGGGCCTCGAGCCCAAGCCGGGCCGGCGCTTCGGGGGCAGCGACTCGCGCTACATCGTCCCCGACGTGGTCGTGCACAAGATGGGCAGCGAGTACGTCGTCGTCCTCAACGAGGACGGCATCCCGCGGCTGCGGGTGAACTCGCTGTACCGCTCGCTGCTGCGCAGCTCCGGGGACGACGCCCGGGCCTACGTCGAGCAGAAGCTGCGCTCGGCGGTGTGGCTCATCAAGTCGGTCGACCAGCGCCAGCGCACGCTGCGCAAGGTGACCCAATCGATCGTCAAGTTCCAGCGCGATTTCCTGGATAAGGGCTTGCCGTGCCTGCGCCCGCTCTCGCTGCGCGACGTGGGCGAGGACATCGGTATGCACGAGTCGACGATCAGCCGGGTGACCACCAACAAGTACGTCGAGACGCCCCAGGGATTGTTCGAGCTCAAGTTTTTCTTCCACAGCGGCATCGCCTCGGGCGACGGCGAGATGGTGTCCTCCGTCTCGGTGAAGAAGATGATCCAGGATCTGCTGGCCAACGAGGACGCGGCCAAGCCCCTGTCCGACCAGGAGGTCGCCCAGATCCTCAAGGGCCGCGGCCTGACAATCGCCCGCCGCACCGTGGCCAAGTATCGCGAGGAGCTGGGCATCCTCCCGTCCCACCAGCGCCGCCTGGCCCCGAAGCGCCGGTGATCAAGGGTTAGGGGAGCGTGTCGGGGCTCCAGCCGGAGCGCCCGACCGAGGAGCGCCCCGGCTGCGCCGGGATGTGACGAGCGTCTGGGGGGTTGGGGGCCATGTCGGGGCCCCAGCCGGAGCGCGCGACCGAGGAGCGCCCCGGCTGTGCCGGGGCGTGACGAGCGTGCGGGGGTTTGGGGGCCATGTCGGGGCCCCCATCTAAGATAAGAAAGGAAAGGCCGCCCATGCAGCTGATCATCAGCGGCCGTGGGGTCGTGCTGACCAAGGCGTTCAAGGACTCCGTGACGGCCAAGATGGCCAAGCTCGCCCCGCTCCTCCCCGCGCTCACCGAGGCCCGGGCGACCTTCACGGCCGAGAAGTTCCGTCGGACGGTTCGGCTCACCCTGTCGGCGAAGCGCCGCGTCTTCTCGAGCACGGCCACCGCCAGCGACCTGACCGCCGCCGTCGATGAGGCGGTCGCGGGCCTGGCCCACCAGGTGCGCCGAGCCAAGGAGCGCCGCCGTCTGGCTCCGCGCCGTCTCACCCGGGCCGCCCAGCAACGCCCGGCCGGCGAGGTCGCCTGAGCATGACCGGCTCCATCACCTTCGTTGTCATCACAGGGTTGAGCGGCGCCGGCAAGAGCTACGCAATCAAGTGCTTCGAGGACATGGGCTTCTTCTGCGTCGACAATCTGCCGACCACGCTGATCCCGACCTTCGCCGACCTGGTCGGCCGATCCAACCATACCCGCGTCGCGCTCGGTGTGGACGTGCGGGAGGGCGAGTACCTCACGCACCTGCTCGACACGATCGGGGAGCTGCGAGGGCGCGGCCACACCGTCGAGGTGCTGTTCCTGGAGGCGAGCGAGGAGGCGCTGGTGCGGCGCTACCGCGAGACGCGCCGCCGCCATCCGCTGGCCCCCGAGGGCAACGTCGTGGACGGCATCCGGGCCGAGCGCAAGGCCCTGTCGACGATGCGCGAGGTCGCCGACCGGATCGTCGACACCTCCGCGCTCACCGTGCACCAGCTCAAGGATCTCCTGATCGAGATGTACGTCGCGCCCGGTCGGCGGACGGGGCTGACGATCTCGCTGGTCTCGTTCGGCTTCAAGCACGGGGTGCCCTTCGACGCCGACCTGGTCTTCGACGTCCGCTTCCTGGCCAACCCCCACTTCGTCGAGGGGCTGCGCCCCCTCGACGGCCGTGACCCGCGCGTGCGCGAGTTCATTCTCTCGCATGAGGAGAGCCGGGAGCTGCTCCGGCGCTTGCAGGATTTCCTCGGCTTCGTGCTGCCGGCCTACCAGCGCGAAGGCAAAGCCTACCTCACGGTCGCGATCGGATGCACGGGCGGACGCCACCGCTCGGTGGCGCTGGTCGAGGAGCTGAAGGGCTTCCTCGACGGCCTCGGGCTGGCCGCCAGCGTGATCCACCGGGACCTGGAGCGCGAGTAGCCGTTGAGCGACGCGTCGCTGGCCTTCTGCTTCGGCGTTCACAACCACCAGCCGATCGGGAATTTCGAGGGCGTTCTCCGCGAGACGACCGAACGCGCCTATCGCCCGTTTCTCGAGCGCCTGCGCGCGCGCCCCGAGGTGCGGATGACGGTGCACTGCACCGGCAGCCTGCTCGCCTGGCTGCGAGACCATGACCCCGGCACCTTCGATCTCCTCGGCGACGTGGTGGCCGCCGGCCGTGTCGAGCTGCTGACCGGCGGCTTCTACGAGCCGATCCTGGCCATCCTGCCGGACGCCGACAAGCGCGGCCAGATCCAGCGCCTCAGCGCGTTCCTGACGACGCACTTCGGCGTCCGCCCGCGCGGGATGTGGCTGGCCGAGCGCGTGTGGGAGCCGCACCTGGCCCGCGCGCTCCATGATGCGGGCGTGGAGTACGTGCTGGTCGACGATCGCCACTTCGTGCTCGCCGGCCTGTCGCCCGACGAGCTGGGCGGCTACTACATCACCGAGGAGCAGGGGAGCACGCTCGGCGTCTTCCCGATTAACGAGCGTCTGCGCCACCTGATTCCCTTCGCCGCGGTCGAGGAGTCCTTCGACTATCTCGCCGAGCGGCGGGGGAAGCTGCCGGCGGTCACGGTGGTCGACGACGGCGAGAAGTTCGGGGCCTGGCCCGGGACCTACCACCACGTGTACGAGGAGGGCTGGCTCGATCGCTTCTTCGATCGCGTGCTCGACACCCCCTGGCTGCGCATGGCGACCTTCGCGGACGTGGTCGACACGGTGCCGGCCACCGGCCGCGTCTACCTGCCCACCGCGTCCTACCACGAGATGGGCGAGTGGGCGTTGCCGGCCGAGGCGGGCCGCGCGCTCGAGGCCGCCAAGCGCCGCCTCGCCGGCGTGGAGGACGGCGCCCACCTGACCGGTCTGCTGCGCGGCGGGTTCTGGCGCACCTTCCTGGTGAAGTACCCGGAGGTCGCCGAGCTCTACTGGAAGATGCTGCGCGTGTCGGCCGCCGTCGAGCGCGCGGGACAGGCGCGGCCGCAGGACCCGCGCGTGCACGAGGCGCGCGAGGCGCTCTGGCGCGGCCAGGCCAATGACGCGTACTGGCACGGCGTGTTCGGCGGTTGCTACCTGCCGCACCTGCGCCGGGCGGTGAAGAGCGCCTTGCTCGAGGCCCAGGCGGGAGTCGCCGAGGGCGAGCCGGGGGCGGTCACGGTCGCCGACGTCAACGGCGACGGCCGCGACGAGATCCTGCTGCGGAGCGCCTCGCTGGAAGTCACGCTGAACCCGGCGCGCGGGGGGACGCTGACCGAGATCGCCGCCCTGGCTCGCCGCCACGATCTGGCCGACGTGCTCGGCCGTCGCGCGGAGGCGTATCACGCGCGGCTGGGCGGCGGCGCCTCGGCCGGCGTGCGCTCGATCCACGATCCGCCGCCCGAGAAGGAACCCGGGCTGCAGCGATGGCTGGCATACGACCGCTTCCGGCGCGGCTCGCTGCTGGACGGCCTGTTCGACGCCACCGGGGAGCTGGACGCGGTCGAGCCGTGGCCCGCGAGCCGGTGGGCGCTCGGCGACGCGGTGTTCGGCCACGCCCTCGAGCCGGCCGACGGCGGCGTCGACGCGGTGCTGCGTCACCGGATCGAGGCCCCACGGCCCCTCAGCATCGACAAGCGCGTGCGGGTCCGCGACGCCGTGCTGACCGCTCGCTATCTCCTGGCCGCCCCGGGCGGGCGCCTGGAGGGGCGCTGGGGTGTGCAATGGAACCTGGCGCTCAGCGCCGGCGACGCCCCCGGACGCTATCTCACCGCGCCCGAACGCCCGTCGCTGGGCAGCGCGGGGCGGTTGACCGGAGTGCGGGAGATCGCCTTGGTCGACGAATGGCTCGGCGTGGCCGCGCGCCTGAGCTGGACACCGGCCGCCGAGGTGACCTGGGGCCCGGTGGAGACCGTGTCGGTCTCCGAGGGCGGGTTCGAGCGCATCTATCAGGGGCTGGCGCTCCTGCTGCTCTGGCCGCTCGAGGGCGAGACCCGGGAGATGGAGGTCATGCTGACGGTGGGAACGCCATGACGCTCGACGACGTCCAGGCCCTCGCGCGGGTGGATGCGCACGACACGCGGCGCGTGCTCGCGGACTTCCCGGCGCAGTGCCGGCGGGCGCGCGCGCTCCGGGTCACGCCCGCGATGGCGACCGCGCGTCCGCGCCTCGTCGTCATGGCCGGCATGGGCGGCTCGGCGGCCGGCGCCGATCTGCTGGCGACGTGCGGGGCCGCGACGGCCGAGGTCCCGCTCCTGGTCCATCGCGGCTACGGTCTGCCAGCCGCGGTGACCGGCGACGCGCTGGTCGTCGCCTCCTCCTATTCGGGCGACACGGCCGAGGTGATCTCCGCCGTCGAGGCGGCGCTCGCGCGGCGGCTCGCGGTCGTCGCGATCACGTCGGGCGGCGCGCTCGGTGCGCTGGCCACGCGCCACGGGTTGCCGCGCGTCACGCTGCCGGCGGGGCTGATGCCGCGCATGGCGCTGGGCTGGCTGGTCTTCCCGGCGCTCAGCGCGCTGACCGCGTGCGGCGTGTCGATCGCCACCGAGAGCGACGTCGACGAGGCGTTGCACGTGATCGCCGCCCAGGCCGGCGATCTCGCCCCCGAGACGGCCACCGAGAAGAACGAGGCCAAGCGGCTGGCCCTGGCGATCGGTCCGCGGCTGCCGGCCATCTACGGGGGACCGCTGACGGGCACGGCGGCCTATCGCTGGAAGACGGACCTCGAGGAGAACGCCAAGCTGCTGGCGGTGGCCGGCGTGCTGCCGGAGATGAACCACAACGAGATCGAGGTCTGGCAGGGGTCGGCCGCCCGGGCGCTGCACGCCGTCCTGCTGCGGGAGGAGGGTGAGAGCCCGGAGATCGCGCGCCGGTTCACCGTCGTGCACGAGCTCCTCGGCCCGGCGGCGGGTGGCCTGAGCGAGGCGTGGGCGCGGGGCCGCAGCCGCTTCGCGCGGCTGCTCTCGCTCGTCCAGCTCGGACAGTGGGTGAGCTACTACGCCGCGATGCTCCGCGACACCGATCCCTGGCCGGTGCCGGTGCTCACGGAGGTGAAGCGCCGCCTGAGCGGTCCCGGGGCTCCCGGCGCGCCGCCGCCGCCTTGAGAGGGCGCGAGCGGTCGTGTTACAGTGATTTGCTTTGAGTGCGTGATTCGTGAGGGGGAGACCGCATGGCGCGCGATGAGTACCTGTTCACGTCGGAGTCGGTGACCGAGGGACATCCCGACAAGATCGCCGATCAGATCTCCGACGCCGTCCTCGACGCGATCCTCGCGCAGGATCGGATGGGCCGCGTGGCGTGCGAGACCCTGCTGACCACCGGCCTCGTCGTCGTCGCCGGCGAGATCACGACCAACTGCTACGTCGACGTCCCCGAGCTCGTGCGTCGGGTCATCAAGGACATCGGCTACATCAGCTCCGACCACGGGTTCGACTGTCACACCTGCGGCGTGATCACCGCCATCGACAAGCAGTCTCCGGACATCGCGCTCGGCGTCGACAAGGAAGGGGCGGGCGACCAGGGGTTGATGTTCGGCTACGCGTGCCGGGAGACCGAGGAGCTGATGCCGCTACCGATCATGCTGTGCCACCGGCTCGTCGAGCGGCTCAGCCAGGTCCGGCGGGCCGGCACGCTGCCCTATCTGCGGCCCGACGGCAAGAGCCAGGTGAGCGTGCGCTATCGCGACGGCCGGCCGGTGGCCGTGGAGACGATCGTGGTCTCCACCCAGCACGCCGACACCGTCGGGCAGGACCAGATCCGCAACGACATCATCCAGCACGTCATCCTGCCCGTCGTGCCGCCGGCGCTGCTCGATCCGAACAAGGTCGTCTACCACATCAACCCGACCGGGCGGTTCGTCACGGGCGGCCCCATGGGCGACACCGGGGTGACGGGCCGCAAGATCATCGTGGACACCTATGGCGGCTCCTGCCCCCACGGGGGCGGCGCGTTCTCCGGCAAGGATCCGACGAAGGTCGACCGCTCCGGCGCCTACATGGCCCGCCACGTGGCGAAGAACATCGTCGCGGCCGGGCTGGCCGACAGCGCCCAGGTCCAGGTGGCCTACGCCATCGGCGTCCCCGAGCCGGTGTCCATCATGGTGAAGACCGACGGGACGGGCAAGATCGCCGAGCACCGGCTCGAGGAGATCGTGCGGCGGCAGTTCGACTTCCGCCCCCGCGCCATCATCGAGTACCTCGACCTGCGCCGTCCCATCTTCCGCAAGACCGCCGCCTTCGGCCACTTCGGCCGTCTCGATCCCGACTTCACGTGGGAGCGGACTGACCGGGTCAAGGATCTCCGGAACGACGCCGGCGTGTAGCGCGGTCACGGCACGGCGCGGAACGACCGCATGAGACGACCACCGGCGATCGTCGTGCTGGTGGGCGTGGCCGTCGCCCTGGGCGTCGCCCTCCAGGTGGTGCCGTTCTACACCGACTGGCTGTGGTTCAACGAGGTCGGCTACACGGGCGTCTTCTGGACCAGCCTCTCGCTGCAGGGCGGCCTCTTCACGGCTGTCGCGGTCGGGGTCCTGATCTTCCTGTGGGCCAACCTGACGCTCGCGGCCCGGACGGCGGCGCCCGACGTGCTCTGGGAGCTGGAGGATCAGCTCGGCCTGCCGGGGCGGGTGGTCATCGAGCCACTCATCCGGCGCTTCCTGCCGATCGTGCTCACGGTGATCGCCATCGTCTCCGGGCTGCGGGCCAGCGCGCACTGGGAGACGTTGTTCGCCTACCGCAACGCTCAGCCGTTCGGCACGGCCGATCCGGTCTTCGGGCACGACCTGGGGTTCTTCGTGTTCGCGCTGCCGATGTGGCGGCTCGTGCACGGCTGGGCCATGGCGCTGGTGGTCGCCACCATGCTCCTGACGCTGGTGCTCTACGTGCTCCAGCGCAGCCTCGTGCTCACCACGCGCGGCCCCCGCCTCGCCGCCGGCGCCCGCACGCACCTGCTCCTGCTCGGGGCGCTGTTCCTGGCGCTCAAGGGGGTGGGGTTCTGGCTCGACCGCTACGAGATCGTCTTTTCGGCCCGCGGGGTCATCTTCGGCGCCTCCTTCACCGACATCAATGCGACGCTGCCGGCGCTGTCCGTGCTGGCCGTACTGGCCGGGGTGGCCGGTCTCGCGTGCGTGGCGCAGGTGGCCCGGGCGGGTCTGCATCTGGTCGCGGGCGGCCTGATCGTGATGGTGCTGGCGTGGATCGTGGGGCTCGGGCTCTACCCGGCGGTACTCCAGAAGTACCGGGTGGAGGCCAACGCGCTGGTCGTCGAACGGCCGTACATCGAGCAGAATATCCGGATGACGCGCCAGGCCTTCGGCCTGGACCGCGTCGAGGAAAAGGAGTTCCCGGCCGACGAGAGCCTCGACGCGCGCGCGCTGGCCCGTAACGACGCGACGATCAAGAACATCAGGCTGTGGGACTACAAGCCGCTGCTCCGCACCTTCGGGCAGCTGCAGGAGATCCGCACCTACTACAAGTTCGTCGACGTCGACAACGACCGCTACCGGGTCAACGGCGAGTATCGCCAGCTCATGCTGTCGCCGCGCGAGCTGTCCTACCAGCACCTGCAGGGGGCGCGCGACTGGATCAACGAGCACCTGACCTATACCCACGGGTACGGCGTGGTGGTGGGCCCGGTCACCCGCATCACGGCCGAGGGGCTGCCGGAGTTCTTCGTGAAGGACCTCCCGCCGCACTCCGTGGACGGGTTCCCGACGATCGAACGGCCCGAGATCTACTACGGGGAGATCGCCAACGACTACGTGCTGGTCCGCACCCGCTCCCAGGAGCTGGACTATTCGCGGGGCGATCAGAACGTCTACGCGCGCTACCAGGGGCGGGGCGGTATTCCGATCGGGTCGTGGCTACGCCGGCTGGCCTTCGCCGCCCGCTTCGTCGAGCGCAACATCGTCTTCTCCGACGACCTCACGGCGGAGAGCCGCATCATGATGTATCGCACCGTGAGTGAGCGGATCGAGCGGATCGCCCCGTTCTTCCGCTACGACCACGACCCCTACCTGGTCGTCACCGACGACGGCCGGCTGGTGTGGATGCTGGACGGCTACACCCGCACCGACCGCTATCCGTACTCCGAGCCCGTGCGCGGGCTCGGTAACTACGTGCGCAACTCGGTGAAGGTGACGATCGACGCCTATCACGGTACCGTGACCTTCTACCTGGCCGATGCCACTGACCCGCTCGTGCAGGCCTTCAGTCACGGCTTCCCGGGGCTGCTGCGGCCGCTGGCCGAGATGCCGGCCGACCTGCAGCGTCACATCCGCTATCCCGAGGACTTCTTCGCCATCCAGGCCCGCAAGTACGCCACCTACCACGTGCGCGATCCCCAGGTGTTCTACAACCGCGAAGACATGTGGGCCATCCCGCGGCGCACGGCCGAGGGCCGCGAGCGCGAGATGGAGCCGTACTACACGATCATGCGGCTGCCCGGTGAGAGCCAGGAGGAGTTCATCCTGCTCACGCTGTTCAATCCGAGAACCCGTGACAACATGATCGGCTGGCTCGCCGGCCGCTCCGATCCGCCGAACTATGGCCGTCTCGTCGCCTACAACTTCCCCAAGCAGAAGCTCGTGTACGGACCGCGCCAGATCGACGCGCGGATCGACCAGGATCCCGTGATCTCCCAGCAGCTGTCGCTCTGGAACCAGCGCGGTTCGACCGTCATCCGCGGCTCGCTCCTGGCCATTCCGATCGAGCAATCGCTGATCTACGTGCAGCCGCTCTATCTGGCGGCGTCGGAGCAAGGCGCGCTGCCGGAATTGCGACGCGTCATCGTCGCCCACGGCAACCAGATCGCCATGGAACCGACGCTGGAGGGGGCGCTCTCCCGCATTTTTGGCGGGCGCCTCGCGCCCACCACCGCCGCGGCCGCGCCGCCGGCGTCCGGCGCCCCCCTGGCGACCTCGCCCGGCGAGCGCGCGCTGGCGCAACGGGCGCTCGATACCTACCAGCGGGCCCAGGAGGCGTTGCGGCGGGGGGACTGGAGCGCGTACGGGACGGAGCAGCGGCGTCTCGAGGAGACGCTGCGCGAGCTGACGTCGCCCCGGCGGTAGTCTCGTGACTCTCGTGGAGTCGGGTGCCGCCGGGGATCGCGCATGGGGGCCACCGCGGGCGCGCCCGCATGGCTCGCCTGTCGCCGTAACTCGCTCCGGGCTCGGCTCGCTCGGGCCCCCCATCCCCCAGAGGGGGCTGGCGCGTGGACGAGTTGAATCGTCGGTGGCTCGCGAGCCGGGCCCTGCGCTCGAACGGCGACGACGGCTCGCCATGATGGCGCGCCCGCGGTGGCCCCCATGCGCGATCCCCGGCGGCACCCGACTCCACGAGAGTCACGAGACTAGCCGGCCGGCGGGGTAGGCTCAGGTACGGGCGCGGAGGAACAGGGAGGTGCCGAGACCGAGGAAGATGATGTCGGCGGTCCAGGCGGCGAGCATCGGGGGTAGCAGGTCGGCGCGGGCGAAGGCCAGCGCGACGAAGTGCGCCACGAGGTAGCCGGCCATGATGGCAATGGCCAGGGCAATGCCGAAGAGGCGGCCGCCGCGCGGCGA
Organism: Methylomirabilia bacterium; assembly: GCA_041499965.1. GTDB lineage: Bacteria > Methylomirabilota > Methylomirabilia > Rokubacteriales > CSP1-6 > AR5. The sequence continues at coordinate 60,891 of JBGQLG010000002.1, forward strand.
CTGGAGCGAGAACGGGATCGCGACGAGCACCATGATGATGTTCACGAAGGGAAAGGACAGCTTGGAGTAGAGATCGACCATGTACTTCTTCACCGGGAAGCCGGTGGCCTCCAGCCGGCTGACGTAGTCCTTCAGCTCCCAGTAGCTCATCGCCGTGATCGGCTTGGAGATCTTCGTGAAGTCGTCGATCTCCTCCTGGAGATCGATCGCCGTCATCACGAACGGGATCGTCTGCACCTCGCCCCGGGGGCCGAACTCCCGGAAGGCGCCGTCCATCAGCTCCCAGCCCTCGGGTGTCCAGTGGGCGCGCTGCGCGTCCAGGCGGCTCAACAGCCGGAAGGTGTTCTGGTCCACCTCGAGCACGGTCATGCCGTACATGTCGCCGCTGCCCGGGTGGAGGAGCTCGACGCGGTAGAAGCGGCTGTCGGCCGTGCGCAGCCACAGCCGCTCGCGCGACTGCAGGTGGCGCGGGAGCTGACCGCGGATCTTCACCCGGTCGACCTCGTCGCCCAGCTCGTTGAGCCTGGGCAGCACCAGCTCCTGGAAGAGCCCGGACACGATGGCGACGCCGGTGCCCAGCAGGAGGATGGGCGCCGCCACCCGGTACAGGCTCATGCCGGCCGCCTTCATCGCGGTCAGCTCGTGGTACCGGGTGAGGGCCAGGAACAGGAAGATCGTCGCCACGAGCATCACCACCGGCAGGCCGTCGTGCAGCGCCGCGGGTACCCGGTAGACGAAGTGCTCGATCACGTAGATCATCGGCGGCTTGATCCGGATGTAACGGTCGAGCGTCTGCAACAGGTCGATGACGACGAAGAGCGCGGCGGCCACCGCGAGGCCGATGCCCATGTAGATCAGCTGCTCGCGCAGCAGGTAGCGGTCCAGGATGTGGGTGGAGTCGCGCCCGCCCAGGCTCTGGCGCTCGGTCGCCGCCGCCCGCCGGGGCAGGGCGTTGCGCACGACCGCCACCGCGCGCCACAGCGGGGCCAGTCGCGGCATCGGCCATTCCCGCGTCGTGGCGGTCAGCAGCGTCCCGCCGATCGCCGCGAAGAGCAGGTTCGGCGCCCAGATGGCCAGGCCGGCCGGCAACCGCAGCCGTAGGGCGGAGTTCTCGAGTGAGGTCAGGACGAGATAGTAGGAGACCAGGATCGCGAGACTCCCGACCAGGGCGATCGAGCGGCCGCCGCGGTGGGAGCGCACGGCCAGCGGGAAGGCGACGAGCGCGAAGACGAGGGCCGCCACCGGGAACGCGAAGCGCTTGTGCCACTCGACGAGGTACGGCGTGCGGGCCGGCCGGTCACCGGCCAGCTCGTCGAGCTTGTCGTGCAGGGCGGAGAGCGACAGGTCCTTCTCCGGCTTCTCGATCCGGGGCGCCGAGCGCAGCGGCGAGTCGACCGAGAGGCTCATGTCGTAGATGCTGAAGTGGGTCAGTCGATAGCGGGCGGCGCTGGCGGCCCCGCTGGTCGGGGGCGAGTTCCCGGCGGGGACGGCCGGGGCCACGGGCAGGATGTCGGCCTCGCTCACGGCGCCGTTGATCAGACGCAGCGTGATGCGACGGTTCTCCTCGTCGGTAAGCAGCCGGCCTTCGCGCGCGGTGATGATCCGCGAGACCTTGGCGTCCCGCTCGTCGGAGACCAGGAGCCCCCGGAGCGCGACCTGCGAGGCGCTCACGTCCTCGACGTAGATGATGACGTCGCCGAAGGTCGAGTTGAACACGCGCTCGGACAGTCCGCTCGACGCGCGGGCCTGGAGGATCTTGAACAGCTGGCGCTGGAACTCCTGGTTGGCGATCGGGTTGAGCACCAGGGTGAGCAGTGCGGTGGCGCTCATCACCACCAGGGCCGAGGCCAGCACCGGGCGGAACAGCCGCAGCGCGCTGATGCCGGCGGCCTTGCAGGCGACGATCTCCAGGTCGCCGGCCAGTCGCCCGCCGGCCAGCAGCACCGCGACCAGCAGCGCCATGGGCAGCGTGTGGGCCAGGAAGGACGGCAGCATGTACAGCAGGAGCTGGATCACGAGGTAGAACGGCACGCCCTTGGTGATGACGAGGTCAGTGAGGTGATAGATGCGGTCGATGACGAGGAAGAACGTGAAGAGCGCGCCGCCGAAGCAGAAGGGAGAGATCAACTCGCGGACGATGTAGCGGTCGAGTACCCGCACCGCTGGCCACTTCACCCGTCTGTTGTACCATAGCCCGGTGCCGCGGAAATTCCACCGGGCGCTGCTCGTCGGGCTCGCCGTGCTCGCCAGCGTCGGCCCGGGCGCGGCGGCCGATCGCGAGGATCGCCTCGACCGCTTCCGGGAGCTGGCCGCCAGCCGGCTCGGCCTCGCCCAGATCCTCGCCACCGACTCGCCGACCGAGGCGTACCGGGAGATCTACGCCCTGCTGGACGACGAGATCGTGGAGAGCCTCGCCTCCGGCGGTCCCTTCGCGTCCCTGGCGTTCCTGCAGGACCGCCTCGACACCTTCGCCGACGCCTGGGGAGGCGCCAGCCTGCACCTGGTCCGGGCGGGGGACCGGATGATCGGCGCCTTCGTGCTCGACGAGCGCTCGGCCGGCAACAGTGTGCGCGTCTACGGCCGTCTGGCGGGCGAGGGCGCGGCGCTGCTCACCGCGTTCTACCGCGAGGGCCGTCCAACCGTCTACGGATTGCCAGGGGCGCGCGACGCCGCCTTCGTGGTGGCCTGGGAGGGGATGCCGTCGGGCTGGGGCACGCGCGCGCTGCGCGTGGAGCTGCTCCGCCGCGAGGGCGACCGGATGCGCGTGGCCTGGTCGACCGCGGAGCTGTTTACCGACGGCCTGCTCGCGCGCAGCTGGAGCGTGCGCGGCGCCGACGTACGCATCCGCTACGAGGTGCGCTACCCGGGCTGGACGCCGGGTTGCGACGGCCAGACCGAACAGGAGGACGTCTATCGGCTGGCGGTGGCCGCGCCTGTTGCGCGCGTGGGGCGCCAGGAGTACGACACGTGGCATCGCGACCTGCACGCGGTCGTGGGCCGCCTGGCCGCCGCGCTGGCCGCGGGCGACGAGACCGCGCTCGGCACGCTGGTGCCGGATCGCGCTTTGCGCGCGCGGCTGCCGCCGACGCTCAGAGCCGAGCCGGCCTGCGACGCGCGAGAGGGCGCGGGGGGCGACGCCGTCTCGGTGGCGGCCGAGGCGGACCGCCAGCCGTGGACGCTGACCTTTCGCCGCCTGGGGGGTCGCTGGCGGCTGAGCGCCGCGTCCCGGGTGTTACAATGACGAGCCTCACAGCATGACGCCGCCGAGCCCGTCCGCTCCCGCGCCCATCGCCGATCGCTACGAGCCCGCCGCCGTCGAGGAGCGCTGGTACCCGGAGTGGGAGCAACGAGGCTACTTCCGGGCCGACCCGGCCTCGGCCAAGCCGCCCTACTGCATCGTCATCCCGCCGCCCAACGTGACCGGGGCGCTGCACATGGGGCACGCCTTCAACTTAACGCTGCAGGACGTGCTCATCCGCCACAAGCGCATGGACGGCTTCGATGCGCTGTGGCAGCCCGGGACCGATCACGCCGGCATCGCCACCCAGGTCGTGGTCGAGCGCCAGCTCGCCGCCGAGGGCAAGACCAAGGACGACGTCGGGCGGGAGGCGTTCGTGGCCCGCGTGTGGAAGTGGAAGGAAGAATCGGGGGGCTCGATCCTGCGCCAGCTCAAGCGGCTGGGCGCCTCCTGCGACTGGTCTCGCCTGCGCTTCACGATGGACGAGGGTCTCTCGCGGGCGGTGCGCGAGGTCTTCGTGCGCCTCTACGACGAGGGGCTGATCTACCGCGACGACTACATCGTCAACTGGTGCCCGCGCTGCCAGACGGTGCTCTCCGACCTGGAGGTCGAGCGGGAGGAGCGCGACGCCGAGTTCGTGTACATCAAGTACGGCCCGCTCACCCTGGGCACCGTGCGGCCGGAGACCAAGCTCGGCGATACCGGCCTGGCCGTGCATCCGAACGATCCGCGCTACGCGCAGTACGTCGGGCGCACGCTCGAGATCCCCTCGGTGGACGGCCCGATCTCCGTCAAGGTCGTCGCCGACGAGGCGGTCGATCCCGAGTTCGGCACCGGCGTCATCAAGGTGACGCCCGGCCACGACCCGGTCGACTTCGAGATCGGCAAGCGCCACGGCCTGCCCATCCGCACCGTCATCGGCTTTGACGGCAAGATGACGGCGGCGGCCGGCAAGTACGCCGGCCTCGATCGCTTCGAGACCCGCAAGCGCATCGTCGAGGATTTGCAGGCGCTCGGCCTGATCGATCACATCGAGCCCTACCGCCACGCGGTCGGCCTCTGCTACCGCTGCAAGACCGTGGTGGAGCCGCTGGTCTCCAAGCAGTGGTACGTCAACGTGAAGCCGCTGGCCGAGGTGGCGCTGGCCGCCGTGCGCGACGGCCGGATCACGATCATTCCCCCGGGATGGACGAAGACGTACGACCACTGGATGGAGAACATCCGCCCGTGGTGCATCTCGCGCCAGCTCTGGTGGGGGCATCGCATCCCGGCCTGGCACTGCGACGCCGACGGCTCGATTCACGTGTCCCGTACCGACCTCGCCGCCTGTCCGACGTGCGGGGGGGCGCTCCGGCAGGACCCCGACGTGCTCGACACGTGGTTCTCCTCGGGGCTGTGGCCGTTCTCGACGCTCGGCTGGCCCGACGAGACGACGGCGCTCGCCAAGTACTATCCGACCTCCGTCCTGGTGACCGGCTTCGACATCATCTTCTTCTGGGTCGCGCGGATGGCCATGTTCGGCCTGCACCTCATGAAGGAGGAGCCGTTCCGCGACGTCTACATCCACGCCCTCGTGCGCGACGCCGAGGGCCAGAAGATGTCGAAGTCGAAGGGCAACGTCGTCGATCCGCTGGCCATCATGGCCAAGTACGGCACCGATGCCTTCCGCTTCACGCTGGCCGCCCTGGCCGCCCAGGGGCGCGACATCCGGATCAGCGACGAGCGCGTGGAGGGCTACCGCAACTTCGCCAACAAGCTCTGGAACGCGGCACGGCTGGTGCTGTCCACCCTCGACGGCTACGACCCGGCCGGTGACACCGCGCCGGCCGGGCTGCCGGGACGCTGGGTCGCCAGCCGGCTGCAAACGACCATCGTCGACGTGCGCCAGGCGCTCGACGCCTACCGGTTCAACGACGCGGCGGCGGCGATCTACCAGTTCCTGTGGAACGACGTGTGCGACTGGTACCTCGAGATCGCCAAGGGCGCGCTGTACCGCAGCGACGATCCGGCCGGGCGCCAGCGCGTGCAGCACACGCTGGTCACGGTGCTCGAGACGACGCTGCGCCTGCTGCATCCCTTCATGCCGTTCATCACCGAGGAGCTGTGGCAGCGCCTGCCCCACCAGGGCGACTCGATCATGGTCGCGCCGTATCCGACCGCCACGACGGCGGCCGATGCCGACGCGGAGCGAGAGATGGCGCTGCTGATGCAGGCGGTGACCGCCGTCCGCAACATCCGCGGCGAGATGCGCCTGTCGCCGGCCCAGTCGCTCACGGTGAGCGTCAAGACGGCGGCGGCCGACGAGCCGCTGCTGCGCGCCCACGTCGGGCTGATCGAGGCGCTGGCCCGCGCGAAGATCACCATCGATCCGCGGGCGGTCCGGCCGCCGGCCTCGGCCCTGGGCGTCGTCGGCGCATCGGAGATGTATGTCGAGCTGGCGGGACTGGTCGACCTGGCGGCCGAGCGCCAGCGCCTGGAGAAGGAGATCAAGCGCACCGTCGATGCCATCGCGTTCACGCGCGGCAAGCTGGCGCGGCCCGACTTCACCGAGCGGGCGCCGGCCGAGATCGTCGACAAGGAGCGCGAGAAGCTGGCCGAGCACGAGGCGCTGCACGCCAAGCTGGTCGCCAGCCTGAGCTGGGTGGGATGAGCCGGGCCGCGGCGGCGCCACCCGTCGTGCGCGTCGGTCGGGTCGACTCCACGCAGGCGGTCGCCTTCGCGCTGGCCGCCGAGGGCGCGGCCGATCGCACCGTCGTCGTTGCCGAGTCGCAGGCGGCCGGTCGCGGCCGTCGCGGCCGCCTCTGGCTCGACGAGCCCGGCGCCAGCCTGCTCCTCTCCGTGGTCCTGCGGCCGCGCCTGGAGCCCGCCCGCCTGCCCCTGCTATCACTGGGCGCGGCCGTCGCGGTGGCCGACGCCCTGGCCGAGGCGACCGGTCTCGCGCCGCGGCTCAAGTGGCCCAACGACGTGCTCGTGGACGGGCGCAAGATCGCCGGCATCCTCCTGGAGAGCCGCCTGGGGACCGCGCCGCTCGTCGTCCTCGGCATCGGCGTGAACCTCGCGCAGCGCCGGTTTCCGCCGGCTCTCGAGGCCCGCGCGACCTCGGTCGTGCTGGCCGGGGGCCGCCCCGTGGACGGGGACGCCCTCCTGGGACCGCTGCTGGAGGCGCTCGATCGGCAGCGTGACGCGCTCGAGCGTGGCGCGCTCGACGAGATGCTGGCGCGCTGGCGGGCGCTGGCCGACACGCTGGGCCGGACAGTGAGCGTCGACGGGGTCAGCGGCGTGGCGGTCGACGTCGACGAGGACGGAGCCCTGGTGGTCGCCGAGGGCGATCGCCGCCGCCGCGTCGTCGCCGGCGAGATCGGCTAGCGCCATGCTGCTGGCCGTCGAGGTGGGCAACACCAACACCAAGATCGGCGTCTACGACGGCCCCCGGCTGCTGGTCTCCTGGCGGCTGACGACCCGGCGCGAGCAGACGGGCGACGAGTACGGGCTGTTCATCGAGACGCTCCTGCGCACGCGCGGGATCACGCCCGCGACCATCACCGGCGTGGCCATCTCCAACGTGGTGCCGCCCGTGCAGCAAGCGCTCGAGTGGATGTGCGAGAAGTACTTCGGCGTGACGCCCCTCACCGTGGAATCCGGCGTCAACACGCCGATCACGCTCAACGTCGACAACCCTCGCGAGGTCGGCGCCGACCGGGTGGTGAAGAGCCTCGCCGCCGTCGCACTCTACGGCCCACCGCTGATCATCGTCGACCTCGGCACCGCCACCACCTTCGACTGCATCAACGCGCGCGGCGAGTTCATCGGCGGGGCCATCGCCCCGGGCATCTCGACGGCCGCCGATGCGCTGCTGAACCGGGCCGCCCGGCTGTTCCGCGTCGAGCTGGTGCGGCCCAAGGACGCCATCGGACGCAACACGGTCCACAACGTCCAGTCGGGGCTCGTGTACGGGTGGGCGGGGCTGGTGGACGGCATCGTCGAGCGCATGAAGGCCGAGATGGACGGCACGCCGCGCGTGGTGGCCACCGGCGGCCACGCCGCGCTCATCGTGCACGTGGCCCGCTCGATCCAGGAGGTGCACGAGCACCTGGCCTTCGAGGGGTTGCGCATGCTGTGGGAGCGCGCCAACCCGGCGTGAAGCGCCCGAGCGTTGACACCCCCGGGGCTGGTCGGTATACTCCCAAAATCTAGTAGGTAAGCGCGGGGCGATCCCTACAGTTGGGGGATCAAGCGGGGAACCCGGAGCAAGGCGGGGGGGCACACGCATGGGGATGTGGGTCGGTCGCGGGCGCAAGGCAAGAGTGGCCTACGGGTTCGATGACATCGCGCTCGTCCCGGGTGCCCTGACGGTCAACCCCAACGAAGTCGACATCTCCTGGGAGCTCTGCGGGCACCGCTACGAGATCCCGATCATCGCCGCGGCGATGGACGGTGTCGTCGGCCCGCAGCTGGCCATCGAGATGGGGCGGCTGGGCGGCTTGGCCGTGCTGAACCTCGAGGGTGTGTTCTCCCGCTACGCGAACCCCCACGACGTGCTGGAGCGCATCGTGTCGGCGAGCCAGGAAGAGGCCACCAAGATCATCCAGTCGATCTACGGTGAGCCCATCAAGGAAGAGCTGATCCACCAGCGCATCCAGGAGATCAAGAAGGGCGGGGGTCCCGCGGTCGTGTCCGCGATCCCGCAGCGGGCCGAGCGCTTCGCGCAGATCGCCCAGGAGGCCGGCGCCGACATCTTCGTGGTGCAGTCCACGGTCACGACCGCGCGCCACGTCGCCAGCGAGTACAAGCCCGTGGACTTCCGCAAGCTCAAGAAGTCCCTGGCTATCCCGCTCATCCTCGGCAACTGCGTCACCTACGAGGCGTGCCTGGAGCTGATGGACACCGGCGTCGACGGCCTGCTGATCGGCGTGGGACCGGGTGCGGCGTGCACCAGCCGCGAGGTGCTCGGCCTGGGCGTGCCGCAGGTGACGGCGACCGCCGACGCCGCAGCGGCCCGCGACCAGTACTACAAGCAGCGCGGCCGCTACGTGCCGGTCATCACCGACGGCGGCATGACGACCGGCGGGGACGTGTGCAAGGCCTTCGCGGCGGGGGCCGATGCGGTCATGATCGGCTCGGCGTTCGCGCGCGCGATCGAGGCGCCGGGCCGCGGCTACCACTGGGGCATGGCCACGCCGCACGCCAACCTGCCGCGCGGCACCCGCATCCGGGTCGGTGTCGCCGGGACGCTCGACCAGATCCTGTTCGGGCCCGCCTTCACGGAGGACGGCACGCTGAACCTGGTGGGCGCCATCCGCACGTGCATGGGCTCGGTGGGCGCCCAGAGCATCAAGGAGCTGCAGCAGACCGAGCTGATCATCGCGCCGACGATCAAGACCGAGGGCAAGGTCTTCCAGCAGGCGCAGAAGCTAGGGCGCCCGCGGTAGGGAGCGCGTCGGTGCAGTCCGGACCGGCGGCCGAGGGTCCGCGGTGAATCAGATCGTCGTCCTGAACGCGGGGGGCCAGTACTGCCACCTGATCGCTCGGCGCATCCGAGAGCTGGGCGTCCACGCCGTCGTCGCCGATATCAACCGCCCAGCCTCCGACTTCGCGGGCACGCGCGGCATCATCATCTCCGGCGGCCCGGCCAGCGTCACCGAGCCGACATCGCCCGCAGTCGATCCCGGGATCTACCATCTCGGCGTGCCCATCCTGGGCATCTGCTACGGCCACCAGCTCATGGCCAACGACCTGGGGGGCCGCGTCTCGCGCGGGACCATCAAGGAGTACGGGCACTCGTCGCTCCGCTACGCCGACAGCCCACTGTTCTCGGGACTTCCGCATCGAGACCTCACGGTCTGGATGAGCCACGGCGACACCGTCGTCGACGTCCCGCCCGGCTTCGGGGTCATCGGCGAAACGGTCGACTGCCAGATCGCGGCGATGCAGGATCCCGCCCGCCGGCTGTTCGGCCTGCAGTTCCATCCCGAGGTGGTCCACACCGAGTTCGGGACCGAGATCTATCGCAGCTTCGTCTTCGGGGTCTGCGGCTGCACGGCCGACTGGGACCCGCGCGCCCGGGTCGAGCAGGTGATGGACGAGATCCGGGCCAGGGCGGCGAGGCGCAAGGTGTTCTTCCTGATCAGCGGCGGCGTCGATTCCACGGTCGCGTTCTATTGCTGCTACCGGGCCCTCGGCCCCGGCCGCGTCCTGGGCCTGTACGTGGACACCGGGTTCATGCGGGAAGGCGACGCCGAGGCGATCGAGCACCTGGTCCGCGAGGCCGGCCGGGAGGCGATCCACGTCGCCGACCGTAGTGCCGACTTCTTCGGGCGGCTGGCCGGTGTCACGAACCCCGAGCGCAAGCGCACGATCATCGGGGACACCTTCCTGGCGGTGCAGGAGGACGAGTTCACGCGGCTGGGGCTGCGCGAGGACGAGTGGCTGCTGGGGCAGGGCACGATCTACCCGGACACCATCGAGTCGGGCGGCGCCCGCCACTCCGCGAAGATCAAGACCCACCACAACCGGGTCGAGCGCATCCAGACGCTCATCGAGCAGGGCAAGGTGATCGAGCCGCTGGTCGAGTTCTACAAGGACGAGGTGCGGGTGCTCGGCGAGCAGCTGGGGCTGCCGCACGAGGTCGTCTGGCGCCACCCGTTCCCCGGGCCCGGGCTGGCGGTCCGCTGCCTGGGCGGCGAGACCGAGGCGGCGGTGGAGCCCGCGGGCCTGCCGCTGCCGGCGGGGATCAGCGGCTGGATCGTTCCTGTTCGCACCGTCGGCGTGCAGGGCGACGAGCGCTCGTACTCGAACATGCTCGCGGTCGAGGGCTTCGCCGACGTCGAGGCGGCCGGCGCCTTCGCGCGACGAATCACCAACGAGCACCGCGCGATCAACCGTGTCGCCGTCGTCGCCTACCGGCGCGACGGGCGCGGCCTGGCGAGGCTGGCGATCCGTCCCGGCACGCTCACGCGCGAGCGCATCGCGCTGCTGCGCGAGGCCGACGACATCGTCACCCGGATCGTGCGCAAGCACGCGCTCTACGACGCGATCTGGCAGTGCCCCGTGGCCATGATTCCCCTCGGGGCCGGCCCCGGTGGGGAGACGATCGTGCTCCGCCCGGTGAACTCGCGCGACGGCATGACGGCGGACTTCGCCAAGCTGCCGCCGGCGGTCGTCGACGAGATCGCCGCCGCGCTGGCCCAGCTCGGACCCGTCGATGCCGTGCTCTACGACGTCACCAACAAGCCGCCCGCCACGATCGAGCTCGAGTAGCCGTCCCTCGTGCAACACGCCGAGTTCGTCCACCTGCACGTGCACTCGGAGTACAGCCTCCTCGACGGGGCCGCCCAGCTCGAGAAGCTGGTGGCCAAGGCCAAGGAGCTGAAGTTCCCGGCCATCGCGCTGACCGACCACGGCAACCTCTTCGGGGCCATCGACTTCTACCTGGCGGCGCAGAAGTCCGGCGTCAAGCCGATCCTCGGCTGCGAGCTGTACATCGCGCCGGGCGGCCGCACCGAGCGCGGCTCGCAGGACGGCGGCTACGAGGGCGCCAACCACCTGACCGTGCTGGTGCGCGACCTCACCGGGTACCAGAACCTCATCAAGCTCGTGTCCAAGGCGTACCTGGAGGGCTTCTACTACAAGCCGCGCGTGGACAAGGAGCTGCTGGCCCAGCACGCCGAGGGGCTGCTGGTGCTCTCCGGCTGCCTGAACTCGGAGGTCTCGCGCGCGATCAGCGCCGGCGATCTCGACAAGGCCCGGCAGACGGCCGGCTGGTACCGCGAGGTGTTCGGCAAGGATCACTACTTCATGGAGATCCAGGCCCACGGCTTGCCCGAGCAGGTGAAGGTGACGGCCGAGACGCTGGCCATCGCCAAGGCCATCGGCGCGCCGATCGCGGGGACCAACGACTCGCACTACCTCGAGGCCGGCCACGCCCGGGCCCACGAGGCGCTGCTCTGCATCCAGACCGGCAGCGGCATGAGCGATCCCAACCGCTGGCGGTTCTCCAGCGAGGAGTTCTACGTGAAGTCGGCCGAGGAGATGGCCCGCGTCTTCGCCGACACGCCGGAGGCCTGCCGCAACACGCTGGCGGTGGCCGAGCGCTGCAACCTCACGCTCGACTTCGGCCGCTTCCACCTGCCGCGCTACGTGGTGCCCGACACCCACACCCTGGAGACGTATCTCGAGGAGCAGACCCGCGAGGGCCTGAAGCGGCGCTACGGGCCGAGCCCCGGGGACGCCCTCGAGGCCCGGCTGACCCACGAGCTGGCGGTCATCGAGAAGATGGGCTTCGCCGGCTACTTCCTGGTCGTGTGGGACTTCATCCACTACGCGCGCAGCCACGGGGTGGCGGTCGGCCCCGGGCGCGGCTCGTCGGCCGGCTCGCTGGTGGCGTACTGCCTGGGGATCACCAACATCGATCCCATGCGGTACGGGCTGCTGTTCGAGCGATTCTTGAACCCCGAGCGCGTCTCCATGCCCGACATGGACATCGACTTCGCCGATGACCGACGCGACGAGGTCATCCGCTACGTCGCCGACAAGTACGGGCGGGACCGGGTGGCGCACATCATCACGTTCGGGACGCTGGGGGCCAAGGCGGCCATCCGCGACGTGGGCCGCGTGCTCGGCATGTCCTACGCCGACGTCGACCGGATCGCCAAGCTCGTGCCGGGCTTTCCCCTCAACATCACGCTGGACGACGCCTACCAGAAGTCGCCGCCGCTGGCCGAGATGGTCAAGACCCAGGCCAACGTCAAGGAGCTGTGGGACATCGCCCGCGCGCTGGAGGGGTGCACGCGCCACGCCTCCGTGCACGCCTCGGCGGTGGTGATCTCCGACGAGCCGCTCGACACCCACATCCCGCTCTACAAGGACCCCAAGCGGCCGGAGCTGATCACCGGCTACGCTATGGGGCCGATCGAGAAGCTCGGCCTGCTCAAGATGGACTTCCTGGGGCTGCGCACGCTGACGGTGCTGGCCAACACCGTGCAGCTCGTCAAGGAGTCGCACGACGTCACCATCGACCTCGACACCCTGCCGCTGGACGACGCCCGGGCCTACGCGCTGCTGAGCGAGGCCAAGACCTTCGGCGTGTTCCAGCTGGAGTCCTCGGGCATGCGCGAGGCGCTGCGCGGGCTCAGGCCCGAGCGGCTGGAGGACGTCATCGCGATGGTCTCGCTGTACCGGCCGGGACCGATGGAGCTGATCCCCGACTTCATCGCGCGCAAGCACGGCCGGGCCAAGATCACCTACGAGCACCCCGCCATGGAGACGTTCACACGGGAGACGTACGGGATCATGGTGTACCAGGAGCAGATCATGCAGATCGCCTCCGAGATGGGCGGCTTCACGATGGGGGAGGCGGACACGCTGCGGCGGGCCATGGGCAAGAAGGACCGCGATCTCATGGCCAAGCAGCGCGAGAAGTTCCTCTCCGGCTGCAAGGAGCGGGGGACCGCCAGCGCCAAGGCCGAGCGCGTCTGGGAGCTGATGGAGAAGTTCGCGGGCTACGGCTTCAACAAGTGCCTGGCCGCCGACACCTGGGTCGAGATGGCCGACGGCTCCCGCAAGCCCATCACCGCCATCCGCGAGGGCGACCTCGTGCTCACCAAGGACGGGCCGCACCCCGCGCGCAGCGTGCGCCCGAGCGGCATCCGCCCGGTCGGGCGCCTGCGCCTGGCCAACGGCATGTTCGTGCGGTGCACCGGCGATCACCCGATCTTCACCCAGCGCGGCTGGGTCGACGCCCAGGACCTCGCCGGCAGCGATGCCGTCGCGGTGCTCGACACCGTCGCCGCCGCCGACTTGCGGGTGGCCGCGCGCCGCGCCGCCGGCCGCCGCCACGCGCCGACCCCCACGCTGGCCGAGGCGCCGCTGATGTGGACCGCGCCCGCCGGCTTCACCCCGGAGGGCGTGGAGCCGACCTACGACTTCGAGGTGCCGGGCGCGGCCAGCTTCATCGCCAACGGCGTGGCCGTCCACAACTCGCACGCCGCCGCCTACGCGCTGGTCGCCTACCAGACCGCCTACTTCAAGGCCAACTACCCGGTCGAGTTCATGGCCGCGTTGCTGACCTCGGAAATGGGCGATACCGACAAGATCGTGAAGTACATCGAGGAGTGCCGGGCGATGGGGCTGCGCGTGCAGCCGCCCGACGTCAACGTCTCCCAGGTGCGCTTCAGCGTCGCCGGCGACACCATCCGCTTCGGCCTGGCCGCCATCAAGAACGTCGGCGAGGCGGCCATGGAGTCGATCCTCCGCACGCGCGCGGATGACGGCGCCTTCAAGACGCTGGAGGACTTCTGCGTCCGCGTCGACCTGCGCCTGGTCAATCGGCGCGTCATCGAGAGCCTGATCAAGGCCGGGGCCTTCGACGCGCTGGGCCTGCCGCGCGCGCACCTGCTCGCGCAGTGCGATCTGGCGCTCGACTCCGGCCAGCGCCAGCAGCGCGAGCGGGCCGAGGGCCAGGCCTCGTTCTTCGATCTGCTCCCGACGCCGGCGCCGCCGCCGCGCACGGCCGAGCCGACCGCGGCCGTCGTCGCCGAGTGGGACGACGACCAGCGACTGGGCTACGAGAAAGAGGTGCTCGGCTTCTACGTCTCCGGCCACCCGCTGGCCCGCTTCGAGGGTGTGGCCGAGTCGCTCGGCGTCACCTCGACGGCCGACCTCGCCGCCCGGGGCCACGGGGCCCGGGTGACGCTGTTCGGACACGTCGCCGCGCTGAAGGAGACCGCCACCAAGAGCGGCAACCGCATGGCGTTCCTCACGCTGGAGGACATGACGGGTACGGTCGAGGTCACCGTGTTTCCCGAGCCCTTCAAGGCCGCCGCGCCGTACCTGCGGGCCCGCGACCCGATCGTCGTGCGCGGCCGGGTCGACGACGGCGACAAGGGCCGGGTGGTGCTGGCCGAGGACGTGCGCCTGCTCGAGCAGTCGCTGGCCGCCGGCGGCCGTCCGCGCAACGGCGGCGAGGCGACGGCGTGCCGCGTACGGGTGCGGGCGGGGGAGGACAGCGCCGAGCGGCTGGCCACCCTGCGGCGCCTGTGCGAGGAGTATCCGGGCGGCGTGCCGGTGTTCGTCCACGTCCTGCTGCCGACCACGGAGGTCGTGGTGCGGGCCCGCGCGGTCAGCGTGGACGTCACCAAGGATCTGGTCGCGCGGATCGAGGAGCTGCTCGGGCCCGGCACCACGGTGATCGACCATGCCGGACGCGCTTGACTTCGAGCAGCCGCTGCTCGAGCTGGAGACCCGGATCGCGGGGTTGCAGGCCGAGGGCGATCCCGTCCGCACGCGCGACGAGATCACCCGGCTCGAGGAGCGGCTGACTCGACTTCGCCAGCGGACCTACGCCAACCTGACCGCGTGGCAGCGGACCCAGCTCGCCCGCCACCCCAAGCGGCCGTACACCCGCGACTGGGCGCGCCTGCTCTTCGACGACTTTACCGAGCTGCACGGCGACCGACGCTTCGGCGACGACGCCGCCGTCGTCGGAGGCCTGGCGCGCTTCGAGGGCCGGTCGGTCGTCGTCATCGGCCACCAGAAGGGGCGCGACACGCGCGAGAAGATCGCGCGCAACTTCGGCATGCCGCACCCGGAGGGGTATCGCAAGGCCGAGCGTCTCATGGAGCTGGCGGCCCGCTTCCGCAAGCCGGTGCTGACCTTCATCGACACGCCCGGCGCCTATCCCGGCATCGGGGCCGAGGAGCGCGGCCAGGCCGAGGCGATCGCCCGCAACCTGAAGCTGATGGCCGGGCTGCCGGTGCCGATGGTCGCCGTCATCACCGGCGAGGGCGGCAGCGGCGGCGCGCTGGCCATCGGGATGGGCAATCGCGTGCTCATGCTCGAATACGCGGTGTACGGCGTCATCTCCCCCGAGGGCTGCGCGGCCATCCTGTGGGGCGACGCGGCCAAGGCGCCCGAAGCGGCGGAGGTGATGAAGGTGACCGCGCCAGATCTACAGAAGCTGGGTGTGATCGACGCCATCATCCCCGAGCCGCTCGGCGGGGCCCATCGCGACTGGGAGGCCGCCGCCGCCCACCTCAAGATCGCCGTACGCGAGCAGCTCGCCGCCCTGGCTCACCTCGGCCCCGAGGCGCTGGTGGCCGACCGCTACGAGAAGTTTCGCCGCATCGGCGTCTTCGAGGAGAACGCCGTCCCCCCGCGCGGCTAGCGACCCAGCAGGCCGGCCGCGCAGTCCTCGTCGGTGACGAGGACGTTCATGAAGCGGCCCCGCAGGGCGCCCCGCACCGCATCGATCTTCGCGCGCCCCCCCGCGACCGCGATCACGGTACGGTCGTCGCGCCGCGAGAGCGCGCGCAACTGCTCGCCCTCCACCGACAGCACCCGGTGCATCAGCGCGCGCAGCTCCGGACGATCGACGATGCGCCCGTCGGCGTCGAACGGCTGGTAGTTGATCTCGCCCACCACGCCGAGCTGGCGCAGCCGCTTGACGCTCACCCCGTACGTCTCGGCCGCCGCGCAGAAGCCGGGCGTGCTCTCGGCGATGAGTCCGATGCCGCACAGCGCGACGTCGACCGAGCGGGCGGCCTCGAAGATCGAGCGAGTCTCGGGATCCCGCAGCAGGCGACGCCGCTCGCGCTCGATCTGCCGCAGCGAGAGCAGGTGCTGCACGGGCAGGGCGTAGGCCCGCACGTGGGGCCGGTACTTGGCCGCCATCATGCCGACCAGGGTGTTGGGAAAGAGGTCGACCAGCTTGAGCGTGCTCTCGCCGGACAGCGGGTAGAGCGAGAGGTCCCGCAGCCGCCGCTCGCGCAGGGCCCGGATGGTCTCGTACAGGGTGAACCCGCACGAGAGCCCGACCCGCATGCCGTTGCGCGCGATCTTCTCGAAGTAGGCGGCGGCCGCCGCCCCCAGCTCGGCCTTGAGATCGCCCCGGCCGCCGGCCACGACGACAACCGCCTCGCGCAGGCCGTAGGCCTGGGCCAGCGCCGCCTCCAGCCCCGCGAGGCGGGGGAGGTCCAGCTCGACGCGCACGAAGCCCTCGTCGAACGCGCGCTTGAGGAGCCGCGACACCGTGGCCGCCGACACGCCCAGCGTGGTGGCGATGTCCTTCTGGCTCCGGGCCTGGCGGTAGTAGAGCTCCAGGCACTGCACCATCAGCCGGATCTCGCGAGAGGACGTGTGGGCGATTGATTTCATGGGGCCGAGGTGTCGCTTGACGGTCCCAACTCTACCTCGCGACCCTCGCGGCGACGGCCCGAAATCCCTGGGGTCACCCCCACCGATTCGCGGGTCTCGCGCGCCCGAGGCGCCGGCGAGTTTGACTTGATTCGGGCCGGATGTTACGGTCACCACTACACAAATCAACGGGTTACGAATCAAGCGAGGGTTTCGGCACGGCGAATGGCCAAGCTCCACCTGATCACGTACGGCTGCCAGATGAACGAGTACGACTCCGAGCGCGTGGCCGGATTGCTGCGCGAGCGGCACTACGAGTTGACCGACGAGGTCGGTGAGGCCGACGTGGTCCTGGTGAACACCTGCGCGATCCGCGAGAAGGCCGAGGACAAGGTCTTCTCCAAGCTGGGCGAGCTGAAGCGGCTCAAGGCCGGCAAGCCCGAGCTGGTCATCGGCGTCATGGGCTGCATGGCGCAGCTGCACCAGGAGACGATCCTGCGCCGGGCCCCGCAGGTCGACCTGGTGTTCGGCTCCGCGGCCATCGCGCGCGTCGGCGAGCTGGTCGAGCGCGCCCGGCGCCACGAGCGGCCGGTACTGGAGACGGGCGAGGCCCCGCTGGTGAAGATCACGGCCAAGCCGCCCTCGACGGATCGGCTCAAGGCGTTCGTCACGGTCATGGAGGGCTGCGAGAAGCACTGCACCTTCTGCGTCGTGCCTCGCACTCGAGGGCGCGAGCGCAGCCACCCGCGATCGGCGATCGTGGCCGAGGTCGAGGAGCTGGTGGCCGGTGGCTGCCGCGAGGTGACACTGCTCGGCCAGACCGTGAACGCCTACGGGCGCGATCTGACGCCGCCCACCGACCTGGCCGAGCTGTTCGCGCACGTGAACGACGTGGCCGGGCTGGAGCGGATCCGCTTCACCACCTCCAATCCCTACAACCTCACGCCCAAGCTCATCGCCGCCATGCGGGACGTGCCCAAGGTGTGCGAGTGGTTTCACCTGCCGCTGCAGTCCGGCTCCGACCGGGTGCTGGAGCGGATGAACCGAGGCTACACGCGCACCCGGTATCTCGATCTCATCGCCGCGCTGCGCGACGCCGAGCCGGCGATGGCCTTCTCCACCGACATCATCGTGGGGTTCCCTGGTGAGACGGAGGCCGACTTCGCCGAGACCGTCGAGGTGATCGAGCGTGTGGGCTACGACAACGTCTTCGTGTTCCGCTACTCGCCCCGCCCGGGCACCCCGGCCGCCAGCATGCCGGAGCAGGTGCCCGACGAGGTCAAGGCCGACCGCAACCGCCGGCTGCTCGAGGTGGTCGAGCGGGTCACCGGAAAACGGAGCGCACGCCTGGCCGGGCGTACCATGGAGGTGCTCGTGGACGGCGTGTCCCGCCGCAACCCCGGCGAGCTGGCCGGCCGCACGCGGTGCAATCGCGTGGTCAATTTCGACGGACGGGGGCAGGTGGCCGTGGGCGACATCGTCCAGGTTCGCGTCACCGACGCGCTGCCGCACAGCCTGCGGGGGACGCTCGCGACGCCGGAGGAGGCCGTATGCTGGTCGAAATGAAGGTGCGCGGGCTGGCCCTCGATCCCGTCTCGAACATGCCGATCATCATCCTGCGCGACGACGAGGACAAGCGGTCGCTGCCGATCTGGGTGGGGATCTTCGAGGCCAACGCCATCGCCCTCGAGCTGGAGAAGATCGCCACCGCCCGGCCCATGACCCATGACCTCATCAAGAACATCCTGGAGTCGCTCGAGGCCCAGCTCGTGAAGATCGTCGTCACCGATCTCAAGGAGAACACCTTCTACGCGGTGCTCCACCTCAAGCTGGGCAGTGCCGAGTACACGGTCGACTCACGACCCTCCGACGCCATCGCGCTGGCGCTGCGGGCGGCGGCGCCGATCTTCGTGGACGAGGACGTCTTCCCCAAGGCCGGCAAGATGGACGTGGCCAAGGAAGGCGAGCCGCTGAAGGCCGACGACCCCGAGCAACTGCGGGAGTGGCTGCAGAACATCAAACCGGAGGATTTCGAGAAGTACAACAAGGCCTGAGGGCCGGGGGTCGCGGCGGTGCGGATCGGGCTGTTCACGAACAACTACCTGCCGTTCTGTGGCGGCGTCACGATCTCGGTGGAGACGCTCCGGCACGGGCTGGAAGCGCGCGGCCACGAGGTGTGGACGTTCGCGCCGCGCTTCCCCGGCGCCACCGACGTCACCCCGCGGGTGGTGCGCTTCCCGTCGGTGCCGGCCGCGACGTATCCGGAGTTCTCCCTGGCCGTGCCGTGGTCACCGCGCATCAGCCGATTGGTCGCCCGTCTCGAGCTCGACGTCTTCCACGCCCACCATCCGTTCCTGCTGGGGCCGGCGGCGCGCCGGCTGGCGCGGCGGCACCGGCGGCCGCTCGTCTTCACCTATCACACGCGCTACGAGAAGTACGCGCACTACGTGCCGCTGACCCGATCCCTCGTCGAGGCGGCGGCCCTGCGCCTGAGCACGCGCTTTGCGACGCGCGCCGACGCGGTCATCGCGCCCTCGATGCTCGTGCGTGACCAGCTGCGCGCGCGGGGCGTGACGGCGCCCATCGCCGTGATCCCGACCGGCGTCGACCTCGCGCACTTCCGGCCCGCCGAGCGCGCGGCGGCGCGGCACGCACTCGGGCTGCCGCTCGGGGATCCGGTGGTGCTCTACGTGGGCCGGCTCGATCGCGAGAAGAGCGTCGACCGCGTCCTGCTGGCCTTCGACCGGCTGGCCGGCACGCTCGACCGGGCGCATCTCTGGCTGGTCGGGCAGGGCAAGGAGATGGCGCCGCTGCAACGGCTGGCCACCGAGCTCGGCGCCGGGGACCGCGTGCACTTCGCCGGCGTGTGCGCGCACGCCGGACTGGCCACGTGGTACCAGGCTGCCGACCTGTTTCTGTTCGCCTCCGAGACGGAGACGCAGGGGCTGGTGCTGGCCGAGGCGGCGGCCTGCGGGCTGCCGGCGGTGGCGGTGACGGCGCCCGGCTGCGACGAGGTCGTGCGGGACGGTGAGACCGGCATCCTCACCAAGGCCGACCCGGCGGCGCTCGCCGAGGCGGCCATCGGGTTGCTGCTCGACGCCGACCGGCGCGCCGTGCTGGGCGCCCGGGCGCGGCAGGTCGCCGAGCAGTCCTTCGACGTCGCCCAGCAGATCGAACGGACGCTTCAGGTCTACAACGCGCTGCCGGTGAGCGCCGCCCGCCGCCGGGGATGACGGCGCCCCGCACCATCCGCATTCGCTTCGACAAGGACTGGGCCGCGCAGCAGCGGCGCGGCCTGCTGGCCGGCGACCCCCGCGTGCGCACGCTCTGCCGGGTGCTGGTGACCTATCCACAGGTGCGCCACATCGTCACCGATCGCATCAGCCTGGACGCCACCACCGATGCGCGCACGATCGAGACCGTCGTGCGCTTCCTCGAGCGCCAGCACTGGCTCGTCGAGTCGCTGGTGGTCGAATGAAGCGCCAGGAGAGCTTCGAGCGGCTGCAGGAGGAGATCCTGCGTGAGAAGGCCGCCGTGCTGGGCCGGGCGGGCGAGCGGCTGGAGGCGGCGCTGGACGAAGCCCGCGCGCTCGGAGACGTGCTGGACACGGAAGCCGATCCCGCCCGCCGCCCGGCCCTGCTGCGCGAGTACGAGGCCGCGCGCCGGCGAGTGGCCGCCGCCCGGGAGATGCTCGTCATCCAGCGCGAGGCCATCGGCCTGCGCCATCATCGCGACGTCGACCGGCAGTTTCCCGAGCCGCCGCCCCGGCGCGCCTGACGATGATATGGAACCGCGAGGCGGAGACGTCGAGCGCGAGCGCCCGCGCGGCGCGGCAGCTCGAGCGGCTGCGCCAGAGCGTGACGTGGGCGGTCGACCGCGTGGCGTTCCACCGGGCTCGCCTGGGGCACGTGCGGCTCGAGCGCCTCGCCCAGCTCGCCGATCTGCCCTTCACGCGCAAGAGCGATCTCCGCGAGCACTATCCCTTCGGCCTCTGTGCCGTGCCCACGCGCGAGCTGGCCCGCGTGCACGCCTCCTCGGGCACGAAGGGCAAGCCGACCGTCGTCGGCTACACGGCCGGCGATCTCGACGTGTGGCGCGAGGTGATGGCCCGCGTCATGGTCGCGGCCGGCGCCCGCGCCGGCGACATGCTGCACGTGGCCTACGGCTACGGGCTGTTCACCGGCGGGCTCGGGTTTCACGACGGCGCCGAGCGCATCGGCATGACGGTGGTACCGGTCTCCTCGGGCAACACCGCGCGCCAGCACCTGCTGCTGCAGGACTTCCGGCCGGCCGGGCTGTGCGGCACGCCGTCGTTCGTGCTGCACATCGCCGAGAGCCTGGTGGAGCAGGGCGGCGATCCGAAGGCGCTCGGCGTGCAGTACGGGATGTTCGGCGCCGAGCCGTGGAGCGAGGCGCTGCGGGCGGCCATCGAGCGCGCGTTCGGCTGCCGCGCCTACGACGTCTACGGGCTCAGCGAGATCATCGGGCCCGGCGTGGCCGGCGAGTGCGAAGCCCGGGACGGCCTGCACGTCTGCGACGACCACTTCCTGCCGGAGATCGTCGATCCGGTCACCGGCGAGCCACGCCCGCCCGGGGTCGAGGGCGAGCTGGTGCTCACCACGCTCACCAAGCAGGCCATACCGATGATCCGTTATCGCACCGGCGACATCAGCACGCTCACCACCGAGCCCTGCGCGTGCGGCCGCACCTC
The DNA here is from genome assembly GCA_041499965.1 of Methylomirabilia bacterium. Classification (GTDB taxonomy): domain Bacteria; phylum Methylomirabilota; class Methylomirabilia; order Rokubacteriales; family CSP1-6; genus AR5. The sequence goes on from JBGQLG010000002.1 coordinate 81,968, forward strand.
GGCCCGCATCGCCCGCATCAAGGGCCGGGCCGACGACATGCTGGTCATCAAGGGGGTCAACCTCTATCCCTCCGAGGTCGAGGCCGCGCTGCTGGCGATGGACGACCTGCAGCCGCACTACCTGCTGGTGGTCGATCGCACCACGACACTGGCCCGGCTGGAGGTGCAGGTCGAGCCGGCGGCGTCGCTGATCGAGCAGTGCGGCGGCCTGCAGGCCGAGCATCCGCGGCTGGTCGCCCTGCGGCAGCGGGTGAGCGAGCGGCTGCGCGAGGTGACCGGGCTCGGCATCGAGCTCACGCTCGTCGCCCCCCACACCATTCCGCGCTCGGAGGGCAAGGCCGTGCGAGTCATCGAGCGCCGCTGACAATCGCGGTATCCTGGACAGCGTCGGGCCCACGGGCCGGGAGGAGCACGCGATGGCGGATCAGCAGGCCATGATGGCCAAGATCGACCGGGGCATGCGCCTGGAGTCGGCGAGCGAGATGACGCCCGAGTACCGGGACAGCCTGGTCCACCTCATGACGATGCAGGCCGACTCGGAGCTGGCCGGTGGCTACGGCTACGTGCCGTGGATCACCAAGGCCCCGACCGTCGACGAGAAGCACGTGGTCGCCCAGATCGTGAAGGACGAGCTGCGCCACGCCGCCGTCATGTACGGGCTGCTGGCCGACCTCGGCGTCGACGTCGATGCCCACGTGCGCCGCCACGACCAGACCTTGACGATGCGCATCCAGGCCGACGACGACATCGGTACCCAGCGCATCACCGACGACAAGCGCGTGAACATCTTCTACTACCCGATCGACACCTGGGCGGACTTCACCTTCTTCAACTTCTGCATGGACCGCGGCGCCGGGCATCAGCTCGAGGACGTCCGGCAGTGCTCCTACGGTCCCTGGGTGCGGGCCATCGAGGGCATCTTCAAGGAGGAGAAGTTCCACATCCGCCACGGCGAGCACTGGGTCAAGAAGCTGGCCGGTGAGACGGCCACCCACGACGAGGCCCAGACCACCTTCAATCGGTGGTACGTGCGCACGATGAACATCTTCGGCCGCCCCGGCTCGCCCAAGAACCAGGTGTACCGGGCCCATCGCCTC
>JBGQLG010000003.1:0-81107 GCA_041499965.1 Methylomirabilia bacterium
AACGTGAGCGCCATCGCCAGCCCGACGGACTGCGAGATCCCGACGCGCAGCGCCAGCGCCACGGCCGCCAGGAGCAGCAGCGCATTGATGGTGACCGGCGTGCCGGCCAGGTGCTCGAGATAGCCCCCGAAGCCGAGGGCGCCGGCGCCGGTGGCCAGGAGGTCGGCCACCAGCATCAGCCACCCGGCCACGAAGCCGACCCGAGGCCCGAACGCCAGCGAGGTGTACTGGAACTCCGGCGAGTTCTTCGGACGTCGCTGGGCCAGGCGACCGTACGAATAGGCGGTGAGGCCGGCGGCCAGCGCGGCCACGACGAAGGCCAGCCACAGCGCGCTGCCGGCGCGGGCGGCCGCGGGTCCGATCAGCGCGTAGACGCCGGCGCCGAGGATGACCCCGACGCCGGAGACGGTGACCTGCCAGAGCCCCAGCGTGCGCCGGAGGGCAGGCGTCACGGCGGCGTCGCGGTCTTGACGATGAGCACGGGCCGGTGCACGTGGCGCAGCACGCCCTCGGAGACGCTGCCGAGCAACACGCGCCGCAGGGCGCCGAGGCCGCGAGCGCCCACGACGACCAGGTCGACGTCCGGGCGGGCGGCCGCCCCCACGATGGCGTCGACGGCGTGGCCGACGACCACCCGGTGCTCGATCCTCCTCACGGCACCGGCCAGCGTCGCGGCGGCCTTGGCCTGCGCCCGCTCGATCTCGGTGCGGCGCTCGGCCACGATCTGCGCGATCGCCTGGCGGACCATCCTCGCCGCGAACGCCGGGGTCGTCGCGGGGGCGCGCGGGCGCTCGACGACGCCGAGCAGCCGCACGGTGAAGGTCGGGTCCAGCGGCAGCCGGGCCAGGAACGCCGCCGCCGCGGCGGCGTTGGCGGAGCCGTCGAGCGCCACCAAGGCGCCGCGCGGGGGCGCGGCGCCGCCGCTCTTGACGATCAGGACCGAGGCGCGCGCGTGACGGGCCACGCCGAGCGAGACGCTGCCGAGCAGGAATCCGGCGACGGCGCCGAGGCCGCGGGCCCCGAGGACGACGAGATCGGCCGGCCACTCCTCGGCCGCGCGCAGAATCACCTCGCGGGGATCGCCATCGCCGACGTGAGCCGAGATGCCGGGGAAGCGCGGCGCGAGGGCGGCGCGGGCCTGCTCGGCGATGCGCTGGGCTTCGGCGCGCAGCGAGGCCTGGAACTCGCGGACCGTCGGCACGTCGAGCGCCGAGGGCGGCACACTGACCGCGGTGACCACGCGCAGCTCGGCATCGGCAGGCAGCGGGAACAGGCCGAGCCACGCCATGGCCGCGCGGGCGTCCTCGGAGCCATCGGTCGCCAGGAGCACACGCATCGTCAGTCCTTTCCGCGTCGCGGGGGTGTGGGGATATGCGGTCGGGCCGAGTGGGTGATCACCACACCCGCAGCCCGGCCGTGTCCAGCGGCGTCGTGGCGACCAGGCGCGCCAGGGACGGGCCGTAGGCCAGCGCGACCAGGACCACCGCCAGCGCCAGCCACGGCCGCCAGCGATCGAAGATCGCCGGGGCGTGGTCGGGGCCCGACATGGCCTCGGCGAAGGCGACGCCGGCCGTGTACGGCTGGCGCGAGGCGAGGGCGGTGAGGATCACGTTCACGAAGTAGAGCAGGGCGCTCAGCGTGAGCAGCGAGCCGCCGATGCCGACCAGCGGCAGCAGGGGCTTCCACTCGGGCTGGATGTACGGCGCGGCGCCGATCATCGTGCGGCGCGGCATGCCCATGAGGCCGAGGCGATGCAGCGCGTTGGAGAAGATCACCATGCCGCCCACCCACAGCCACACCTGGGCCAGCGCCAGCCGCCGGCTCCACAGCGCGCGCCCGCTCAGCAGCGGGATGAGCCAGTACGTGATCCCCATGAACGACAGCGTCACCGCCGTGCCGACCGTGAGGTGCAGGTGGCCGGGGATCCACGCCGTGTTGTGCACGAGCAGATTGAGGCTGAACGAGGCGTTGATGAGCCCGCCGATGCCGCCGAAGGCGAACGTGAGCATCGCCAGGATCTGGGCCGCCACCGAGGGATCGCCCCACGGCAGTCGTCCGACCCACAGGACCCAGCCCCGGCCCCCGCGCGCGCGGGCGCCGCTCTCCAGCGAGGCCACGACGTTGAAGAACGTCAGCAGGCTCGGGAAGAACACCGCGAAGGTCAGGAACGCGTGCACGAGCTTCCAGCCCTCGTGAATGCCGGGATCGGTGTACTGGTGGTGGAAGCCGAGCGGTGTCGAGAGCACCAGGAAGAGCAGGAACGAGGCGCGGGCGAGCGGATCGCTGAACAGCTTGCCGCCGGCCTGGCGCGGCATCAGCGTGTACCACGACAGATAGGCCGGCAGCAGCCAGAAGTAGACGATCGGATGCCCGGTGAACCAGAAGAGCACGCGGGCCAGCAGCGCGTCGGTCCCGGCGACGAGGCCGAGCGACCACGGGATCAGCATGAACAGCATCTCGGCGGCGAGCCCGAGCGAGGCCAGCGTCCACATGGCGAAGGTGACGAGGCCCATGAAGGCCGGCAGCGGCGTGCGCGCCTCGGCGTGGGCCCGCCGCCACGCCCGCCAGGTGAGGGTCAGGTTCAGCGTGACGAGCCAGGTGCCCACCACGACCAGCGTGAGGCCCACGTAGAACGCCCAGTGGGCCTTGAGCGGCGGGTAGAACGTGAACATCACGGTGGCGGCGTTGCCGACCAGCGGGATCGCGGCCAGGATGAGGCCGCCCGTCATCAGCCAGAACGTGAACCAGCCCAGGCGCTGTCCGGCCAGCGGCGTGGCGAGCGCCTCCACCACCACGAAGGGTACGAAGCCGCAGATGAAGAACGTCGTCCACACCAGCACGTTCAGCACGCCGTGCAGGCTGAGCCCGTGGTAGTAGGACTGCACGGCCGGCGCCAGCGCCGGGTAGATGTTGATGCCCGTGTGCTCCAGCGCCTGGGCCAGGCCGGTGAGCACGCCGCCGAACAGCGCGACGAGCGCCACCGCCAGGAAGGCGCCGGTCAGCCGGCGGATCGGCGCGGCGGCCGTCACGGCTGCGGCTCCACGATGACCTTGCCCCACATGGTGTGGTGCGCGATGCCGCAGTACTCGTGGCAGAACATCGGATACTCACCCGGATGGTCGAAGCGCCGGGTCACCTTGGCGATCTGGCCGGGCAGGAGCATGACGTTGACGTGCACGCGCGGGATGAGCAGGCCGTGCACCACGTCCCGGCTCGTGGCCACGAAGGTGACGGTGGAGCCGGCGGGCACACGGATCTCGTTGGGCGCGAACGTCCAGATCTGTCCGGTGAGCACCACCTCGTACCGGCCGGGCGCGATCTGCCTCACGCCGGGCGCGTCGAACGGCGGCGTCTGCGCGACCTGCGCGGTCGTGATGCGCCCCTCGGCGCCGGGCAGGTGGATGCCGGCGCCGAAGGCGGTCACGGTCAGCGCCGCCAGCATCCCGACCGGGATGGCGATCGACGGCAGGATCCAGGCCAGCTCGTACAGGTAGACGGTGGTGCTGGGGCGGTCCGGCGGGCGGCTCACCAGCTTCAGCTCCGCCACAGGCGCAGATAGGCGTTGAGCCAGAGCGCCGTCAGCGCGAGAAGATAGAGCAACATGAACAGCAAGGTGCCCTTGGGATGCTGGTGCTCGTCCATTCGCGATTCCTCCTGTGGCAGGCCCGTCGCTGTCGAGATGAGCAACGCGACTGCCAGGATCGATCCGCTACAACTCGAGGACTTGCGCGGCGAGGAGGCGGACGCGATTGGGGCGCTGGCGCCCCAACCGGCCATTCGGGCGGAAACCACGACCCCACCGCGTCGGGCCTGATGGTGAGCCGAGACGAGGCCCGTCCGCAAGCCGGGATGTCCGCGTTCGATCGCAAGGTCGCGCTGCGTGACGGCACGCTCGTGCGGATGCGGCCGATCGAGGCCGGGGACGCCCCCCGCCTGGTGACGCTCTACGACCGCCTCAGCCGCGACTCGCGCTACCAGCGGTTCTTCTCGGTCATGCAGCGGCTGCCACCCGACTGGGCGCGGTTTCTCGCCAACGTCGACTACCGCACGCGGCTGGCGCTGGTGGTGGAGGCGCCCGACGATGCCGACGCCCTCATCGCCGTCGCGCGCTACGAGTCGACCGACGCGCTCGACACGGCCGAGGTTGCCTTCGTCGTGCTGGACGGCTGGCAGGATCGCGGGCTCGGCACCGTGCTGTTCGGCGAGCTGCTGCGCGCCGCCGCGGCCAACGGCATCCGGACGTACCGGGCCTGGGTGCTGGCCGACAACCGTCGCATGCTCGACCTGATCGCCCGACTCGGGGAGATACAGCAACGGACGATCGAGCAAGGCGTGGCCGATCTGACGTTCACCGCGCGGGCGGCGCCGGCGTAACCGGGCCGATGTTGCGCGGCGGGCCTGGCCGGACCGTGAGTACCGGGCACGGCGCCGTCCGGACCACACGCTCGGCCACGCTGCCGAGCAGGAGCCGGTCCAGGCCGGTGCGCCACTGCGTGCCCATCACGATCATGTGGGCGTGTTGCTCGGCGGCCAGGCGCACGATCTCGACGTCCGGCCGGCCATCGGCGACGACGGCCCGGGCGGCGACGCCCCGAGCGGCGAGGGCCGCGGCCCGGGCCGCGAGCGCGCCCTCCGCCCACGTGCGCTGGGCCGCGAACACGGCGCGCACCTGGGGCGTGTCCACGCTCGCCGGCCACGACGCGGACCGGCTGGCCACGTGAACCAGCAGGATCTCGGCGCCCAGTGCGCGGGCGAGGCGGACGGCCTCCCGCTCGGCCGGCTCGCCGGCGTCGGAGAAATCGATCGGCAGGACGATGCGCATCGGTGGCGGCGTTGCGCTCATGCGCGCGCCCACTGCGCCTTGAGGTCGCGCGGCAGCTGAGCGCCGATGTCACTGGCCTCGCCCGCCGACAGCTGGTCCTTGAGCCCGGCGAACACTGCGTCGGTGACCATCTCGGCCCGGCGCAGGGAGTCGAGGGCTGCGTCCACCCGCACGCGCTCCAGGAACTCACGGCGATGCAGCTTCACCGGGCGCTTCATGGGCGGCGGCCCACCGGCCCAGAGCCGCTTCAGCTCCCGGGGCAGTTGCGCCGCGGCGTGATCGGCCTCGTCCCTCGTCAGGCGATCCCGCAGGGCCCGGAGCACGGCCGTGGTCGCCCGCCGCGCCTCGTCCAGTGACTCGAGATCCGCCTCGACGCCCACTCGGGAGTACAGGTGACGCGCTTGCATGGACGTATCCTCCTGGGCTCGATCGAGGGGGCAACCGGGATGCCAGAGGGGATCGACACGAATTCAGGAGCTTGACGCCCGGGCCAGCGTGATCGTGAGGCGCTCTCACCCCAGGACGAGGAGCCGTGGCCCCAGTGCGATCAGCTCTCGGCCCCCGCGGCCGGGAAGGTGAGGACGAAGGTGGTGCCGGCTCCGGGCCGCGACTGCACGTCGATGGTGCCGCCGTGATCTTGAATGATGCCGTAGGTCACCGAGAGACCCAGCCCGGTCCCGGTGCGCTTGGTCGTGTAGAACGGATCGAAGATCTTGGAGAGCACCTCGGGCGGAATGCCGGGCCCCGTGTCGGCGACGCGCAAGCGAACGGCGGCCGAGCCGTCGACGCGCTCCGTGTCGATCCGGATCTCACCGCCGGCCGGCATCGCCTCTCGCGCGTTGGTGAGCAGGTTCATGAGCACCTGGTGCAGGCCGTTGGCGTCGCCGAGTATCGGAGGCAGCGCGCGATCGAGGTTCGTGACGACCTGCACGTTGTCGGCGGCCAGCGGCTTCTGCATGAGCAGCAGGGTCTCGTCCACGACCGCGTTGAGGTCGAGGGCGCTACGCTCGCCGGCCGACTGCTGGGCGAACGACCGGAGGCTGCCGGCGATCCGGGCCACGCGCTGACCCGCCCGGTGCAGGACCTGCAAGTCCTCGCGCACCTGCGCGGGGAGATGCTGCTCGTCGGCGTCCAGGAGCATGAGTTCGATCCGCGTCAGCATGATGCCCAGCGGGTTGTTCATCTCGTGCGCGATCCCCGCCGAGAGGGTGCCGAGGGCGGCGAGCTTCTCGTTCTGATAGAGGACCTCGCGCTGGTGCCGGAACTGCGCCTCCAGCCGCCGGCGCTCGGTGACGTCGAGGATGAACGCCATGGCCACGCGGCCGTCGGCCGCCTCCACGTAGCTCAGGCTGATCTCGACGGGAAACTCGGTGCCGTCCTTCCGGCGGCCCGAGAGGTCGAGCCCGACGCCCATCGGCCGCGCCCGCGGCTCGGCGAAGTAGCCCGCGTGATGCTCGACGTGACCGGCGCGGATGCGCTCGGGAATCAGGATCTCGAGCGGCCGGTCCAGGAGCTCGGTGCGGTCGTAGCCGAACATCCGCTCGGCCGCGGCGTTCACCAGCACGATCCGGCCAGACGCGTTGGTCAGGATGATCCCCTCCGACGCTGTCTCCAGCACGGCCTGCGCCGTCGCCTCGCTCTTGCGGAGCGCGGCCTCCGACACCCGCGCGTCCTGGACGAGCTGCCATACCTCTTGCCGATGATCGACGGCGTCCGCCTCGAGCTGGGTGAGACGGCGGCGCAGCGCGTCGAGCTCGTCGACGATCGAATCCGGTCGCTCCTCGGCGCCACTCATATCGCGGTATCGTTCCGGAGGCGCGGCCCCCGGGGGAGGTCACGGCGGCGCGCGGCCGGCGGTCGGGCGGGGGCCGGGCGGCTCAGCGCAGCGAGCCGAGATAGGCCGCGAGCGCTCGCTGGTCCGCCTCGGTCAGCTCGAGCGCCGGCATGTGGGCGTTCGGTCGCACGGCGGCCGGATCGCGGAGCCAGCGGGCCAGGTACTCGGCCGGGTACTTGCGGCCGACCTGGGAGAGGTCCGGCCCGATCGGCGTGCCGAACTTGCCGATCATGTGGCAGCCGTAGCAACCGTTGCTCGTGAACGCGGCCATGCCGCGCTCGGCGGTGGTGTCCGGCGCCTGGGCGCCGGCGGCGGCCACGATTGCCAGCAGGGCGGTGGTGGCGAGGATGACGACGGTCTTCATGAGGCCTCCTTGGCATCGAGCCGACCGCGGACGTCCAGCGCGCGGGCGCCGGTGGCCGTGGCCAGCAGTGGGTTGATCTCGAGCTCGGCGAGGTCGGGGACGTCGGCGGCCAGGCGCGAGAAGCGGCTCACGACGCCGGCGAGGGCGTCGAGGTCGACGGGCGCCCGGCCACGCGCGCCGTGCAGGGCGGGCGCCATCCGCAGCTCTTCCAGCATGGCCCGTGCCTCGGCAGGGTCGATCGGCGCCAGCCGCGCGGCGGTGTCGCCGAGCAGCTCGACGAAGATGCCGCCGAAGCCGACCATCACGAGCGGCCCGAACTGCGGGTCTCGCACCATGCCGAGCAGCAGCTCGGTGGCATCGGCGCCGGCCATCGTCTGGACCAGGACACCGTCCAGCCGTGCGGCCGGCACGCGGCGGGCCACATCGGCCAGCATGCGCGCCGCCGCGGAGGCGGCCGCGGCCGGCGAGGCGAGCCCCAGGATCACGCCGCCCACGTCGCTCTTGTGGCTGATGTCGGGCGAGACGATCTTGATCGCGACGGGCGCCCCCAGCGCCTGGGTTGCCACGGCCGCCTCGTCGGGGGAGCGGGCCAGGCGTGCGGGCACCAGCTCGATACCGTACGCCTCCAGGAGCGGCGCCGCCTCCAGGAGGCCGATGCGGGGTGCCTCGCGCGCCGGCCCGAGCGCCGCGGCGAGCCGCGCGGGATCGATCGGCGTGGGCGGACGCCTGGCGGGCGCGCGCCGGCGCTCGGCCAGCGTCACCGTGTGCGCCAGCGCGCGCACGGCCTGCTCCGGGAAGGCGTAGCACGGCACGCCGCCCTCCTCGAGCGCCGCGACGCCCGGGCGCACGCGGGCGCCGCCGGCGAACACGCCCAGGACCGGCGTGGGCCACTGGCGGGTGGTGCCCAGCACCGCGCGCGCGACCCCGGTGGCGTCCGTGGCCGCCTGGGGGGCCAGCATGACCACGAGCGAGGCGGGCTCGCCGGCCAGCGCCTGCAGGGCGGCGTCGTAGCGCGCGGGCGTCGCGTCGCCGATGAGATCGATGGGGTTGGCGATCGCCGCGTGGGCCGGCAGCGCGGCGGCCAGGCGCGCCTGCACGGGTGGGGACGTCGGCGCCACCTCCAGGCCGGCGTCGCACGCGGCATCGGTGGCGAGGATGCCGAGGCCACCCCCGTTGGTGACGAGGAGGACGCGGCGGCCCGGCGGCGTGCGACCGGCCACCAGCACCCGCGCGACGTCGAAGAGCTCCTCCAGCGTCGCCACACGCAGGGCGCCGGCCTGGCGGACGGCGGCGTCGAAGGCGCGATCCGACCCGGCCAGCGCGCCGGTGTGCGAGGACACGGCGCGGGCGCCCTCGGCCGAGCGGCCGGCCTTCATCAGCACGCAGGGCTTGCGGGCGGCGGCGGCGCCCAGCGCGGTGAAGAACGCGCGGCCGTCGGCGACGCCCTCCAGGTAGCCGAGGATCACGCGCGTGTCGGGATCGTCGGCGAGTGCTCCGATCACGTCCGTCTCGTTCACGTCGGCCTGGTTGCCGAGGCTGGCGAAGAGCGAGAAGCCCAGCCCGTGCTCGCGCGACCAGTCGAGGATCGCCGTGCACAGCGCCCCCGAATGCGAGAAGAATCCGAGCACGCCGGGGCGCGGCATGCCGGGTGCGAAGGTGAGATTGAGGTGGCGGGCGGGGCGGATCCAGCCCAGGCAGTTCGGTCCGATCAGTCGCAGCGGGGCCGTGGCGAGCCACCGGCGCAGGGCCTCCTCCCGCGCGCGACCCTCGGCGCCCGCCTCGCGGAAGCCGGCGCTGATGACGACGGCGGCGGGCACGCCCTTGCGCACGCACTGCTCGAGCACCGGCAGCACGGCGGCGGCCGGCACGGCGACGACGGCGAGATCGACCGGGCCGTCCACGTCGAGGATGGAGGGCACCGCCGGCAGGCCCTGGACGAGGGCGCGGCCCGCGTTGACGGCGACGAGGCGGCCGTCGAAGCCGCCGGCCCGGAGATTGGCGAGCACGCTGCCACCGACCTTGGCGGGATCGGCGGAGGCCCCGATCACGGCCACGGAGGACGCGTCGAAGAAGGGACCAAGCCCCGGCCGCGTCATGCCGATGCCGAGCGGCTCAGGCAGGCCGCGGTCTCGCGGGCGATGATTCGCTCCTCGTCGGCGGGGATCACGAGCGCGCGGATGGTGGCGCCCGGGGCGCCGATCGTGCTCTCGGTGCCGAGGGCGGCGGCGTTGCGGTGAGGGTCGAGCGCGAGCCCGCACCACTGGAAGCCGGCGCTGATCCGTCGCCGGATCTCCGGATTGTGGGCGCCCACGCCTCCGGTGAAGACGACGGCGTCGGCTCCCTCGAGCACGGCCAGGTAGGCGCCGAGATACTTGCGCGCGCGGTGACAGAAGACGTCGAGAGCCAGGCGGGCGCGTGGATCGTCGCGCTCGCGCGCCAGCACGTCGCGCACGTCGCCGGTGCCGCCCGCCAGACCGAGCAGCCCCGAGCGCTCGTTCAGCCACGTCTCCACCTCGTCGACGCTCACGCCCTCGGCCCGGGCCAGGAAGCCGGGCAGCGCTGGATCGACGTCGCCGCTGCGCGTGCCCATGACGAGACCCTCGAGCGGCGTGAGCCCCATCGAGGTGTCGATCGAGACGCCGCCGCGGATCGCCGCGGCCGAGCATCCGCTGCCCAGGTGCAGGACGATCAGTCGCGTCTCCTCGGGTGCGCGATCCAGGAGCACGGGCGCGCGACTGGCCGCCCACGCATAGGAGAGGCCGTGGAATCCGAACCGCCGGATGCCGTGGCGGCAAGCGACCTCCCACGGAATCGCGTAGGTGGACGCCCGTTCCGGCAGCCGCGCGTGAAAGGCGGTATCGAAGACCGCGACCATCGGCAGCGCGGGGCCGAGCGCCTCACGGCAGGCCCGGACACCGGCCAGGCTCGGCCGGTTGTGCAGCGGGGCCAGCGACTCCAGCGCCTCGATGGCCGCGAGCACGCCACTGTCGATCGTCGCGGGCTCGGTGAAGCGGGCGCCGCCGTGCACGACGCGGTGTCCGACGGCCTCAATGGCGGTGGCGCCGGCGGTCAGCCAGCCGAGCACGTGGCCGACCGCGTCGGCGTGATCGCTGACCGGCGCCTCACGGCGCTCGACCCGTCCGTCCCGCTCGAAGCTGAGCCGGGCCGTCGCTCCCAGCCGCTCGACGCTGCCGCCGGCGAGCGCGCGGGCGTCGGCGGCCGGTGCGGCCGGATCGACGGCCAGCAGCCGGAACTTCAGCGAGGACGAGCCGCAGTTCAGCGCCAGAACGTTCATCCGCGCACCAGCATGACGGCGCCGATGGCGATGAAGCCGAGCGCCGCCAGCCTGCGCAGGCGGCGCGGCTCGACCCAGTCGCCGAGCAGGGAGCCGGCGAGGACGGCGAGGACCGTCGAAGTCACGAGCGCGCCGGCCGCGGCGCCCAGCACGCCGGCGCGGCTCAGCTCGTGGTCGGTGGCGAACAGGACCGTCGCGAACTGGGTCTTGTCGCCGATCTCGGCCAGGAACACGCTCAGGAACACGATCGCGTACGCCCGCATGACGGTTCCTCCGCGGAATGGCGCGACGGCTGTCGTCAGCCGGCCGCGCGAGGCTGCCCCACGATCGAGTCGACGAGATCCACCAGGGCCTGGGTCGAGAAGGGCTTGCCGAGGAACCCGGCGGCGCCCTCGTCGAGCGCCAGCCGGCGAGCGCTGGTGGAGGCCTGGCCGGTGATCATGATCACGGGGGTGCCCGTCGTGCACGCCGCGCGCAGGACGTCAAGGCCGTCTCCATCGGACAGATGGCGGTCGACGATGGCCAGGGTCGGGCGGTGCGTGCCGCCGACCGCGACCAGCGCCGCCTCGCACGTGGCGGCCGTCACCACCCGCCAGCCGCGGCGGTGGAGCAGCCGGGCGCACCCCGCGGCCAGGTCGGCCTCGTCGTCGACGATCAGGATCGTGCGCGTCACGTGGCCCGCTCCAGCCCCGCGACCACGCGGACGAAATCGGATTCAGTGACGATGCCAACGAGACGCCCGCCGTCCACCACGGGCAGCGCGCCGATCTTGTGGTCGACCATGAGGCGCGCCGCCTCCGCCGCGGAGCGAGCGGAGTCGACCACGATCACGGAGCGGGACATCACCTCGCCGACGGTGAGACGGGCCAGCAGAGCGTTGATCTCCCAGACGGACAGGCTGGTGGCCGGCGAGGGCAGGTTGAGCCGGATGTCGCGGTCGGTGATGATCCCGACGAGCCGTGAATCCTCGACCACGACGAGATGGCGGATACGCGCATTGGCCATGCGCTGGCGGGCGTCCAGCATCGGCGTGGCGGGCTCCACGGTGATCGGTCCCGGCGTCATGAGATCGCGCACGCGCATGACGAGCCTCCTAGCTGGCGAGCCGGCGTCGGAGCAGGCGGCGGGCCAGTCGCAGTAGATCTTCGGCAGCAGCCCATTCGCTGCGGACGGCGGTGTCGAGCACCAGGTCGGGGCGGAGCGAATGCTCGTACTCGAGGACGATGTCGGGGACGTCGGCGCCGCCGCCTGGGCGCGGGCCCCACCGCACGGCCCGCTCCCGGTCCCGGCAGATCTCGGGCGGGCAGACGAGCTGCACCTCGGCGAAGCTCGCGCAGATCTCCCGGGCGAGCGCGCGCCAGGCCCGCCGGGGCGCGGTGGCGTCCACGACGACCGTGACGCCGCTCTCGGCCAGCAGCTTGGCGGTGTACGCCAGCGCCCGGTGCGCGATGTCCTCGCCGGCCTCGCCGCCGTGGCCGCCGCCGAGGACGAACGCGCGGAGCGCGCCCCACTCCAGCACCTTCACGGTGACGCCCTCGGCCGCCAGCGATTCCCCCAGGGACGACGCCAGCGTGGTCTTGCCGCTGCCGGGGGGGCCGGTGATCCAGATGACCGCGCCGCCGTCGCCCGGGCGGCGCTGGACCGGCGGTCGCAGCCGGCGCGCCAGCGTCGCGATCCGCTCGGCCGCTGCCGCGGTGTCCTCGACGCTGGTGTCGACGACCAGATCCGGAGATTCCGCGCGCTCGTAGGGCACGTTCACCCCCGGCACCGTGGCGCCCGGGTGGGCGGCGCCGGCGTAGATGGCCGGCGGCGCGTGACCGGCGGAACGTGTGCGCTCGCGGGCCTGCGCGAGCTCCAGCGGACAGTCGATCTGCACCTCGGCGAAGCGCGGGATCGACGCGCGGGCCAGCGCGCGCCACGCGCGACGATGACCGGTGGCGTCGATCAGCACGGGGATGCCGGCCTCGGTCAGCGCCCCGGCCATGAACACGAGCGCGTGGTAGACGACCTCCCGCTCGGCGTCCGAGTACGAGGGCGTCGGGGTGAGCACGCGGCGCACCCGATCGAGCGCGAGCACCACGACGGGCTCGCCGTGCTCGGCCAGCCGCGCGGCGGCCGTGCTGGCCAGCGTGGACTTGCCGCTGCCGGGCAAGCCCGTCACCCAGATGGCCCAGCTCATCGGGACGATCCGAGCAGCCACCCGAGATCGGCCGGGTCCAGACGGGTGAGGGCCGACAGGGTCGTCGCGAGATGCCCGAGGTCGGTCCGTACGACCTCGGGGAGATCGGGATACCACCGCGGGTGCGCCAGCACCAGCACGCGGAACGCGAGGAACGGCGGCAGCGTGTCCAGCAGCTGTTCGTCCCGGCTGGCCTCGAGATACGTGGAGAGGAACTCGCGGAAGAGGCCACGGAAGGGCTCGGCCACGCCGCGCTCACCGTGGTGGGCGGCCCGCCGCATCCCGAAGAACACGTAGTTGATCGCCAGCGCGGCCACGTCGTCGGCCGGCTCGCCCCACTCGCCCCGGCTGCGATCGAGCACGCTGAAGTCGGTGCCCTCGCGGAAGAGAATGTTCCAGGGATGGAAGTCGCCGTGCGTGCGCGACAGCCGATGCGTCAGCGGGCGGAGCCGCCACCGCCAGCGCACCATCGCGCATTCCAGCGCCTCGCACGTCGAGGGCGGGAGCAGCGGCCAGGGATGGGGGTAGCTGTCGAGGATGCCCATCACGCACTCGCCGTGGCCCACGAGCTCGCGGATGCGCCGGGCGTACAGCGTCGGCTCGTCGCGCTTGGTCGCGTGCACCTCGGCCAGGAACCGCGCCAACGCCTCGGTCCGGGCGGTGTCGACCGGCGTGAGCGGGCCCTCGAGCAATCGATCGAGATCCAGCCAGTACAGGTCGCCGTCGGCCTTCTCGACGAGCTGGAAGAAGTCCTCCGCATCGGCCACCGAGACGATCTCACCCGCGGCTCGCACGAAGCCGACGTCCACGCTGCGGACGTGGCGGGGGAAGTCGTTGTAGGCGGGATGCCCGTAGAGCGCTTGCCAGGCGCGGTCCGCGGCGTAGTCGTGACCGAACCCCTGGGCGGGTTTCGTCCGGCTCACGACGAGGGCGCGGGGACGACCGCCCACCCGGCACTGGATCTCGAACGGCACGCCGTAGCCGAAGCCCTTGGGATCGTCGGCGCCCCCGCCCCCGAGCGAGCGCAGCGCCAGCACCTCCACCCGCTCGCCGAACACCCGGGTCAGATAGCGGGCGAGCCGGTCGCCATCGAGACCGGGCGGATCGTCCAGCGTGCTCACGGGCATGCTCATCACCGTGCCGGCGGGCTACCGCCCCCGGACGGTGAGCACCGGGCAGGGAGCCGTGGCGGCAACCCGAGCGGCGACGCTGCCCAGGAAGAAGCGAGCCACGCCCGTGCGCCCGTGGGTGCCGATGACGATCAGGTCCGCCCGGTACCGCTTCGCCGCGCGCACGATCTGCTCGTGGGCCACGCCCTCCAGCAGCAGCCCGCGGACCCGAACCCGCGCGGTCTTGGCCTTCGCGACCAGGCGGTCCATCTGCTTCTGGGCCCACGCCCGGGCGGAGGCGCTCATCTGCTCGTAGATGGACGGAGAGACGTAGCCCTCGCCGGCCACCGGGATGACCGGTGCCAGCACGTGCACCAGCACCAGCTCGCTGCGGCGCTGCTTGGCCTCGGCCACGGCGCGGGCGAAGGCGGCGGACGACGCCTTGGAGAAGTCGGTGGGATGAAGCAGTCTGCGGCTCATTGGTCGGTGGCCTCCTTGGTGACCAGGGCCGCTGCGGCGGCCCGGCGCCGGTGACTATACACGCGCCGTCCCGTCGATGGCGCCGGGTGTGAACGGAGTATCCATCAGCGCGCGGCCCGGACGGATCAACAGAACGGGAACCTCGGTCGAGCGCAGAACGGTCTCGGCGACACTGCCGAGGACGATCCGGCCGAGGCCGCTGCGCCCGTGGCTCGACATCACGATGAGATCCGCCCCACGCATGCGAGCGGCGTCCACGATGGCCTCGGCGGGTGGCGCGTACCAGACCGAGACCTCGACGCCCGCCACCCCGGCCCGCGTCACGCGATCACGCGCCTCGGCCAGATAACGCTCCGCACTGCGGACCACTTGCACCTGCGCCTCGGTCGGGTCGGCCATGGGCGTGGTGTGAGCCTCGGCGGCGCGCATCAGCACCAGCCGGGACCCATAGTCGCGTGCGAGATCGACTGCCGGCGACAGGGCGCCTTCAGCCAGCGTCGACCCGTCGAGCGGAACCAGGATGGTCTTGATCTTCATCGCCGCCTCCTTACCGATCCCCGTGTCTTGTTGCACCCGCGTGCAGGGAGCGGCAACGCCCGTGCCACCGGCGGAGGTTCGCCAAAACAGTCACTTGGGGGACCAGGCACTGCAGCTCTGTGGGGCGGACTCGCCTCTGCTGGGGCTCCAGTTTTGGCATGCTGGGGAACCCGTGCCCCATCGGTGTCCGGGCCAGGCCTCGAGCGCTGCTACCGAACGGTCGCGGCCCCCGCGATCGTGTGAGGTTCACGGATCATGAAGACCGGCACCGGGGCGTGGCGGAGCACCGCCTCGGCGACTGATCCGAAGAGCAGGCGGCCGAGGCCGGTCCGGCCATGGGTCGCCATGGCGACCAGATCGGCGCCGCTCTCGGACGCGGCCGTGAGAATTTCCTGGGCCGGCCGGCCGCGTCGAATGGACCAGGCCGCATCAACGCCCTGCGAGCGCAGCGACGCGGCGATGGGTGCCAGGTACTCCTCGGCCTCGCTCCGCCGGGCCTCCACGTCGTCCAAGACGATCGCCCCCTCGGCGACGGGCGCCGTGATCGGTTCCAGCACGTGCAGGAGCATCACCGTCATGTTGAGCGGCCCGGCGATCTCCATCAGGAACCGCAGGACCGCCTCGCCGGCGGTCGAGCCGTCGAGCGCGACCAGGACGCGCTTGTGGCTATACATGGGCGACCTCCTGTGCGGACGGGACCGGCGTGAACGGCGGATCGAGCGGAGCGCTGTCCGGACGGATGAGGAGAATCGGGACCGCCGTCGCGCGCAGCACGCTCTCGGCGCCACTGCCGAGCACGAGTCGGCTCACCCCGCTACGGCCGTGGCTCGCCATGACGATCAGGTCGGCGTGACGGTAACGGGCGGTCTCGACGATCGCCGTGACCGGGAGGCCGAGCTTGGCCCCGGGCCCCCGCGCGAACTCCACCGCCGGTGTCAGGGCGGCCTCGGCGACCAGCGAACCGTCGAGGGGAACGAGGAACTGGGTGTGTGCCATCGCGTTGATCCCGGTTGGGCAACCTGTGTGCCACGCGAGACACCAAGGAATTCTGCCAGTTATGGTGTGTACCGGCGGGCGTCCGGTGGGGCGCCCCCGCCTCGCTGAGACGGATCGACCCCAGCAAGCCGACGCGTCCGGCCAGGGCCCGGCAGGCGAGGGTCATGGTGCTCTCCACACTCGGTGGGGAGGCGTCGCCGCAGTGACGCGTGGGTGGGGCTGCCGCGCCTCATGCCCGGCGGTTCGCAACGGCGTGAATCCGCGGCGTTTGACGCACGGGTTGCCGTGGCAGGGCTGTTGCTCCGTGTCGCATCCGTGGTCCGTTTCCAGGCGCTCGCGCTCGACTACGACGGCACGCTGGTCTCACACGATCACCTCACCGACGCCACCGTCGCCGCGCTGGAGCGCGCCCGCCGGGCGGGGTTGCAGCTCATCCTGATCACCGGGCGCACCTTCTTCGAGCTCTCACGCGTGTGCCGCCGCCTCGACCTGTTCGACGTCGTGGTCGCCGAGAACGGCGCCGTCCTGCACTATCCGGCCGAGGACGCCATCCGGGACGAGGGGCCGTCACCGCCGCCGAGGCTGATCGCCGCGCTGGACCGGCAGGCGATTCCCTTCCAGGTCGGCCGCGTGATCGTGGCGACCGGCCACAGCTATGAGGGGCAGGTGCGCCGGATCATGGCGGAGCTGGGGGTCGAGCTCGAGCTCGTGCGCAACCGGGCCGCGCTGATGCTGCTGCCGCCCGGCGTATCGAAGGGGAGCGGGCTCAAGCACGCGCTGCAGCGGTTGGGACTCTCGTTCCATGACGTCCTGGCCATCGGCGACGCCGAGAACGATCTGGAGATGTTCGCGACCTGCGGTTTCGCCGCCTGCCCAGCCAGCGCGGTCGCCGAGGTGACGCAGGTCGCCGACTGGGTGTTCGCCGGGGAGGGTGGCGAGGCGGTCACCCGCGCCATCGACGGCCCCATCCTGGACGGTTCGCTGTCGCCGCCGCGCTCGGGTCGGGAGCGGATCAAGCTCGGCTGGGCCCGGACCACCACCAAGCCGGTGACCATTCCCGCCCAGGGCGTGAACGTGCTGGTGCACGGCGACTCGCTGTCCGGCAAGTCCTGGCTGGCCGGCGGCTTCGTCGAGCGCCTCGTCGCCGCCCGCTACGCGACGTGTGTCATCGATCCCGAAGGGGACCATCAGGCGCTCGCCGACGTGCGGGGCATCACGTGGTGCGAGATCCGCACCACCGAGGACTGGGACGCCGCGCTCGCCGCCTTCGAGCGCAATCCGGCCGCCAGCGTGGTCGCGGATCTATCGTCCATGCCGGTCGATCGCCAGCTCGGGCTCGTACGCCACGGGCTCACCCTCTTGCGGAGGCTGCGCGCCCTGCGCGGGCTGCCGCACTGGATCGTGCTCGACGAGGCGCACTACGCGTTGCACGAGGCCGGCGTACCGGATGACGCCGTCGGTCTCGACGCCAAGGGCTTCTGTCTCGTCACCTATCGACCGAGCGGCCTGCGGGCCTCGGTGCTCGACGCGATCGACCTGTTCGTGTTCGGACGCACCACGGCCGCCGCCGAGCTGGCGTTCCTCCGGGCGCTCCTGGAGCGGCGCGGGCGGTGCGCGGCGAGCGTGCTCGACACGCTGCCGGAGCTCACGCCTCCCGACTATCTGCTGGCGGCCGACTGCGGCGGCGTCGGCTTCGTGGCGCCCCCACGCGCGACCCGCCACGTCCGTCATCTCGGCAAGTACGTTGATCACCCGGTGGCGCCGCCGGAGGCGTTCGTCTTCCGGCGCGGCGATGGTCGATTCACGGCCGAGGCCAACACGCTGCGGTCGTTCCTGGGCTGTCTGCGGGAGGTCGACGACCACGTGCTCCTCCATCACGCCTCGCGCGGCGACTTCTCTCGCTGGGTCGCCGACGTGTTTCTCGATCGGCAGCTCGCCAACCAGCTCCGCAAGGCCGAGCGGCGGTCGGGGAAGGATGATGGGGCGCTCCTGCGAGCATCCCTCACCGGTCTGGTGGCCGGGCTCATCGAGCCGTGAGGCACGAGTGGGGCCGGGTGCCCGGTCCCGTCGAGGTGAGGCGCTTCCTGGAAGGCCCCCAGCCGCGGAGGTCCGAGCTCCGGCTGGCCCTGGGCATCTTCACGGAGTTCATTCGCGGCTTCCGGTCGTTGCACTTCGTGGGGCCCTGCGTGACCGTGTTCGGGTCGGCGCGCTTCAAGGAAGACCACCCCTACTACGCGATGGCGCGCGCGATCGGCCACGGCCTCGCCGAGCTCGGCTTCACGGTCGTCACCGGAGGCGGGCCCGGCATCATGGAGGCAGCCAACCGCGGCGCCCGCGAGGCGCGCGGCCGCTCGATTGGCTGCAACATCGAGCTGCCGGCGGAGCAAACGCCCAATCCGTACCTGGACCGC
This sequence comes from Methylomirabilia bacterium, assembly GCA_041499965.1. GTDB lineage: Bacteria > Methylomirabilota > Methylomirabilia > Rokubacteriales > CSP1-6 > AR5. The sequence goes on from JBGQLG010000003.1 coordinate 18,028, forward strand.
TGGATCACGTTCCGCCACTTCTTCGTGCGCAAGGTCATGCTGGTGAAGTATTCGTACGCATTCGTGGCGCTACCGGGCGGCTTCGGCACGCTCGACGAGATCTTCGAGACCGCCACGCTGATCCAGACGGGCAAGATCGAGGACTTTCCGCTCGTCCTGGTGGGACGCGACTTCTGGCGCCCGCTCACCGACTTCCTGCACGGCCCGCTGGAGCGGATGGGACTGATCGATCCCCGGGACGCCGACCGGATCATCGTCGCGGATTCGGCGACGGAGGCGGTGGAGGCCGTGCGCACCATCGCCGTCCCGAGCTTCGGCCTGCGCTATCGGCAGCCGCGCCGCCGGTGGCTGCTGAACGAATGACCGGGCCGAGCTCGCGAATCCGCCTACGTCGCCGGCCGCATCCGCTCAGCGTACTTGATCATGATCTCGCCCATCGCGTTCATCATCTCGCCCCGCATCGCAGACCGCCCCTGGTTCGGGGCGGCCGCGCCGCCCGGGTCATCCGAGCTCCGGCTCGCTCCCCGTCTCTCTCCTGGCCTCGGGCAGCTGGACCATCGTGGCCTCGGTCAAGAGGAGCAGGCTGGCCACCGACACTGCGTTCTCGAGCGCCACGCGAACGACCTTCGTCGGATCGATGATGCCGGCCTCGACGAGGTCCACCCACTGCTTGCGGCCGGCGTCGAACCCGAGCGCGCCGGTGCCCTCGCGCATGCGGGCAACGATGACGCCGCCGTCGACGGCGGAGTTCTCGGCGATCTGGCGGGTCGGCGCTTCCAGGGCACGCCGGAGGATCTGCAGGCCCGTCCGCTCGTCGCCCTCGGTCTTCGCCTCTTCGCGCTCGACCGCCTCGATGGCGCGTAGCAACGCCAGCCCGCCGCCTGGCACGATCCCCTCGGCCACGGCCGCCTTGGTGGCGTTGATCGCGTCCTCGAGCGCCTCCTTGCGGCTCTTCATCTCGGTCTCCGACGGGGCGCCGACCCGGATGACGGCGACGCCGCCCGACAGCTTGGCCAGCCGCTCCTCGAGCTTCTCCCGGTCGTAGTCACTGGTCGTCTTCGTGATCTGCTGGCGGATCTGCTGCTTGCGCCCCTCGATGGCGGCCTTGCTGCCGTGGCCGCTGATGATGGTCGTGTTGTCTTTGTCCACCACCACGCGGCCGGCCCGCCCGAGCTGGCTGGCCTGGACGTTCTCGAGCTTGGTCCCGGTCTCCTCGCTCAGCACCTCGCCGCCGACCAGCACCGCGATGTCGGCCAGCATCTCCTTGCGGCGGTCGCCGAAGCCGGGCGCCTTCACCGCGATGCAGCGCAGCGACCCGCGGAGCTTGTTGACGACCAGCGTGGCCAGCGCCTCACCCTCGACGTCCTCGGCGATGATCACCAGGGCCTCGCCCGCCCGCGCGATCTGCTCCAGCAGCGGCAGGAGGTCCTTCATGATCGTCAGCTTGCGGTCGGTGACCAGCACCCGGGCATTCTCGAGGACGGCTTCCATCTTCTCCGGGTCGGTGACGAAGTAGGGGGAGAGGTAGCCGCGGTCGAACTGCAGACCCTCCACCACCTCGAGCTGGGTCTCCGTCGTCTTCGACTCCTCCAGCGTGATGACACCCTCGTCGCCGACCTTCTCCATGGCGTCGGCGATCAGCTCACCGATAGCGGTGTCGTTGTGGGCCGAGATCGCCGCGACCTGCGCCTTCTCCAGCCGGCTCTTCACCGGACGCGACAGCTCGCGCAGTCGCTCGACGGCCACCCGCGTGCCGCGGTCGAGGCCCCGCTTGAGGTCGACGGCGCTCGCCCCGGCCACCACGTTCTTGACTCCCTCGGCGAAGATCGCCTGGGCCAGGATGGTCGCCGTCGAGGTGCCGTCGCCCACGGCGTCGCCGGTCCGCTCGGCCGCCTGCCGGATCGTCTGCGCGCCGAGGTTCTCGGTCGGATCTTCGAGGTTCGTCTCCTTGGCGATGGTGACGCCGTCGTTGCACACGAGCGGCGCCCCGAACTTCCGCTCGATGAGCACGCACTTCGATCGGGGGCCGAGCGTCACCCGCACCGCATCGGCAACGGCGTTCACGCCACGGAGAATTTTCTCTCTCGCCTGCGACCGGAACATGACCTGCGTGTGGCTCATCGTCGCCTCCCTCGGGACGTTTCGACCGAGCCAGTGAAGGTGCAGTGCGGATGCCACGCGCGAAGTCCAGGAATCCGCGAGCTTACTGTCGGGGGTTGCGCCGGCACCGGGGCGTTGGCGCCTCGCCTCGCGCTCCCGTGCCTCAGACCGCCGAGATCGCGACAGCCAAGGCGAACGGGACGTCCGGGGGTGGAGCGGACGGCCCCGAGCCCAGAGCGCGGCTCGGGCCACGAGTCGACCGATCCGGTCAGTGTCGCGATGCCGTCGAGGACCTCGTCATCGCCCCGCCGGCGCGACCGGATCCCGCGGGACGCTCTTCCAGATCGCGCCGAGGACACGCCCGCTCACGTAGCCCACGGTCGCGGTCACCACGACGAGCGCGACGGCCCGGGCAGGCGCGAAGGGCCCGACCTGGTAGGGCGGGGTGATGAAGTGCAGCCAGAAGATGAAGTCGATCACCGGCTGCGCCCACTGCGCGAGCACCAGCAGCGACCACAGCAGATGCCAGCCGCCGACAAAGAGCGCCAGCACGATCCCGAGCTTGTGGGAACTCATCCGTTTTCCTCCGGTCGCCAGCGGCTGCCCGACGCCCGCTCCACGGTGCTGCCCGTTGGCTGGCAGGCGGTCGCACGCGCGGGCGTGGGCTCGAGGAAGGGTAATCGCCGGCCCGGATCTTCGGCGACGATCGCGCTACGATCGCGTGAACCGCGGCGACCGGGCCACGACCAGCAGACACCCCTTGCGGCACAGGGCGACGCCCGGCGTGCCGAGCACCGAGCAGCAGGTGACGTCGACGAACCGGCGCGTCCACTCGTCCCGCGCGAGCTCGGCGGTGGCCGGCTGCCGGATCAGCGAACAGTGGACGCCGGTGGTCACGGGCTGCATGGCGCGCGGGAAGAGGCGTAGCACCCCCAGCACGAGCACGGTCGCGGTCGTGGAGACCACGAGGACGAGCAGTGCGCCTTCGAGCGTCGTCAGCGAGTACATGGGCTTTCCCCCCGCGGCGTCAGTGCGCCGCTTCGGCCCGGGCTTGGCAGGTCGCACACCGGCGGGCCGTCGGCACCGCCCGCAGGCGGGTCAGCGGGATCGCGCGATGGCAGCTCTCGCACACGCCGAACACGCCGGCCTCGAGCCGGCGCTGCGCGGCGTCGATCTCGTCCATCTCGTGCCGCTCGCGACCCTCGAGCCGGGCCAGGAGGTCACCGATGGCACCGGTCGCTGCGCCCTCGCCGAATTCGCTCGGCTGCTGCGATTCGAGCGTCGCCAGCTCGTCGTCGGTGGTGGCGACGGTACGCGCCAGGCTCCAGCGCATCGCGGCCAGGCGCTGGCGAAACTCCGCGGTCACGCGCGGCCGTTTCCTGCGTGTCGACGTCGTCATGTCATCGCTCCTCCCGCCGGGTCAGCCTCGTGGCGCCCGAGCTGTCTCGATCTTGGTGCACTGCGGGTGCCATCCCGGAGGTGGCGAAATTCAGGGACTTACGCGACGGGGGGAGGTCCACGGCGGGGCGCCGGCGCCCCGCGCGGGACTCGGTCGCCACGCGGTCAGCGCTTCTTGACCTTCGGCTTGGTCACGCCCCACCGCACCCGCGGGCCCTCGGCGGCCTGCATCAGCATGGTGTCCTTGCGCACGGCCACGTGAGCCGTCTTCTGGCGCCGCCGCACGCGCGGCGTGGGCGGAGTGTCGTGGGGCGGGCTCCCCGCCTTCGGGGAGCGGCGGGCCACCAGGGTCTTGGTGCGTCGGGCGCGTCGCTTGTTCGCGGCCATGGGTTGCTCCTGGGGCACGCCGTGGACATGAGGCAACACGGCGTGGGGATCGGAGTAGATGACCCACGTGGGCTCGAGCCAGCCCCGGGGCGCGGTACGGGCGTCGTGGACCTCGGCGGCCCACTCGAGGTCACGCTCGAGGCTCGACGCGATGAATGCCCGGATCCCGTCGCAGAGACCGGGACCGGGCCAGCGGCAAGGTCCTTCGATCCGGCGTCGAACCGGGCGTTCAATCGACGACGCCGTGGTTGGCGGGCATGTCCGTCGGTTCCGGGATCGGGAACCCGTAGTCGTACGGCTCGGCGGCGCCCGACGGAGCGGCCAGCGGACGGATCGTGGCGAGCCGGGCGCCGAGGAGCTTTTCCATGGCCGCCAGCACGTCGATCTCGGTGAGGATGCCGACGATGAGGCCCTCGTCCACGACGGGCAGGGCGCCGATCTTTCGCTCCCGCATGAGGCGCGCGGCCGCCCGCAGGTCGGCATCGGCGCGCACGCTGACGACGCCCCACGTCATCACCTCGCCCACGGTGAGCGTCCGCAGCGTGAGGGTGGCGTCGCCGAGCGCGTCCTGGATCCGCGGATCGAAGACCACCTGCCGGAGATCACGGTCGGTGACGATGCCGACCAGCCGCCCGCGCCCGTCCACGACCGGCAGGTGGCGGATCTTCCGTGTCCGCATGAGGTCCGCGGCAATGGCGATCGGCGCGTCGGCGCGCACGACGACCGGGTCACGATGCATCCAGTCGCGAACGGGCATGGGCTCGAGCCACTGCATCGCCGCGTCCCCGCTCAGCGGTACGCGAGCGCCCACCGGTACGGGCGGGCGACCACGCCTTCGTCCAGGATCTCGCGGAACGTGGCCAGGACGTCGCGCTCGGTGAGGATGCCGACGACGCGGTCGGCCTCGACGACGGGCAGCGCGCCGACCTTGCGCTCGTGCATCAGCCGGGCGGCGTCGCGGATGCTGGTCGCCGGCGTCACGCTGACCGCACCCCAGGTCATGACGTCGCGCACGGTGAGACCGCGCAGCGCATCCGTCGCCCGGGCCAACCGGGCCTGCACGGTCGGATCGAACACTACCTGCCGGAGATCACGGTCGGTCACGATGCCCACCAGCCGGCCGCTCCGGTCCACGACGGGCAAGTGCCGGATGCGCCGGCCGCGCATCAGGCCGATCGCACCACTGACGAGCGCGTCCGAATGGACGGTCGTCACCGAACGGCTCATGCGGTCACCGACCCGGATCGACTCCGGCCACGCGACCGCCTCCTGCTCGTCGCGGCTGCGGCCGGGGTGCAGCGGGCGGCGTGTGCGGATCTCGCGGGTGATCGTGCGGGTCGGACGGCGTCGGGTCATCTGCGACCTCCTCGTGGGGTCACCACAGGTACGTGTCGGGGTCGGCGCCCTTGATGCACGGCAGCGTCGCGGCCAGGGCCTTGAGCGCATCGTGCTCGGTGACGATGCCGACCAGTCGCGTGCCCTCGACGACCGGCAGGCTGCCGATGCGGGCGTTCGCCATGATGGCGGCCGCTTGGGCCGCCGGCGCCTCCGGGCCGACGGTCACGACCCCCCACGTCATCACGTGGCTCACGCGGACGTCGTTGAGGACGGCGGTCAGTGCACGCAGCCGACCGCCCTGCTCCGCCGGCAGGTGTTCCACGAGCCCGGCGCCGAACATCGCGCTCCGCAGGTCGCGATCGGTGACGATGCCGATGAGCCGGCCCTGACCGTTCACGACGGGCAGGTGGCGCAGGCCGCGCTCACGCATCACCGCCACCGCGGTCTCCACCGGCGCCTCGGGGTCGATCGTCGTCGGCATCGCCGTCATCACGTCCCGGACCTGCATCACCGCACTCCTTGCCAGTCAACGCGCGCGTCACGCGGGCCGCCTCCACCACCGCGAAGCGGCACGCGTGAGCTCGCGCCTGAGGCTACTCGGCCTTGATGGGGATGGTCGTGCCCTTGGCGCCCGGCGCCTTGGGCAGGGTGACGGTGATCACGCCGTTCTTGAACGTCGCCGTGGTCTTGCTGCCGTCCACCGGCGCCGGCAGGCGAACGCTCCGCATGAACGCGCCCCACGACCGCTCCACGCGATGCTGGCGCTCGTCCTTCTCTTCCTTCTTCTGCTCCTTCTCCCCCTTGATGGTGAGCATGTCGCCATCGAGCGAGATCCCGACGTCCTTCGCGTCCACGCCGGGCAGCTCGGCCTTCACGATGACCGCGTCCTTGCCCTCGGTCACGTCGAGCGCCGGAGTCCAGTCGCCGAGTGCCGGCAGCTCGGCCCACGGCGACTCGAAGAACCGCTCGAACAGCCGGTCCATCTCATGCTTGAGCCCGGTCCCGGTCCACGGTGTCAGTGCGCGCATCGTCGTCCTCCTCGTTACGGGTTCCTGCTTCGATCTGACGTCGCTCGACAGGGTGCAAGGCGACTGCCACGGCGAAGGATCGAGAAATCACGGCGTTCGACGGGCGGCAGGTGAAGCGCGCGCGGCGACGGCGCCCCAGCGCGGGGCGCCGTCGCCTCAACGCCGATGCCGCGTCAGGGTGAGACTCGTTCGCCGGGGGGCGTCCTCACGGAGGCGATCGAAGATGCCGCCGCCCGATGTCGTGCTTCCCGGCGGCGGCGTCGTCTGGCCCCGGCCCATCGCCGCGCTGGCCAGGCAGCAGACCATCATCGCGGCGAGAAGCGGGCACGGGAGGATGCGGGGCAACCGACAACACAGCATGCGCTCGAGCGGTGCAAGGCTTCGGCCAGAGGGGGCCCGGAACGGTCTCGGGAGGCGCAGCCCCGGAGTGAGGCGCGTCCGCCTCGGCCGGTACCGCCAGCGATGATCGACCATCCCACAACTCTCCAGTTTCGCTCGACTGGGTCCCGGCACCCGACTTGCCCGTGTCCGTCGTCGGCCATGCTGCGCTCCGGATCGACGGCCACGCCCGAACGCGATGGGGAAGCATCCGTTCCCGCCATCGTCACACTCACGATGAATCCGGCCATCGACGTGAGCGCGAGCGTCGACTACGTGACCCCGGACCACAAGCTTCGCTGCGAGACGCCGACCTACGAGCCGGGCGGCGGGGGCATCAACGTCGCGCGCGCGATTCGCACGCTGGGCGGAGAAGCCTTGGCGCTCTTTCCCGCCGGCGGTCCGGCCGGGGCCCTGCTGTCCTCGCTCCTCGACGCCGAGGGCGTGCGGCATCGGACCGTGCCCATCGCGGGCTGGACGCGCGAGAACATGAACGTCACCGAGCGCGTGACCCGACGGCAGTTCCGGTTCGTCATGCCGGGACCCACGCTGGACGAGCCCGAATGGCAGTCGGTCCTCGATCAGCTGGGCGCTCTCGATCCTGCCCCCCGGTATCTCGTGGTGAGCGGAAGCCTGTCGCCCGGCGTTCCGGCCGACTTCTACGCGCGGCTGGCGCGGATCGTGAGACCGCGCGGCGTCGCGCTGGTCCTCGACGCGTCCGGCGAGCCACTGCGCCGGGCCGTGGCCGAGGGGGTCGACGTGCTCAAGCCGAGCCTGCGCGAGTTCGAGGAGCTCACCGGGGAGGAGGGCGTCGAGGAGGCGCGGCTACCGGTCCTGGCCCGGCGCCTCATCGACGACCGGCGGTGCGCCATCCTGATCCTGTCACTCGGAGCGCGGGGCGTGTTCTGGATGTCGGCGTCGGAGCGTGGTCGCCTGGTGGCGCCGGCCGTGCCCGTGCGGAGCACCGTGGGCGCGGGTGACAGCATGGTCGCCGGCATCGTCCTGTCGCTCTCGCGTCAGCACACGCTCGGCGAGGCGATCCGGTTCGGCGTCGCCGCCGGGGCCGCCTCGGTCATGAATCCGGGAACGCAGCTCTGCCGCGCCGAGGACGTCGAGCGGCTCTACGCCGAGGTGGGTGTCGCGCCGAGCACGCGCTGAAAGCCGTCGAGGAGGTCGCTCTCCGTCAGCATTCCGACGAGGCGATCGCGCTCCACCACCGGCAGGGCGCCGACCCGTCGCTCGTACATCAGCCGGGCCGCCTCGCGAATCGACGTCCCCGCCCGCACGCTGACCACCCCGCGCGTCATGACGTCGCGGACCACCAGCGTGTCCAGGACACCGCGGAGATTCTGCAGCCCGTCCTGCACCGACGGGGCGAACAGGGTCTGGCGGAGGTCGCGAGCGGTGACGATGCCGACGAGCCTCCCGCCCGGCTCGACCACCGGCAGGTGTCGGAACTTCCGCTTGCGCATGAGGGCGGCCGCCTCGCCGAGGCGGGCGTCGGGGCGGATCGTGACGATGCGGCGAGTCATCCAGTCCCGGACGGCGATCGAACGCGTCTTCGGCATCACATCCTCCTCGTGTCGGCGCCCGGCACACCGGACGCACGGGCAGTGTCGGGGGTCGCCCGCGTGGTGTCGCGGGCCCGCGGTTGCTCCCGCTCGGCGGCGGCGATCGTCTCGAAGCCGTGGACGACGGCGTCGGGATTGAGAGAGATGCTGCCGATGCCCTCCCGCACCAGGAAGCGCGCGAACTCAGGATAGTCGCTGGGGGCCTGCCCGCAGATGCCGATCTTCCGGCCGGCGGCCCGGGCTCGGGCGATCACGTCGGCCACGAGCGACAGCACCGCCGGGTTGCGCTCGTCGAAGAGCGGCGCGACGAGCGCCGAGTCCCGGTCGAGCCCGAGCGTGAGCTGCGTGAGATCGTTGGATCCGATGGAGAAGCCGTCGAAGATCTCCGCGAACTCCGCGGCCAGGATCACGTTCGAGGGGATCTCGCACATCACGTAGACCTCGAGCCCGTCTTCGCCGCGACGCAGCCCATGCTCCGCCAGCAGCTCCACCACCCGGCGGCCCTCGGCCGGCGTGCGGCAGAAGGGGATCATCAGCTTGAGGTTCGTCAGGCCCATGTCCGCTCGCACCCGCCGCATCGCGCGGCACTCGAGCGCGAACGCCTCCCGGTAGTGCGGATGGGCATAGCGGTAGGCGCCGCGGAACCCGAGCATCGGGTTCTCCTCCACCGGCTCGAAATCGCGGCCGCCGAGGAGTCCGGCGTACTCGTTGGACTTGAAGTCCGACAGCCGCACGATCACGTCCTTGGGATGGAAGGCGGCGGCGATCACCGCCACCCCCTCGGCCAGCCGATCGACGAAGTAGTCACCGCCGCTGGCGTGTCCGCGGATCAGTTCGGTGAGCTCGGCGCGCACCGTGGTGTCCACCACGCGATCCGGATGGAGGAGTGCCATCGGATGGGCGCGCACGGCGTTGGCGATGATGAACTCGATGCGGGCCAGCCCCACGCCGTCGTTCGGCAGCGCGGCGAGGCGGAAGGCCTGATCGGGATTGCCGACGTTGAGCATGACCCGGGTGGCCGGCCGGGGGATCCCGGCGAGATCGACGCTCCGCCGCGTGAAGGCGAGCGCCCCCCGGTACACGGCACCCGTCTCGCCCTGGGCGCACGACACCGTGACCGTCTCGCCGTCGACGAGGCTCGCGGTCGCGCCCTCCGTCCCCACGACGCAGGGCACGCCGAGCTCCCGGCTGACGATCGCCGCGTGGCATGTGCGACCGCCGCGGTCCGTCACGATGGCGGCCGCGCGTTTCATCACGGGCTCCCAGTCGGGATCCGTCATGCGGGCGACGAGGACCTCGCCGGTCTGGAAGGCCGGCATGTCGGCCCGGGTGCGGACCAGTCGGGTCTGGCCCACGCCGATCTTCTGGCCGACGGCCTTGCCCGTCACGACGGGCACGGCCTCGGTGGCCGTGAGCTCGAACACGTCGACCGCTTTCGGTCGTCCCGTTCGATGCACCGTCTCCGGTCGCGCCTGGAGAATCCAGAGCCGGCCGTCGAGGCCGTCCTTCGCCCATTCGATGTCCATGGGCGTCGGCTCGCCGCGCCGTCGGCTGTAGTGCGCCTCGATCGCGACCGCCGCCCTCGCCAGCTCGACCGCGTCGGCGTCCGAGAGGCACATGACGGCGGCGTCCGCGACCGGCACCTCGGCGCGGCCGGGCCGGCCGTCGGGGCCGAGGACGAGCTTCCAGGTCTTGGAGCCCACGCTGTGCTTGAGGATGGCGCCCGCCCCCCGGGCCAGCGTCGGCTTGAAGATCCAGAACGAGTCGGGATCGACCTGGCCACCGACGATCGGCTCGCCGAGGCCGTAGCTTGCCTCGATGAGGACCACGCCGTCGAAGCCGCTGTCGGGATCAAGCGTGAACATCACTCCGGAGACGCCGAGATCGGAGCGCACCATGTGCTGGACGGCGATGGACAGGCGGACGGCGAGGTGGTCGAAGCCGTGATCGATGCGATAGGCGATGGCCCGGTCGGTGAACAGGGACGCCAGGCACCGCCGGCAGGCCCGCGCGAGCTCGTCGGCGCCGCGCACGCCGAGGAACGTCTCCTGCTGGCCGGCGAAGCTCGCCTCGGGCAGGTCCTCCGCCGTTGCGCTGGAGCGCACGGCGACCGCGACCTCGCGGCCGTCGGGGCCACCCAGCGTCGCGTACGCCTGCCCGACGGCCCGGTCGAGCTCGACGGGCCAAGCGGCGCCCTCGACGATCGCCCGGATCGCCGCGCCCGCCTTCGCCAGGACGGAGACGTCGCGCCCATCGATGCCCTGCAGGAGCTGGGCGATGCGGTCCCGAACACCGTCGGCGTCCAGGATCGCGGTATAGGCGTCGGCCGTGATCGCGAAGCCATCCGGCACGCGGAGCCCGGCCGTCGTCAGCTCGCGATGCAGCTCGCCCAGCGAGGCGGTCTTGCCGCCGACGTGGGGCACGTCTTCGAGCGTGATGTCGCGGAACCAGCGGATGTAGCGGGCGTTCGCGGCCGTCACCGGGGCGCGGCCCTCAGGGCGACATAGGTCGCGAGCGGCCCGCGCTGCACGAGCAACGCGACGGGGTCACCGGCGCGCAGGCGATCGACGAGCCGCGCGAAGTCGGCCATGGTGCGGACCCGGGTACTGTTGACCTCGCGCACGATGTCGCCGGGCCGCAAGCCGCCGGCGCCCACCCGTGCGTCCACCCGTACCACGCTGACGCCGAGGTCGGGCGTGAGATTCCGCACGACGCACCCCAGCTCCGGCACGCGATACGTGGTCAGCGATGTCGGCGACGTGTCGCGCTCCTCGCCGAGGATGACGGACAGGGTGTGCACGGAGCCGTCCCGCCGCCGCACCTGCAGGGCGATCGCCTGCCCCGGCCGTGACTCCGCGAGCGCGCGCCCGAGGTCGACACGCGCCAGCAGCCGACGGCCGTCGAGCATCGTGACGAGGTCGCCGGGGCGCAGGCCGGCGGCGGCGCCCGGGCTGGCGGGAAGCACGTCGGAGACGAGCAACCCGGGCGAGGTCCCGAGCGCCAGGCCGAGCGCCAGCTCGGGCGTCACGGCCTGCGTGGCGAGCCCGAGCCACGGCCGGCTCACCCGGCCCTTCTCGAGCAGCTGAGTGGCCACCGCGCGCGCCGTGTTGGACGGAACGGAGAATGCGAGCCCGACGGCCTCGAAGGCCAGGACCGTATTGATGCCGACCACCTCGCCGTCGAGGTTCACCAGCGGACCACCGGAGCTGCCAGCGCGCAGGACCGCGCTCGTCTGGATGTACTCAGGCCCGAGGGGACCGGCGCCCTCGCCCCCGCGCGCGCTGATGATCCCGGCGGTCACCGTCGTCTGCAGCCCGTGGGGCGTGCCGATCGCCACGACCCAGTCGCCCACGCGGGCGCGATCGGAGTCCCCCAGGCGTGCGAAGGGGAACGTCGTGGTTCCGTCGCCGATGACCAGCACGCCGAGATCCGAGCGCCCATCGATCACGGTCCGGGTCGGCCGGTAGCGTCGCCCATCGCTCGTGACCACCTCGATGCCCACGGCGGCGTCGGCGACATGCGCATTGGTCAGCACGACGCCCTTGGGATCGATGATGACTCCGGATCCGATGGGGCCGGCCTCCTCGGGCTCCTCGTCGTCCTGCAGGAGTTCGGCGGGCGCCGTCTTCGGCTCGGCAACGGCGTTGATCACGACCACGGCGGGCGCCACGGCGTCCACCACGGTCGCGAAGCTGGGCGGCGCACCGCGCTGGGCGAGCGCCGGGCCGGCGATGGGGCCGGGAACGAGGAGGGTTGCGATCGTGAACACAACCCCGTGGATGGCCCGGCGGCTCGACATCATGCCAGGCCGGAGTGCACTGAGCCTGCCAGCCGCAAGCGCACGCCGCTGCAGCTGTTCGGCTCGAGGCTTCGACGGCGCGGGTGTCCCGGTGGCGCCCCAGGTGGGGCATCGGCTCGCCGGGCCGCCACGGCCCATCGCGTCCAACGGTGCGAATGCACAGGCCCCGACCGTGGCAGTGAGGTTGCACAAACGCCGAACAATGGGCCGCTACGAGGTGCTCGAATCCGTGGCCATCGCCGATTGCGCACTGGACATCGAGGGCAGCGACCTGGCCGATCTGTTCACCACGGCCGCCCGTGCCCTGGCCGACCTGATGGTCGATCCGGTGACGCTCGCGCGGACCCTGCGGCGGCAGATCGTGATCGAGGCGCCGTCGGTCGACCTGCTGTTCTTCGATTGGCTCGGCGAGCTCATCGCGCTCAAGGATTCGGACGGGGCGGCGTTCCCCGACGTCGAGGTCGAGATCGAGTGCGGCCCGCCGTGCCGACTGTGCGCCCGCCTGGTCGGCGGAGTGCTCCAGGGGGGATCGGCCGCGCTGCGATCGGACCCCAAGGCCGTGACGTTCCACCTCTTCCGCGTCGAGCGGCAGGCAGAAGGCTGGCGCGCACGTGTGGTGATCGACACGTGAGGAACATCGGATGAAGACGATCCCGCGGGCCGACTGCGTCTGGGAGATCCCGACGAGCGAGAAGGCCGGGATGCGCGTACCCGCCCGCATCTACGCCTCGGAGGCGCTGCTGGCCGGGATGGATGCAGGCGTGTTCGAGCAGGTCACGAACGTCGCCTGCCTGCCCGGTATCGTGGGGGCCGCCCTCTGCATGCCCGACGGGCACTGGGGCTACGGCTTTCCGATCGGCGGCGTCGCGGCGTTCGGCGTCGAGGACGGCGTGATCTCGCCGGGCGGGATCGGCTTCGACATCAACTGCGGCATGCGGGTGTTGCGCACGAGCCTGACCGAGGCCGAGGTACGCCCGCGGCTACCGGAGCTCGTGGACGCGCTCTTCGCCGCTGTGCCGACCGGGGTGGGCGCGCGGGGCTTCCTGCGCCTCGCCGACGACGCCTTCGCCGACGTCATGCGGGAGGGCGCCGGCTGGTGCGTCCGCCACGGGTACGGATGGCCGGAGGATCTGGAGGCCACCGAGGGCGGCGGTTGCCTGCCCGGCGCCGACCCCGCGCAGGTGAGCGCACGCGCGCTGGCTCGCGGCCGCGAGCAGCTCGGCACGCTGGGCTCGGGCAACCACTATCTCGAGATCCAGGTGGTACCCGCCGACGGCATCCACGACCCGGCGGTGGCGCGGGCGTTCGGCATCGAGAGGGCCGGCCAGGTGCTGGTGATGCTGCACTGCGGGTCGCGCGGGTTCGGGCACCAGGTGGGGACCGACTATCTCCGATTGTTCGACGGCGCGATGCGCGCCTACGGCATCGTCGTGAACGACCGCGAGCTCGCCTGCGCGCCGTTCCGGTCGCCCGAGGGACACGCGTACTTCGCCGCCATGACGGCCGCGGCCAACACCGCATTCGCCAACCGCCAGGTCATCACGCACCGGGTGCGCGAGGTCATGGGGCGCGTGTTCGCGCGCGATCCGCACGACCTGGGACTCTCGCTGATCTACGACGTCTGCCACAACACGGCCAAGCTGGAGCGGCACGTCGTGGACGGCGTCGCCCGCGATCTCGTCGTGCATCGCAAGGGCGCCACCCGTTCGTTCGGGCCCGGCGCCCCGGACGTGCCGGCCGCCTACCGGCACCTGGGACAGCCGGTCATCATCGGCGGGTCGATGGAGACGGGCTCCGCGCTTCTGATCGGGACCGACCACGCCATGCACGAGACGTTCGGCTCCACGGCGCACGGCGCCGGCCGGACCATGTCGCGGGCGCAGGCCAAGAAGCGCGTCTGGGGTGAGAGCCTGATGCAGGACATGGAGCGCCGGGGCATCGTCATCCGGGCGGCGTCGAAGTCCGGAGTGGCCGAGGAAGCGGGCTTCGCCTACAAGGACCTCGGGGCCGTGGTGGACGTCCTGCACCGGCTGGACATCTCGCGCCAGGTCGTGTCACTCCGGCCGATCGGGAACATCAAGGGATGAGCGCCAGACGGAGGCGAACGACATGAAGCTCTTCGAGGTGGGCGACGTGGTCAACCATCGCATGGGGGACCTGCAGTGCCCGGAATGCTCGGAGGAATACCCGGAGCCCTGCCCGTGCGGTGGCCTCCTGCACGCCAGCGACACCGCCGAGGAGGGTCCGGACGGCAATGTGCTGATCGCGACGCTCTGTGATCAGTGCGGCCGCACCGAAGACGAGCTCGACTAGCCGGCCAGTGTCCTGTCTCAGAGATTCGTTGACTGGGTAGGGCGCAGAGCGCCGGGAGCCGGGAGCGCGCCCTGCCCAGTCGACGAATCTCTGACGCGGGACACTAGCACACCGGGAACTCGCCCCGGGCGAGGCGGGAGCGGAACTCCGGCAGCCCCTCGAGTTGAGCTTGCACCGTCTGCGCGATGGCGGCCTCGACGTCGGGCAGCGCCACGCCGTCGTCGAGCACCACCTGGACACCGACCCATGGTCGATCGATGGGATCACCGATCCGCGTCGCCAGGTGCACGTACACCTCGGCGAGACCGGGCACCGTCGTGCGGATACCGTGGGCGAGACGGTGGCTGAGCACGCTGTACACCTTGCCGGCGTGGGCCAGCGCGTTCTTGCCCGCCGTGGCCTCGCCGCCGCTCGGCCGCGCGAACGCGATGAGGCCATTGGCGCGGTTGCCCCGTCCGACCTGCCCGGAATCGCCGTCCTCGGCCGAGGTGCCGGTGAGCGTGAGATAGACGCCGTCGGTCCCGCGACCCGGAACGTCGAGGTTGTTCAGTCGCCAGACGATGTCGAACGGCGTCTCCCGGAACCGCTCGGCCAGCGCCGACAGGATCTCGTCCTTGCGCCGGAAGTACGCGGGCTCGGACGGCGTGGCCTCGGCCAGCAGCGGCATCGCCACGGTGAGGCTCAGCCGGTCGTCCTCGCGCCGGCCGAACACCTTCACGTCCTGACCGGTGTCCGGGAAGGCGGTCTTGAAATCCGGCCCGTTCACCCATTGCTCGACGGCCAGGACGATCTCCTCGGTGGCGCTCAGCGGCGAATACCCGCTGGCGCCCGACGTGTCGTTGGAGACCATCTCCACGCCCGCCCGCGGCGTGAAGATCCCGGCGAGCTCGACCGAGCCGGGCGCCAGCGCGATGCGGGTCCGCAGGTGCGGCGGCACCCGCGGCAGATGGCGGGCCAACCAGGCGGCGACGGCGGCATGCGCCGTCTCCTCGACCGGGAGCTTCCGCCCAGCGGCCTCGAAGGTCGCGCGGTCACCGACGATGAGCTCCATCGGGCGGGTGACCTCACCGCCGCCGAACCACTTCCGGCACTGGCCGGCCACCAGGAGCGCCTTGTCGACGTTGTAATGGGCGACCGTCCCCAGCCGCTCGAGGTACATCCCGTTGAGCGCCACCGCGATCGCCTCGACCAGCGAATCGCAGATCGTGTCGGGGTGGCCGACGCCCTTGCGCTCGACCATCTCGACGCGACGGCGGCCCACCGGTCGCTCCGCCAGCGCCTCGACGACGACGGCCGCGGGCCGCGTCACCGGTAGGCCTCGTCGGCCGACCAGCCCTCCGCGCCGATGAGCGGCACGAACGCGACGTCCTCGAGCCGCTCCTGCTCGTACGTCTCCTCGCCGGTCCGGACGACCCGCACCAGCCGTTGCGACCGCATCGTCGGTCCGACCGGCATGACGAGCCGCCCACCCACGGCCATCTGGGCCAGGAGCGAGCGAGGGACGTCCGGGCCGCCGGCGGTGACGACGATGGCGTCGTACGGCGCGTGCTCCAGCCAGCCGAGCGAGCCGTCGCCGTGCCGGACGTGGACGTTTGCGAATCCGAGCTCCTCGAGCCGGCGCCGGGCCGACTCAGCCAGTCCCTCGAGCCGCTCGACGGTGTAGACCTCGGCGGCGATCGCGGCGAGGACGGCGGCGGCATAGCCCGAGCCTGTGCCGATCTCCAGTACCCGGTCGGCCGGTCGCAGCTGCAGCGCCTCGGTCATCGCCGCGACGATGTAGGGTTGGGAGATCGTCTGTCCCTCGCCGATCGGCAGCGGCATATCGTCGTACGCGCGATGCGCCCGCCCCGCGGGGACGAAGCGCTCGCGCGGGACCCTCCGCATGGCGGCGAGGACGGCGGGATCGCCGAGGCCACGCCGGGCGATCTGGGTCTCGACCATGCGTTCTCGCTCGTCGATGGAACTCCGTTGGCGGCGCCGTCCGACGATCTCGCTGCGGAGCAGCGCGGCGGCGTACCGACGGGCGCGCCGGCTGATCTCGCGCTGCTCGTCGGTGCCAGCGGCGAGCGCCGAGCCCGGATCGCGCCGGGGCGCGCCGGCCCCGGCGGCCTCGGCGGCGCCGGGCTCCACCGACAGGAAGCGATCGCGGATCATGTCGATGATCGCGGCGGCCGCCGCGTCGACGGTCTGGGCGGTGGTGTCGACTCGCAGCTCGGGCGCAAGCGCGAGCTCGTACTCGACGTTGACCCCGGGAACGCGCGCGCCCGCCCGGGCCGCCTGCGCGTAGATGCCGGCGGGCGCCGTGCCGCGCGGCCGCGCCGCCTCGCGCAGGCGACACACCGGCAGCGGGCAGAGGAGCTGGACTTCGGCGAAGCGCGGGAGCGTGACCCGCGCCAGGTCGCGCCAGGCGCGCCGGTGAGCGGTGGCGTCGAAGATTACCGGTATCCGGGCCTCGACGAGGCAAGCGCCGATGTAGACCAGGGCCCGGTACACGGCCTCGCGCTCGGCGTCGGTATACGTCGCCGCCGGCGTGATGACGCGCCGGATCGTGTCGAGCTCGAGCACGCGCACCTCCTCGCCGCCGGCGTGCAGCCTCGCAGCCACCGCCCGCGCGATGACGGATTTGCCGCTGCCAGGCAGGCCGGTGATCCAGACCGCCCAGCTCATCGCGTCTCCGGGAGCCGAGCATCAAGGGCCGCCCGGCAGTCGGCCAGGGCCTCGCCGTGCGCCGAGGTGTTTCCGGCCAGAAATGGCATCGGCGCGCCGCCGTACGCGGCCGCGCCGGGAGGGAAGCAAGGCTGACCGCGTGGATTGGTGATGGTGCCGCCAGCCTCCAGCAAGATCGCCGCTCCGGCGGCAACGTCCCAGAGCGTGGCCTGGTGATCGAGGACCACGTCGATGGCGCCGATGGCGGCATAGGCGAGGTGCAGCGCCACCGAACCGAATCCGCGCAGCTTGTAGTGTCGCAGCCAACCGATCGTCGCCGGGGCCAGCTCGGGATCGAGCGGAACGCGCACCGCGACGTTGGAGGCGGCTGTCAGCGGCCGGGCGGGCAGGGCCAGGACCCGACCCCCGGCGACGGCACCGTGCCCGCGCATCGCCGAGCAGGTGAAGCCGGTACTGGGATCGTGCACGACGCCGGCGTGAGGCAGGCCATGCCGCAGGATGCCGATCGACACCGCGAAGCACGGAATGCCGAGCGCGAAGTTGTTCGTGCCGTCGAGGGGATCGACGACCCAGACGAACTCCCGGGCGCCCGGATCGACGGCCAAGCCCTCCTCGGCCACGATCCCGTCGTCGGGAAAGCAGGAGCGGATCCGTTCCGCGAGCCGCTCCTGGATGGCGACGTCGACATCGGTGACCCGGTCGCCGGGTCCTTTCCAATCGACACGCACCTCGGCACGGACGGCTCCGGTAGCCTGCCGTCCGCCCTGGTGTGCCAGGGCGAGGGCCAGCTGGAGTCGAGCCCCGCTCGAGCCGCGTCGGTCGGTCATGGACCGGCGAGCATCGCAACTCGAATGCCAGCGGCGTCACGAGCCAAAACAGGGAGTTATCGTTGGCGTCCCGCGCAACGTGGGGCGCCTGCGCCACACGGGGATGACGGGAGGCAGCCGCGCCGCACGAGCAGGGGACGTGTAGAGTACCCGCCGTGACCGTGACCACTGAGCCCGCTGCAGCTGAGCCCGCTCCGGCGACATCGACGGTTCTCTGGCGGGTGATCGTGCCGCTTGTGCTCGGCGCGAGCATCGTGGTGCTCCCGCCGCCCGCCGGCCTGACGCCCACCGCGTGGCACTTCTTCGCGTTGTTCGTGACGACGATCGCGGCCCTGGTCACCGAGCCGATCCCCGGCCCTGTGGTCGGCCTGCTGGGGGTGACGCTGGCGGCGCTGCTCGGCCTCGTGGCCCGCGACCCCGCCGCCTCGATTCGATGGGCGCTCACGGGCTTCTCGGACAGCACCGTGTGGCTGATGTTCGTCGTGCTCATGCTCGCGCTCGGATATCAGAAGACGGGGCTCGGCCACCGGATCGCCCTCACGCTGGTCGAGCGTCTCGGCCGCCGGACACTCGGGCTCGGGTACGCGGTCGCGCTCGCTGACCTTGTCCTGGCGCCCCTCACGCCGTCCAACACGGCACGCGCCGGCGGCATCCTGTTCCCGATCATCCGGGCGATCCCGGCGCTCTACGGCTCGTCGCCCGGCCAGACGGCCCGCGGGATAGGCGCCTATCTGATGTGGACGTCGTTCGCGGCGATGTGCGTCACGAGCTCGCTGTTCCTGACCGCGCTCGCGCCCAATCTGCTCGCCCAGGCGATGCTGAAGGACATCGCGCGCGTGAACGTCACGTGGGTCGAGTGGTTCGTCGGATTCCTGCCGGTCGGGCTCGTGCTGTTCGGTCTGGCGCCGCTGCTGGTGTACTGGATCTATCCGCCGACCCTGACCGCCAGCGCCGAGGTTCCGCGGTGGGCCCGGGCCGAGCTCGAGCGGCTCGGCGGTATCAAGCGCAGCGAGGTCGTGATGGCGCTGCTGGTCGCCCTCGCGCTGGCCTTGTGGATCCTGGGCAGCCGCTGGGTGAGCCCGACCACGGCCGCGCTCCTCGTGTTCTGCCTGATGCTCGTCACGGGCATCGTCGACTGGGACGATGTCCTCGGAGCCCGGCAGGCCTGGAACGCCCTCGTGTGGTTCGCCACCCTCGTGACCCTCGCCGATGGACTGAACCGGGTCGGGTTCCTCGGGTGGTTCGCGGCAGGCACGGTCGGCGCCCTCGCGCCGCTGCCCGTCGTCGCCCGGATGGTCGCCATCGTCCTGGCATTCTTCGTGGCCCACTACATGTTCGCGAGCCTCACCGCGCACACGACGGCGCTGCTGCCGGCGTTCCTCGCCGTGGTCGCGGCCAGCCCCGATCTTCCGCGGCGGCCGCTGTCGCTCCTGCTCTGCTACACGCTCGGCCTCATGGGTGTCCTCACCCCGTACGCCACCGGCTCGGCTCCGATCTACTACGCGAGCGGGTACGTCACTCGCCGGGAGTTCTGGAGGCTCGGCGCGATCTTCGGTGCGCTCTACCTGGCCGTTCTCGTGGGCCTCGGGCTTCCTTACCTCGTGGCGCTGACCCCGTAGCCGAGGCGCCGCTAGCGCGCCCGCCGGGGCGACGCCGTCGGCGTGCTCGCCCGTTCCAGTGCCGTGAGGATCTCGTCGCGCACCCGCCACGGGAACGCCACGCGGCGTCCGTGCCGCATGGCACCGACGCCACGCCCTGACGCCACTGAGCCGATGACGCGACCGATGATTCCCCGCCGGGACCATGACCGTAGCAGGCGCGCGACTCGCGCTGCCGGCGCCGCGACCAGCAGGGCGCCGGAACCGATCAGTCCGAGCGGGTCGATGTCGTAGTGGCGGCAGATCCGTGCGGTCGGCGGCAGGACGGGGATCCGGTCGAGATCGACGCGAATCCGTACCCCTGACGCGAACGCGATCTCGTGCAGGCCGGCGCGGATCCCGCCCTCGGTGGGATCGTGCATCGCGGAAGCACCGTGGCGGGCCGCGAGGAGGGCCTCGGGGACCACGGAGATCCCCGGCTCGTATCGCAGCCGCTGAGCTGCGCGCAGCAGGGCCGGCGGCAGCGCGCAGCCCAGCTCACCGGCGCGCTCCTGGGCGAGGACCGCCGTCCCCTCGATGCCGGCGGCCTTCGTGGCCAGGAGGAGATCTCCGGCGCGTGCGCCGGCGGCGGTGACGATGCGCGACGAGAGCAGCGGGCCTTGCATGTCGCCGGCGACCACCGGGCGTGTCACCGCGTCGGTCACTTCCGTGTGGCCCCCGGTCACCGCCACGCCGAGGGCGCGGCAGGCGGCGTCGATGTCGCGGGCGATCGCCATGACGATCGAGGCATGGGTGCCGGGCGGCACGAGAATCGTCGGCTGGAACCAGGCCGGTTCGCCGCCCATGACGGCGATGTCGTTGGCGTTGACCTGGACGGCGTACCAGCCGACCCGGCGGCTGGTGAACGTCACGGGATCACTCTTCAAGACGAGGCGATGTCGCCCCAGGGCGACCACGGCGGCGTCGACGCCGCAGCCCGGACCGACGAGCACCCGTCGATCGGCCGCGCCGCGCCAGCGGAGGAGCCGCTCGAGGAGCCGGGGTGGGAGCTTGCCGGTGAGCAGACCCTCGGTCGCCACGGTGTTCCCCCCGTGCATGGCCGATGCCCCGCCCGGCGACCTCGAACCGGCGGAGCCCGGCCAGGACAATCGAGCTGTTGCCGCGCCGGGGTCCTCGGCGTCGCCACGGTCGGCGAGAAGGCGCTGCCCCATGTGGGGTATCACTGTCCCAGCGCGGCCGCGTCCCGTCGAGGGCGCTGGAGCGCTCCCTCATCCAGACGGTTGCGCAGGCGGGCCTCTTCACCCGCACCGCCGCCTCGGTGTCCGGTTTCGCCGCGTGGCATCCGCGATGCACCGCTGTCGCGGCTGACGGCAGCGGCAAAGCCGCAGGAGGACCGCGACGTGACTGCTTCGTACGACGACATCGCCGCGCAGCTCGCGCGCCTGGAGCGTCTACCCGCTGCCCAACCCGGGGTGGTGAGCGTCTACCTGAACACGCGGTGGTCGGATGAGCACCAGCGCGATCGGACCCGCATCTTCTTGACCGGGGAGCTTCGCCGGGCCAGAGAGGCCGGTGGGGTCGAGCCCGAGGATCTCGACTGGATCGAGCGAGAGGGCGACATGCTCGTCGACCAGGCCGAGCTGTCGGAGGCCAAGGGTGTCGCGCTGTTCGCGTGCCGGTCCCTGGGCCTGCGCGAAGTGATTCCCGCCCGCATCCCGTTTCACGAGCGATTCGTCGTGGCGGAGCGGCCCGACCTCGGCGGGCTCGCCGAGCTACTCGACGAGCACGCCTCGGCGATCGTCGTCTTCGTCGACGGCGAGAGTGCACGGCTGCTTCCGCTTCATCCGAGCGGGGCCGGCGCCGAGGTGGCCCTCGAACGCGACGTGCCGGGGCGCCACACGCGAGGGGGCTGGGCGCAGCTCGCCCAGTCACGCTATGCCCGGCACATCGAGACCCACCGCGATCGACACTTCGAGGCGGTCGCCGACGCCGTCACCCACATCGCCGACACACAGGCGATCCATCGCATCCTGCTGGCCGGTCACGAGAACGAGCTCGCCGCCTTCCGGAACCAGCTTCCCGAGCGGCTGCAGCAGCTGGTGGTGGGGCAGATCCACGCCACCCGCTGGGAGCCGGCGAGTGCCATCCTGCGGCGGGCGTCCGAGCGACTCGACCTGCAGGAGCACAGCGACGAGGTGGGCGATGTCGACGACGTCCTCACCGAGGCCGCGAAAGGCGGGCGGGCTGTCGCCGGTCCTGGCACGCTGGTCGCCGCCCGCCGCGGGGCGATCCATCGGCTCTACATCCTGGCCGATCTGCATCGCCCGGGCCGAGCGTGCGAGCGCTGTGGCGCGCTGCAGGAGGCGGGCGAGAGCTGTTGGTTGTGCGGAGGGCCCACGCGCGAGATCGAGCTGGCCGCCGCCGTGGTGGATCGCGTGCAACGGACCGGGGGCACGGTGGAAACGGTCCTCTCCCACGCGGGCCTGGCCGCGGCGGGAGGGCTGGCCGCGCGCCTCCGATACAGCCTGTAGGCCTGCTGGGTCGCGCGCTCCGGCTCCTGGCGTTCATGGCGCCGGCCTATGTCGCCACCATGGCGGCGCCCCTGACCAGGTACTGGAGAGGCTGGAACCGGCCGATCAACGCGCGGTGGCTCGGCAGTCACAAGACCGTGATCGGGTTCGCCGCCGGGCTCCTGGGCGCGCTGAGCACGAGCTTCGTCCAGCACGCCATCGGCTGCGACACGGGCATCGTCGACGTCGACAACTGGGCCGAGCTCGGCCTGCGCTTCGGTCTGGGGGCGATGGCGGGCGACAGCGCCAAGAGCTTCTTCAAGCGTCGCCTGGGGATTCCCCCAGGGGAGCCATGGCTGCCGTTCGATCAGGTCGACTTCGTGCTCGGAGCGTTGATCCTCGTCGCGCCCCGCTCGACCCTCGGCCTCGGTGACGTCACCCTCGTGCTCTGCCTGAGCTTCGGCGGACACATCGCCGTCAACCATGCGGCGTACTGGCTCGGCCTTCGCGACGTGAGGTGGTGACGGTCGGACGAGAGTGCCCACCCTCTCCCGCCGTTTGCGCCGAGGGCGCGGCCGGGCCGTGGAGAACGTCGCACACGATCCGCTTGACAGCGGCTGACATGCCGCGCTGAGCCAGTATCGGGTCTCCCTTGCCGGAAGCGGGGCGCGTAGACAACCACGCCCCTCGGACACGCCTGGGGCGCCGGTGCCCCATCTGGGGCAGCCGTGATCGGTGTCGATCTCGGCCCGGTGCCGCGGAACTCTTGATTCTCAAGAGCTCGCAATGTTGGCAACGCGGATGCACCGCTCGGCATCGCGTCCGATCACAACGAGACGACGAGCACGGCGCTGCGTGCTCCGATGCCATTGGACGGAGATGATGCTGCGATGGGATGCGGAGGAACAGTCATGATCCAGGGACCCAGGAAGACGGACACCCAGATCCATCACGACGTGCTCGAAGAGCTCAAGTGGGATTCGCGCGTCGACGAGACGGAGGTGGGGGTCGAGGTCGGCAAGGGGGTCGTCACGCTGACCGGCACCGTGTCGAGCTGGGCCAAGCGGATGGCGGCCCAGGAAGCGGCGTGCCGGGTGTGATGACCGCCGTCCCGAAGGGGCCGGCGCAGGAGATCCTGGTCGCCACCGACTTTTCGGACACCGGCGCCGCCGCCCTCGATGTGGCCGGGCAGTATGCGCGGGCGCTCCACGCGCGTCTGCACCTGCTGCATGTCTTCACCGAGGATGTCGACACGACGCGCCTCCTCGGCGACGCGGCCGCCGCGGTGGGAGGGGACGTTCCCGTGCTCATGGCCGGGACCGGCGGCGACCCTGCCGAGGAGATCCTGCGCTACGGCACCCAACACGCGATCGACCTCATCGTCGTCGGTACGCACGGGCGCACCGGCGTGAGCCGGGTGCTCCTCGGCAGCGTGGCCGAGCGCGTCGTGCGCGGCGCCCGCTGTGCCGTGCTCGTGGTGCCGGCGCGCCGACAGCGTGCGGCGCCGGGGCCCGCCGCTCCGGCGGCGGCCGGCGGGGCGCTCGATGCGGAGGAGGCAGAGCCGCGGGCGCCGGCGCGACTCTGCCTGGTCTGCGCGACGCCCACCCCCGATCTGATCTGCGAGCCGTGCCGCGCCCGCATCCGCGGCGAGGCGCTGGAGCGCAAGCAGCGCGAGGAGCGCCCGGGGAGGCCATGACGCCGGCGGCCGCCGGGCGCCCTGGGATGCCGGACCAGAGCCACCCGTCTCGGATGTCGCCCAACGCCCTGCGCGTGTTGCGGGCCCGGTATCTCAGGCGGGAGGCCGTCGGCAACATGGTCGAGGCGCCCGAGGAGCTGTTCCGTCGCGTCGCCCGCACGATCGCCCAGGCCGAGGCCCTCTTCGGGCGGGCTCGCGACGCCGAGCGTTGGCAGGAGAGGTTCGAGGCCGTCATGGTCGACGGTGACTTCCTGCCGAACTCCCCCGTACTCATGAACGCCGGCACCCCCCTCGGGCAGCTCGCCGCGTGCTTCGTGCTGCCCGTGCAGGACTCGATGGAGTCGATCTTCGACGCGCTCAGGTCCATGGCACTCCTGCAGCGCGCGGGAGGCGGCACCGGCTTCTCGTTCTCGGCGCTCCGTCCGCGTGGCGACGTCGTCGGCTCGACCGGCGGCGAGGCCTCGGGGCCCGTGTCGTTCATGCGGGTGTTCGACACCGCCACCGAGCACATCAAGCAGGGTGGGCGCCGTCGCGGGGCCAACATGGGCGTGCTGCGGGTGGACCACCCGGACATCCTCGAGTTCGTGGACGCCAAGCTCGACGGCCGCAGCCTGCGGAACTTCAACCTGTCGGTGGGCGTGACCGACGATTTCATGCGGGCCGTCGAGGCCGGCCGGTCCTACGACCTGGTCCACCCGGGTCGCCAGCAGGCCACGGGGCGGCTACCCGCGCGCGACGTGTTCGAGCGGATCGTCGGCGCGGCCTGGACGGCCGGCGATCCCGGGATACTGTTCCTCGACGCGATCAATCGTGCGAACCCGCTGGCTGGGCTGGGCCCGATCGAGGCCACGAATCCCTGCGGCGAGGTCCCGCTACGGCCGTGGGAAAGCTGCATCCTCGGCTCGATCAACCTGGCCCACGTGGTGATCGGCGGGGCGGTCGACTGGCAGCGGCTCCGCGCGCTCGTCGACACCGGTGTCCGGTTCCTCGACGACGCCATCGAGGTCAACCGCGAGCCGCTACCCCAGGTCGCCGCCGCGACCCGCGCCGCCCGCAAGATCGGCCTCGGGGTCATGGGTTTCGCCGAGTGTCTGATCCTCCTCGGTGTCGGCTACGACAGCGACGAGGCCAGCGCCTGGGCGGAGCGGCTCATCGGCTTCATCGCGGCCGAGGCGCGCGCGGCGTCGCGCCGGCTCGCGGAAGAGCGTGGCGTGTTTCCGGACTGGAGTCGTAGCATCTATGCCATCACCGGCGAGCGCGTGCGCAATGCGACCCGGCTCTCGATCGCGCCGACCGGAACGATCAGCATCATCGCCGGGACGAGCGGCGGCATCGAGCCGCTCTTCGGCCTCGCCTACCGTCGCCAGCACACCCTCGGCGGGGAGCCGATCGTGGAGGTCAACCCGGTCTTCCTCAGGCATGCCGAGACGCTCGGACTCGACACCGGCCGCCTGCTCGCTGACGTTCGCGTGGCCGGGCACCTCGCCGCCGTGCCGGGTGTTCCCGAGACGGTCCGTCGCCTGTTCGTCACGGCGACCGAGGTTCCCGTGCGCCGGCACCTCGCGATCCAGCACGCGTTTCAGCGCCACGTCGACAACGCGGTGTCCAAGACGATCAATCTTCCGGTCGACGCGAGCCTCGCGCAGGTGGCCGAGGCGTACCGGGAGGGCTGGCGCCTCGGTCTCAAGGGCGTGACGGTCTACCGCACCGGATCGAGGGCGGGTGAGGTGCTGACGCTCGGTGCCGAGGAGCCGCTGGAAGCGCGCGAGCTCTTCGCCAAGTGCGACCCCGGCGCCTGCCGGCTGTCGTGACGTGCGGTCACGGCGGCCGCGGCGCCCCTTCGTTCCCTCGTCGTCACTCCACCTCGAGCGCGTCCTCCACGGCCCGGAGCACGTCGATATAGCTGACGATGCCGATGATCTGCCGGGTGCCGGCAGGGACCACCGGGATCGCGCCGACCTTGTGCTCGACGAGTAGCGAGATCAGCTCGCCCATCTCGGCATCCGGCTCGACGGCGACGATGTCGGTGCTCATGATCTGGACCACCGGGAGGGTGAGCCGTCGCCGCAGGGCGTCGGCGCCTTCGTCGGTGAGCAGGCGGGTCACCTCCAGGGTGCCGATGTCTCGGTCGCTCAGCATGCCGACCAGTGCCCCGCCCTCGACGACTGGCAGGTGCCGCACGTCGAGCTCGCGCATCAGATCCCACGCCTCCGCGATGCTGGCCTGGGGCGTCACCGTCGCGGGATTCGCGGTCATCAACTCTTGGGCTATCATCGCACTCCTCCTTCAGGCGGTCGCGGTGCCATCGCTGTATCGTCACGGGCGAGTGTGCAAGCGACCCGCCAGGTCGGGGTACGCGAGACTGCGCGAATTCGCGTACGTTCGCGGCACGTGGTGGGTGGTGGTCTGCGGACGCTGCGCCTCATCTGGGGCGAGCCTGGGACACGGCGCGCCTCACGCCCCTCGCCGGCCCTTGAGCGCCTGGACATCGAGGATCGCGAGCAACCTGGTCGATCACTCGTAGAGTGAATCGAGCAGCGCCGCATACCGTGCGGCCACGGCCTTGCGCTTCACCTTCTGGGTCGGCGTCATCTCGCCGGCGGCCTCGGTGAACTCGGCCGGCACGAGGGCAAATCGCTTGACCCTCGCATAGGATTGGACCTCGGCGTTCTTCGCCTCGACGATCTTCGCGACCCGCCTCACGACCTCCGGATGGCGGATGAGCTGCGCGTAGTCGCCGTCGAGAATGCCCCGGGCCCGGGCGAACCGCTGCAGCGCCTGCGGACTGAGCGCGATCAGGGCGGTGGGGTACGGCCGCCGATCACCGTAGACGAGAGCCTGGCTGATGAAGGGATCGCTGCGCAGGAGGTTCTCCAGGTGCTGGGGCGCGATGTTGACCCCGCCCGAGGTCACGATGAGATCCTTCTTGCGGTCGGTGATGTAGAGGAAGCCGTCCTCGTCGATCCGTCCGATGTCCCCCGTCTTGAACCACCCATCGGCGCCCAGGACCTGCGCGGTAGCCTCTGGCTGGTTGAGGTACCCACGGTGGGCGATGTTCGCGCCGCGCGCGAGGATCTCACCATCTGGAGCGATCCGCAGCTCGACGCCGGGAATGGGCGGGCCGACGGACCCGAGCTTGAAGCGATCGACTCGGTTGAAGGTCAGCACCGGACAGGCCTCGGTGAGCCCGTAGCCCTCCAGGATCAACACCCCGGCCGCATGGAAGAACTCGGCGAGCTCATTGCCGAGTGGCGCTCCGCCCGACACGGCGAAGCGCAGGCGGCCGCCGAGCGGCTGGCGCAGCCGGGCCAGGACCAGGTGATCCGCGAGACGATGCCGAAGACGCAGACGCCGCGGGACCGGCTCACCGGCGCGTTGCCGCCGTGACATCTCGGATCCGACGCGCATCGCCCAGGCGAACGCCCGGCGCTCGAGCCAGGTGCCGGCATCGACGCCGGCCAGGATCGCCGCGTGAAGCTTTTCGAACACCCGGGGAACGGCGAACAGGAAGTGCGGACGCACCTCGAGGAGATCGCTCCGGATCGTCTCCAGGCTGGTGGCGAAGGCGGTGACGAGGCGACGGTGCACGCCGAGGAAGGCCTCGGCCCGGGCGAAGGAGTGCGCGAGCGGGAGGAAGAGCAGGTGGACGTCGCCGGGCTGGACGCCGGGGATGCGGGATAGCGCCACGAGGGTGGCCATGTGGTTGCCGTGGGTCTGCACCACGCCCTTGGGCTCTCCGCCGGTGCCGGAGGTGTAGACGATCGTGGCGACGTCGGCGGGCCCCAGAGACGCGAGGCCCTCGGTGAGTCGGCTGGCCAGCTCGGGCTCTCGCGCCCGGCCGATCTGACGCAGCCGGGCCCACGTCAGCACGGACGGATCGTCAGCCGCGTCACCGTCGATCACCACGATCTCCTGCAGCCGCGGCATCTGCGAGCGGGCGGCCAGCGCCTTCGCGAGCTGCGCCCGGTCCTCGACGATCAGCGTTCGCGCATCGGCGTCGTTGACGATGGAGGCGACCTGGGCGGACGTGTACGTCGCGTAGATCGGCACGGTCACGCAGCCCGCGGAGAGGATGGCGAAGTCGGTCTGGACCCATTCCGCGCGAGTGCCTGAGAGGAGGGCCACGGCATCCCCTCGTCGGCGGCCACGCGCGAGGAGCCCCAGGGCCAGCCCGCGCACCCGGTCGCCGACGTGCTTCCAGGTCAGCACGGTCCACGCGTCGCCCCGCTTGACCAGCTGGGCCGGCTGGCCAGCATCGGCCGCGACGCGGGTCCAGAACATCGCGCCGAGCGTGTCGTCGCTTGCCACGGGGAGTTCCAGCCTCGCCGACAGGCCACGACGGGTCTCGGCGGTGGGAGCCATTCGCTCCCACCGCCGAGCCGCGGCCGAGGCGGGATGGCGCCGTCAGGCGCTCAGCCTGACCTTCAGCTCGTCCTGGAAGTGAAGCGCCAGATGGTCCACGATGCGCTTGTCGGATTCTTCAGCATCTCGGCCTCCTGTTCTGTGTCCATGCCGGGACTGTGGTCATCGGTCCGTCACGCCGTCTCGGCCAGGCATCGGGTCACCTCATCGACGCGATCCGCGGCGCGCAAGCGCAGCGGCGCGATGCCGCGGTGGAAGAAGTCGCACATGATCCGATTGGCGTCCGCCCAGCTGTCGGTCGACACCGCGGTGTGGTGCGCGCACAGCGCCTCGCCCCCCACCATCTGTTGCCCACACACCGAGCACAGGCTCGTCACGATCAGATCTTGAAGTCTCGGCACCGTGGACCCTCACGTACGCCAACGCCGGTGCATCAGCGATGCCGGAGTCGAACGCTGGAGTTTCGAATGCTTCGCCGCCGCGCGGCGGCGGCGGCGAGGCATCGGATTCCCATGTGTCCCGGCCTCGCCCCACGGCGCGGGATCGCCCGGCCCAGCCGTCGCACCGTTCCTGGCATCACCTCACGCCGGGAGCACGAGCTCGAAGCGTTCCCACGGGATGGCGGTCCAGGTCTCGGTGTGGCCGTGCCCGTACGAGCGAATGACGGCCACGACCTTGGACGCCACGATCTCGTCGGGCGCCTCGAAGATGTCGAGGTAGTCGCAGGGGCCAAGGATTGCGTAGTTGGCCACCCACTTCACCTGCGGACAGTCCTGGCGGATGTGATCGGCGACGGCACGTTCCAGGCGCTTGAGCTCGCCGGGCATCTTCACCGCCTCGGGCGTCAGTCGGGTCAGGACCACGTACGTTGGCATGTTCGTTCTCCTCTCACGGGCCTCTTGTTATTCGGCTCTTCGTAGCAGCGCCTCGAACTTGGCCGGGCCGAGCGTGGGAACGCCGAGCCGCTTCGCGTCCTCCCGCTGTCGGCCCGGCGACCCGCCGACCACGACGTAGTCGGTGCGCCGCGACACCCTGTCGGTGACGCGACCCCCGCGCGCCTCGATGCGTGCCGCCGCCTCGGCGCGGGTCAGGCCGGGAAGGGCACCGGTCAGGACGACGGTGCGGCCGGTGAGGGGGCCGCGCGCGGCGGGCGCCGCCTCGGTCATCGTCACACCGGCCTCCCGCAGCCGGCGCACCGTGGCGCGGTTGCCGCCGTCGGCGAAGAACTTCACGACCGATTCCGCGATGGCGGCACCGATGCCCCGGAGGTCGGCCAGCGCGTTGGCGGAGGCGGTGGCCAGCCGGTCCAGCGTTCGGAAGCGGCGGGCGAGGAGACGCGCGAGGTGCTCGCCGACCAGCCGGATCCCCAGCCCATTGAGGAGCCGGGCCAGACCACGCGAGCGCGAGGCCGCGATGGCGGCGAGGAGGTTCCGGGCCGACCGCGGCCCGAACCCTTCGAGGGCTTCCAGCTCGGCCGCCTGCAGCCGGTAGAGATCGGCGAAGTCGCGCACGAGGCCGCGCTCGACGAGCTGGTCGATGACCGCGTCGCCCAGGTGCTCGATGTCCATGGCTCGTCGCGAGCCGAAGTGGCGCAGACGCTCCTTGAGTTGGGCCGGGCACGCGCTGTTGACGCACCGCCAGTACGCCTCGCCCTCGGGCCGCAGCGTGAGGCCGCCGCAGGCCGGGCACCGGCACGGGAAGCGAAACGCGCGAGCGTCCGGGGGCCGCCGGGCGCGCACGACCCGCACGAGGTAGGGAATCACGTCGCCGGCGCGTTCCAGCAGCACGGTGTCGCCCACGCGGACGTCCTTGCCGGCGGTCTCGTCCTCGTTGTGGAGGCTCACGTTGCGGATGACGACGCCGCCGGCCTCGACGGGATCGAGGCGGGCGACCGGCGTGAGGATCCCCGTCTTGCCGACCTGGACGTCGATCGCCCGCACGCGCGTGGTGGCCTGGCGGGCCGCGAACTTCAGGGCCATCGCCCAGCGCGGGTGGTGGCCGGTCGCGCCGAGCCGCCGTTGCTGGACCAGCGCATCGACCTTCACGACCATCCCGTCGGCGTCGTAGGGGAGGCGCCCGCGCTCGCGGCCGAGGCGGGCCGCGTAGGCCAGGACGTCCTCGATCCGCTCCGCGCGCACGTTGCGCGGGTTGACCGGCAGCCCCGCCGCCTGGCACGCGGTCAGCGACTGCCAGTGCGAGTTGAAGCCGGGGCCGCTCGCGTAGCTCACGTGGTAGACGAGGAAGTCGAGCGGGCGCCGCGCGGTGACCGTCGCGTCTTTCTGACGCAGCGACCCGGCCGCCGCGTTGCGCGGATTGGCGAACGTGGGCTCATCCCGGCGCTCCAGCGTGCGGTTGAGCCGCGCGAACGCCGCGCGCGTCATGAAGACCTCGCCGCGGACCTCGAGCTCGTCGAGGCGGGCGGGGGCCCCGCGCAGCGTCGCCGGCACGGCGGGCAGGGTGCGCACATTGGCGGTGACGTCCTCGCCCGTGCGCCCGTCGCCGCGGGTGGCGCCGCGCACGAGCCGTCCGTG
The DNA here is from genome assembly GCA_041499965.1 of Methylomirabilia bacterium. GTDB lineage: Bacteria > Methylomirabilota > Methylomirabilia > Rokubacteriales > CSP1-6 > AR5. The sequence goes on from JBGQLG010000003.1 coordinate 48,531, forward strand.
CCGGTAGAGGAGCGCGACGCCCAGGCCATCCACCTTGGGCTCGCACACCCAGGTCACCCGCTGACCGGGCAGCCCCTGCCGGACCCGGCGCTCGAAGTCGTGCACCGCGGCCGGGTCGCTCGCGCTGTCGAGCGAGAGCATCGCCACCCGGTGCTCGACCGGCCGGAACGCCGGCGCGCCGGCCACGCGCTGCGTCGGACTGTCCGGAGTGACGAGATCGGGAAACCGGCGCTCGAGATCGGCCAGCTCGTGGACGAGCGCGTCGTACTCGGCGTCGGAGATCTCCGGCCGCGTCTCCACGTAGTAGAGGCGGTCGTGGCGCCGGATGTCTCGGCGCCGGCGCGCGATCCGTCGGCCGGCGACGGCCCTGCTCATCGCCCGTGCCGCTGCGCCCACGCGCGCACCTTCGCGACGGGCCAGGTGTTCACGACGGCGCCCTTGCCGACCCAGGCCCGGCGGGCCGTCAGCACGCCGAGCTCCATCGAGGCGAGGTGGTCGAGCATGTGCGTGTCGGTGTCGATGGCGAGCAGGACGCCGCGCTCGTGCGCGCGCCGGGCCTGGACGTCGTTGAGGTCCAGTCGCGTCGGGTAGGCGTTGATCTCGAGCGCCTTGTCGTGGCGCCTGGCCGCGCCGAGCACCCGCTCGAGGTCGACCGCGTAGGCCTCGCGCTCGCCGAGGAGCCGGCCTGAAGGATGGGCGAGGATGTCCACGTGCGGGTTGGCGAGCGCGCGGCACAGCCGTCGCGTCATCTCGGGCCTGGGCTGCTTGAACCGTCCGTGGACGGCGGCGACGACGAAGTCCAGGCCGGCGAGCACCGCGTCGGGGTAATCCATGGAGCCGTCGGGCAAGATGTCGCACTCGGTGCCGGCGAGGACGGTGATGTCCTTCGACTTCCGGGCCGCCGCGCGCACCTTCGCGACGTGAGCGCGCAGCTCGTCGAGTGAGAGACCGCCCGCGACGCGGGCCGACCGGCTGTGGTCGGAGACGACGACGTATGCATAGCCCCGCTGGCGCGCAGCGGCCACCAGGGCCTCGATCGTGGCGTGACCGTCGGAGGCCTTGGTGTGGCAATGCAGATCGCCGCAGATGTCGTCGAGGGCGACGAGCGCCGGCAACCGGCCGGCGAGCGCCGCCTCCACCTCGCCCGTGTCCTCCCGCAGCTCGGGCGGGATCCACGGCAGGTCGATGGCCGCGTACACCTCTTCCTCGGTGGCGCCGGCCACGCGCCGGCCGCTCGACTCGCGGAACAGGCCGTACTCCGAGAGCGTGAAGCCCTTGCGCACCGCCATCTCCCGGATGCGGATGTTGTGCTGCTTGGAGCCGGTGAAGTAGAGGAGCGCGGCGCCGAAGCACTCGGGCTCCATCACCCGAAGGTCCACCTGGATGCCCTCGCGGTGGCGGATCGACCCCTTGGTGGTGCCGTGCTCGAGTACCTCGGCGACGTCGGGCAACGCTACGAAGGCATCCATCACGACGCGTGGGTGGTCGGAGGTGACCAGCAGGTCGATGTCGCCGACGGTCTCGCGGCCCCGGCGGACGGAGCCGGCCAGGGCGATTGCTTTCACGCCGCGCGCGCGTCGCAGCGCCTCGACCAACGCGCGGCCGATGGGCAGCGCCCGGCCGAGCGGCATCCGCGCCTGGCCCCCGCGCACCAGGGCGATGCCGCGCAGGATGATCTGTTCGGTCCGGGCCTGGATGCCGGGCAGCCCCCGCAGGCGGCCAGCGCGCGCGGCCTTGTCCAGTCGGTCCACGCCGGTGATGCCCTTGCGGTGCAGGCGCATTGCCATCTTCGGCCCGATGCCCGGCACGTTCATGAGCGCGACGACGCCGGCGGGGATTCTCTTCGTGGCCCGGTCGATGTCGCGGACGTGCCCGGACTTCAGATACTCGGCGATCTTGCCGGCCAGGTCGGCGCCCACGCCCGGGATCTCGTCGAGCCGGTCCGTGCGAGCCAGCGTCTCGACGTCCTCCCGCAGCGACTCGAGGTTCTGGGCGGCGCGCCGGTAGGCGCGGATGCGAAAGACGTTCTCTTCCTTCAGCTCGAGCACGTCGGCCATGAGGTTGAAGAGCCGCGCCACCTCGAAGTTCTTCATGGGCTGGATTGAGTGGGATGCAGGAGTAGTGCCCCACGGCCACCGGCCGGGTGGGTCGATGAATCGCGGCGTTGCGCGGCCGACCCGTCACGGGGCGCCCGGCCGCAGGATGGCCGGGGAGGGCGTCGGCGCCTCAGTGGGGCGTCGGATCCTCAACGCCCGGAAGGAGACCATGCGGCGGTCGCCCAACGCCCCGCGGGTCCTCGAGGCGCGGTATCTCCGGCGGGACGCGGCCCGCCGCGTGATCGGGGTGCCCGAGGAGCTTTCCGCCGTCGGAAGTCAGAGCAGGGCCTCCTCGGAGCTTCTCTCCGCGGCGAGTCGGCGCAATCGCTGGGGCAGCGGCGCCTCACGTGAGGCGCTCACGCTCCGTTCTCGGACTCGGCGATGTTGCGGAACTCCGAGATTCTTCACGGATTCCGCGTTGGCAACACCGATGCACTCTGTCCACCGTGTTCGAGCACCAGTCACACGGGCCACCCACGGTCCCCGGACGGACGTCGGGGTGAGACACGGAGGAGAGGGTCATGACACAGGGGATCAAGAAGACGGACACGCAGATCCACCAAGACGTGCTCGACGAGCTCAAGTGGGATTCGCGCGTCGACGAGACGGAGGTGGGCGTCGAGGTCGACAAGGGCGTCGTCACGCTGACCGGCACGGTGACGAGCTGGGCCAAACGTGTGGCAGCCCAGGAAGCGGCGCGCCGCGTGATCGGCGTGCTCGACGTGGCGAACAATATCGCGATCAAGATTCCGGGCGGACTCGCGCGCACCGACACCGAGATCGCCCAGGCGGTACGGCACGCGCTCCAGTGGGATGTCTTCGTCCCCGAGGAGCAGATCAGCTCGACGGTCTCGGACGGGTGGGTCACGCTCGACGGCACCGTGGAGCGCTGGAGTCAGCGCAACGATGCGGAACGGGCGATTCGCAATCTGACTGGCGTGAAGGGTGTCGCGAACAGGATCACGGTGACGCCGGCGCAGCCGGTGACCGAGGATGTGCACAAGGCCATCGAGCAGACGCTGGAGCGCCGGGCCGAGCGGGAAGCCAGGCGGATCCACGTCGATGTGCGGGCCGGCATCGTGACACTGACGGGGTCGGTGCATTCGTGGGCGGAGCGCAAATCGGTCGTCGCGGCCGCTCGCTTCACGGCCGGGGTTCGAGAAGTCGTGGATCACCTGCGGACGGAGCCGGTCTGAACCGGACGAGGTGCGCGGCGCGATGGAGATCCATATATCGAGAGCGGAGCCGGACTGGCAATGACCACCCGGACAAGTGAATGACGCCAGGACGTTCATGCTCGCCGAGGTCGGCCCCTGGCAGCTGCGGGATCGCGCGAGCACGTACCGGACGGTCACGCTGGTCCCGCGAACCGAGTTCGCCATCGTCGCCCGGGCCAACGCGGCTCCGGGCGAGTTCGAGGGCCAGTTCGTCGAGACCAGGCCCCGGCCGGAGGACGTCTATCTGAGACCAACGAGGGGAGGACTCTCCGATGACCAAGCGAGTGCTTGTTCCTCTCGACACCACCGAAGCGACCCAGGACATCCTGCCGATCGCCGCGATGCTCGCGAGCACGGGCGCCGCCGTGCGGCTGATCCACGTTGCCTCCGTGCCCGACAACGTCGTGACCCCGCAGGGCCGGACGGTCGCCTACGCCGACCAGGAGATGGCCCGTGTCCAGGCGCTGTGGTCCGATTCCCTCGGGGACACCGCGGCGCGGCTCCACGGCGCCGTGGATCACGCCGTGCGCTTCGGCGATCCCATCGCCGAGATCCTCGCCGAGGCCGAAGCGTTCGGCGCCGATACGATCCTCGTCACCACCGGGACACGGAGCTCGGTGAAGCGGGCGCTGCTGGGCAGCGTGGCCGAGGCGATGCTGCGGCGCGCTGGCGTCGGCGTCCTGCTGTACCGGGCGCCGCGAGACCCCTGAGCAAGCCCGTGATGGCCGTCGTTCCGGAATATCCGGCGCAGCACATCCTCGTCGCCACGGACTTCTCGGAGAGCGCGGAGGCGGCGCTCGGTGCTGCCGCGCGATATGCCCGCGCGCTCCACGCGCGTCTGCATCTGCTGCACGTCTTCTCGGGAGAGGAGGTCGAGGTCACGCGGCTCCTCGCAGATGCCGCCGGCAAGGCGGGACCGGATGTTGGGGTGACCGTGGCCGCGACCGGGGGCGACCCGGCCGAGGAGATCCTGCGGTACGCCAGCCGTCAGCCCATCGATCTCATCGTCGTGGGCACCCACGGACGCACGGGCGTGAGCCGCGTGCTCCTCGGCAGCGTGTCCGAACGCGTCGTGCGGGGCACCCGCTGTCCCGTGCTCGTGGTGCCGGCACCCCGCCCGAGCGCGCCGTCATCCCCGGCGCCGTCGGGCGTGGCGCTCGACGACGAAGAGACGGAGCAGCCCGCGCCGGTTCGGCCGTGTCTCGTCTGCGCGACGCCCAGCCACGACCTGATCTGCGAGCCGTGTCGCGCGCGCATCCGCGGGGAGGCGCTGGCGCGCAAGCAGCGCGAGGAGCGCGCGGGGAGACCATGACGGCTGGTGGGTCCGCGACGCCGCCCATGGCCGCCGGCATCACCGTGGCTCCATGATCCAGGCGATCCGTGATCAGTGGGTCATCGTCGTCGCGGTCGTCGTCCTCGTCGGGCTGGTCATCTGGCTGTGGACGACGCGATCGAAGGCGTTGTGACACGGACCGGCAGACCGTCCTGGCCGAGCCGGCGCCGCACGAGCAGAAGCGTCTCTTCGCCCACCGTGTTGACGTAAGCGGGCCCCGGCTCTTCCGACTGATTGTCGTGCGCACGAGAGCATACGCTTGGCGCCAACGTGGCGGGCCACCCGCTCGAAGAGCAGCGCGCCGAGGCCTGCGATGAACTGCGCCACGAGGACCACCGTCGCCAGCGTGGCCATCGCCCCCCCCGGCTCTTCCTGGCCGAGCTGCGACGCGAGCGTGCTGACGGACCCGCCGTACGCGAACCCGATCAGCATCCGCGTCTTCCATCCCGAGAAGTCCGCGACGGCTCACGACCGTCGTGGAGAACGCCGAGTGCCCGAAGTCGTACGCGTCCCAGCCGGCACGCTCCCATCGGCTCGGCCCCGGGCGGCGCCGTCACCGCCGGTACTTGAGCGCCTCGAGGAGCGCGACGGGCCAGACGACGGCGGCGGCCACGACCAACCAGTCGCCGGCCTCCAGCGGCACGGTGTCGAGCAGCCGAGTGAGCGGCGTCCACGATACCGCCCACCACTGCCTCCCTGCGGTGCTGATGCCCCAGTGGGGAACCGGCCGCTATGGCAAACTCCTGGAATCACGGAGCTCGAGCGTGGCAGTGTCATTGCACTCCTGCATACGCGCCATGAACTCGACGTACGTACACACAGGGGAGGGAGCGCCCATGCGGCTTCGGAGATCTCAGTTCGTCGTCGTCCTGCTGGCGATGCTGCTCGCCGCGGCATGCGCGAAGCGTCCGGCGATGACCCAGACGGCCGCCCCCCCGCCGACCGGTGCGGCCGTGACGGCGGCACCCCCGGCGCCGGCTCCGGCGGCACCGGTCGCGCCTCCTGCGGCCGAGCCGCCGGCCACGCCCGCTCCGGTGGTCGCGGCCCCGCCGGCCCCCGCCCCACGCCCCGCACCGGCCGAGTTCAAGGGCATCTCTGAGCTACGCGACGTCTTCTTCGACTTCGACAAGCACACGATCAGGTCGGACGCCGCCCGCACCCTCGATGCCAACCTCGACTGGCTGAAGGCGAATGCCTCGGCGCTGATCCTGATCGAGGGCCACTGCGACGAGCGCGGGACGAACGCCTACAACCTGGCCCTCGGCGAGCGCCGGGCCAGCGCCACGCTGGACTATCTCGTGGCGCGCGGCGTGGCCGCGACGCGGATCACCATCGTCAGCTACGGTGAGGAGCGACCGGTCTGCTCGGCGCGCAACGAGGCGTGTTGGGCGCAGAACCGCCGGGCGCACTTCCTCACGAAGCAGCCGTAGCGGTGCGGCCACGCCCGTGATGCGCGCACCCGGCCTCCTCGCCGTGACGCTCGTCCTCCTGGCGACCGCCCTGGCCGACGCCGCCGGCGGCCCGAGGTATTCAGGGACCGTGGTGGCCATCGATCCGCGACGGGGTGTGCTGATCATCGAGGAGGTCGGCCCCCTTCGCGGCCCGAAGGCCGTCGTGACCCAGCGAACGATCGGTGTGACATCCCGCACGAAGTTCAATCGGTTCATCCGGGTGAACGGGCCGGGAGCGTTCGCCGGGGATTTCATCGAGGTCATGCTCGATGCCGACGACGTGGCGCTGGGTGAATTCGTGACCGCCGAATGTGTCCTCGAACGGGGCCGGCTCGTCGCCGTGCTGGTGACCCTGGCCGAACTCGCGCAGCCTCCCTCGAGCCCGGGCGTCCGTCTGCCCTGACCCGCGGTCAGGGACGCACCCGATGCGGGCGTCGCGGGTCCTGATCGCGGCCCTGCTGGCGCTCCTCGCGGTGGGGGTCGCGGCGGTTGCCTCGCCCGGCCCTACCGCCCGCTTGCTCGCTCGGACGGCCGATAGTGCTCGGCCCGCGCCGGCCGTCGTCAAGGCCGTCTATTTGAGCTACTACGGCGTCGCCGACGCGACCATCCGCGGTCGCGTCCTCGATCTCCTCGACGGCACCGAGCTCAACGCGGTCGTGATCGACGTGAAGGGCGACCGTGGGTTCATTCCCTACGCGACCTCCGTCGAGCTGGCCGTGCAGGCGGGCGCGCGGGGCCCGGTGCGTTGGAACGGCTTCGACGCTGCGCTGGCCCGGCTCAAGGCCGGGGGCGTCTACACGATCGCGCGCATCGTCGTGTTCAAGGACGACGTCCTCGCCCGCCACCGCCCCACGTGGGCGCTGCTCGACACTCGGACGGGCCGGCCCTGGGTGGACCGGGAAGGGCTCGCCTGGATCGATCCGTTCAAGGACGAGGCCTGGGCGTACACGTTGCAACTCGCCGTCGAGGCCGCCGCCAAGGGGTTCGATGAGATCCAGTTCGACTATCTTCGCTTCCCGAGCGAGGGGCCGCTCGGCGCCATCCGGTACTCGGCGGTCAGCACGCAGGAGACCCGGACTCGGGCCATCGGCCGGTTTCTCGCGGCGGCGCGGCAGATGCTGGGCGACCGCGCACGTCTGGCGATCGACGTCTTCGGCTACACGGCGTTCAACGACAACGACACGAACGTCGGCCAGCGCATCGAGGATCTCGCGACGCTGGTCGACGTCATCTGTCCGATGGCCTATCCGTCCGCCTACCACGTCGGCATCCCCGGGTATCGCAACCCCGTCGCGCGTCCCTACGAGGTCGTCGCCGAGACGGTGCGCCGGATCCGGGCCCGCAGCCGCCACGGCGGTGCGCTCGTCCGTCCGTGGATCCAGGACTTTCGCGACTATGCGTTCGATCGGCGAGCCTTCGGGCCGATGGAGGTGGCGGCGCAGATCCGCGCGGCCACGACGCGGGCGCCTCCGGGTGGATGCTGTGGAATCCGCGCAATCGCTACACCGTCGAGGCGCTCGGCCCCCCGGGCTGACCGGCCTCGCTGGCGGCGATCAGCGCCAGCAGCGTCGCCCGGTCGACGACCTCCTTCTCGATCAGCTGCTTGGCCAGCGCCTCGAGCGTCACTCGCTTGGCGGTCAGCGTCGCGCGGACGCGGCCGTGCGCCGCCTCGAGCATCGTCTGGATCTCCGCGTCGATGACCTCGGCGGTACGCTCGCTGTACTCCCTGGGGCCGCTGGTGGGCACCGGCAGGAACACGGGGCGGGGCGGCTCGAAGGTGGCCAGCCCCAGCGCCTCGCCCATTCCGTAGCGCGTGATCATGTGACGCGCGATGTCCGTCGCGCGTTGCAGATCGTCCTGCGCGCCGGTGGACACGTCCCCGAAGGTCAGCTCCTCGGCCACCCGCCCGCCGAGCAGCACGTCGAGCCGGTCGAGCAGCTCGGTCCGCGTCATCAGGTAGCGGTCCTCGGTCGGGCGCTGCTGCGTGTAGCCGAGCGCCGCCACCCCGCGCGGAATGACCGAGACCTTCGCGACGCGGTCCGCCTGGGGCCGGGACTCGGCCACCAGCGCGTGGCCGGCCTCGTGGTAGGCCACGATCTCCTTCTCCTTCGGATTGATGACGCGGGACTTTCGCTCCAGCCCGGCCACGACCCGGTCGATGGCGTCATCGAAGTCCGTCATGTCGACCGCGTCCTGGCCCTGCCGGGCGGCCCGGAGCGCGGCCTCGTTCACGATGTTCGCGAGGTCGGCGCCGACGAACCCGGGCGTGCGCGCGGCGACGAGGGACAGATCGAGCCCGGGCGCGAGCGGGACCTTGCGGGTGTGGACCAGGAGAATCTTCTCGCGCCCCCGCAGGTCGGGCCGGTCGATCACGACCTGCCGGTCGAAGCGGCCGGGCCGTAGCAGCGCGGGGTCGAGGATCTCGGGGCGGTTGGTGGCCGCCAGCAGGATGACGCCCTTCTGGGTGTCGAAGCCGTCCATCTCGGCCAGCAGCTGGTTCAGCGTCTGCTCCCGCTCGTCGTGGCCGCCGACGAGCGTACTGGCCCCCCGGGCCTTGCCGAGCGCGTCCAGCTCGTCGATGAAGATGATGCTGGGCGCCTTCTCCTGGGCCTGGGCGAAGAGGTCGCGCACCCGCGCCGCACCGACCCCGACGAACATCTCGACGAAATCCGAGCCGGTCAGACTGAAGAACGGCACGCCGGCTTCCCCCGCGACGGCCTTGGCGAGGAGCGTCTTGCCGGTGCCGGGCGCGCCGACGATCAAGACGCCCTTCGGGATCTTGCCGCCGAGCCGCTGATAGCGCTCGGGCGCTTTCAGGAAATCGACAATCTCCATCAGCTCGCCGCGGGCCTCGTCGATGCCGGCCACGTCATCGAACGTTACGCCGGTGCTGTGCTGCATGTAGACCTTGGCCTTGCTCTTCCCGATGGCCAGGAGCCCGCCCTGGGCCCCGCCCATGCGCCGTATGAGGAAGAACCAGACGCCCATGAACAGCAGCGTGGGCAGGATCCACGAGAGCACCGTCGAGACCCAGGGGTTGTCCGCGCGGCCGGTGAACTTCACGGTGGCCGCCTCCAGCTCGGTGACGAGGCCGGGGTCGTCGACCCGGACGGTGACGAAGCGGTAGGGGCCGGCTCCGGATCGTTTCAGCGCCTCGATCTTCTCCGTGGGGAGGACGCCCTCCAGCCCGTCAGCGGCGAGCGTCCCGGTGATGGCGTGCGCGTCGAGAAGGAGGTCGCTGACCTTGCCCTTCCTCACGAGCGCCTTGAACTCGCTGTAGGAGATGCTCTCGGGGTGCGGTGCGAAGAGGAACGAGTTGATCAGGATCAGGGCGAGCATCACCGCGACGAGATAGCCGAAGGCGGCGGTTTGCCCGGAGGGTTTCACAGTCTGAACCCTGGCCCGGGAATCGTCGTCGTCGGCGCCGCCGACTCGAGGCCGATCAGGACCGCCTGTCCCGCCTCGAGGTCGCCACGCACGATCTCCGTCGACGTCCCGTCGGTGATCCCGAGCGTGACCCGGGCGGCGATGGGGCGGCCGTCACGCCCGAGGATCCACACGACCGGCGTCGTCGAGCCCGGGGCACCGGGGGGACGGAACCGGAGCGCGGTGTTCGGGACCTTGAGGACGTCCACGTTCTGTTCGGTCACGAACCTGACGCTGGCGGTCATGCCCGGGACGAGGCGGGCGGCTGGATTGGCGACGGCGACCACGACGGTGTACGTGACGACGTTCTGCGCGACCTGCGGCGCCTTGCGGATCTGCGAGACGGTCCCCGTGAACACCTGGCCCGGAAACGCGTCGACGGTGAACGTCACCGGCGTCTCGGCCCTGATGCGCCCGATGTCCGCCTCGTCGACGCTGGCCTCCACCTGCATCCGCGTCAGGTCCTGGGCGATCGTGAACAACGTCGGTGCCTGCAGCGCCGCGGCGACCGTCTGGCCCACGTCGACCGCTCGATTGACGACGACCCCGTCGACCGGCGAGCGAATCGTGGTGTGGTCGAGATTGATCTGCGCCTGGGCCAGCGCCGCCTGCTTCTGCTCGACCTGATCGCGACTCGTCTGCAGGGCGGCCTCCTGGACGTGTCGCTGGACTTCGGCGGTGTGGATGGCCGAGGCCAGCGCCTGCTCGTGAGCCAGCGCCGACTCGTGTTGGGCCAGGGCGGCGTCGTAGGCGCTCTGGGCGCTGTCGCGGTCGGCGGCGGCCACGAGGCCGCGCTCGAACAGCTCGACCTCACGGCCGAGCGTACGGCGGGCGTCGAGGACCCCCACGAGGGCCTTGGCCGTCTGCGCCTTGCCCTCGGCGTAGCCGGCCTGCGCGTTGTCGACGTTGGTCTGGGCCTGCTCGACCTGGGCGGCCTGATTGAGCACGGTGGACCCTGCGGCCTTGACGTCGGCCCGGGCCTGGTTGGCCGCCGCCTCGAAGAGCGCCGGGTCGATGCGCGCGATGACCTGTCCCTTGCGCACGAGCGTGTTGAAGTCGGCGTTCAGCTCCTTGATCGTGCCCGAGACCTGGCTTCCGACCAGGACCATGATGACCGCGTTGAGGTTGCCGGTGGCCGAGACCGAGGCGCTGATCGCGCCACGCTCCACACGAGCGGTCCGGTAGACGGGCGGGGCCCCGGAGCCCGCCACATACCAGTACACGGCGAGGCCTCCGACGGCGACGGCGGCGCCGAGGGCCACGGCAGCCCAGCGTGTCCAGCGCTGGCGCGCCGGCTTCGCAGGGACCAGGGTCGCGTCGACCGGCGGGGAGCCGGCGGCGGATCCGTTCGAGGCCGCCTGCGTCTGTTCGGTCTTCATGGGTCCGGCCTCGGACAAGTGCAACGGCACTGCCGTTCCTGAAACGAAAGAAAACGGTCCTTTCGGCGGGAGCGTTCGCCCCGGCCACTGGGGCGCCCGTGCGGCGCTGGGGTGACGATGCCCCAGGCCCACGGTAGCCATGTGGCTGGATTCTTGTCGATCAGGTCCGGCACGCCGGTTGCCCAGGTCGATAGCGATGGCCGAGCCCGTCATCGAGACGCAGGATCTGGCGAAGGACTACTGGCTGGGCGCCCACGTGGTGCACGCGCTGCACGGCGTGTCGCTCACCGTCGAGGCCGGGGAGCTGGTGGCCATCATGGGTCCCTCGGGATCAGGGAAATCCACGCTCATGACGATCCTGGGTTGCCTCGACACCGCCACGAGCGGGCGCTATCTCCTGGAGGGCCACGACGTCTCGCGGCTGGACGACGATGCGCTGGCCAGGATCCGGAACTCGAAGATCGGCTTCGTGTTCCAGCAGTTCAACCTGATGCCCCGGATGAGCGCGCTGGCCAACGTCGAGCTTCCGCTCATCTACAGTGATCGCCCGGCCAGGGAACAGCGCCGAACGGCGATGTCGAAGCTCGAGGCCGTCGGGCTCGGCGACCGCGCCAACCACCGCCCCGCCCAGCTCTCGGGCGGTCAGCAGCAGCGGGTGGCAATCGCCCGGGCCCTGGTCAACGATCCGATTCTGTTCCTGGCCGACGAGCCCACCGGCAATCTCGATACGCGGACCAGCGTGGAGATCATGGCCATCCTCCAGGCCCTGAACCGCAACGGCATCACGATCCTGCTCGTCACGCACGAGGAGGACATCGCCCGCTATGCGCGGCGCATCCTGCACTTCCGCGATGGCGAGCTCGTGCAGGACGAGCCCGTCCTCGCTCCGATCGACGCCCGCACGGTGCTCGCCGCCGGTGCGCGGGCCCTGAAGATGCCATGAGAGTTCGCGCCACCGCGCACCTGGCCCTCGTGGCCCTGGCGGCCAGCCGGGCGCGCACCGCGCTCACGATGCTCGGTGTCATCATCGGCGTGGCCGCCGTCGTGACGATGATGGCGGTGGGCGCCGGGGCCCAGGCCCGCGTCGAGGGCCAGATCCGGAGCCTGGGCTCGAACCTGATCATCGTGCTGTCCGGCTCGATCACCACGGGCGGTGTGCGGCTCGGCGCCGGCAGCCAGCTCACCGTCACCGAAGACGACGCGCGCGCGATGGAGCGCGAGATCGACAGCCTCCAGGTCGCGGCGCCGACGGTCCGGGGCGGCGTCCAGGTGATCGCGGGCAACGCCAACTGGTCGACGGGGCTCGTCGGCGTGACGCCAGGGTTCCTGGAAGCGCGCGACTGGGAAACCGCAGCCGGCCGGCCGCTCACGCAGGACGACGTCGACGGTGCCACCAAGGTCGTCCTGCTCGGCCAGACGGTGGCGAACAATCTCTTCGGCGGGGCCGATCCCCTCGGCCAGGTCGTTCGCGTCAAGAAGGTCCCGCTGACCGTAGTCGGCGTGCTTGCCCGGAAGGGCCAGTCCACCCAGGGACAGGATCAGGACGACACGGTGCTGGTCCCGCTCTCGACGGCGAAGAAGAAGGTGCTGGGGACGAGCCAGGCCAACGCCCGGGCGGTCAACGGGATTCTCGTGAAGGTCCGGGAGGCGAGCGCGATGAAAGGCGCCGAGCAGAGTATCCGCACGCTGCTGCGCCAGCGCCATCATCTGCAGCCCGGCCAGGACGACGATTTCACGCTCCGGAATCTGGCCGAGATCCTCGAGAGTCAGGAGGCGTCGTCCCGGGTGCTCAGCCTGCTGCTCGCCGCCATCGCGTCCGTCTCCCTCGTGGTGGGCGGCATCGGCATCATGAACATCATGCTGGTCTCGGTCACCGAGCGGACGCGCGAGATCGGGCTGCGCCGGGCGGTCGGCGCCCGCCGACGGGACATCCTGACGCAGTTCCTCATCGAGGCGGTGACCGTGTCGCTGGCCGGCGGCCTCGTGGGGATCGTGCTCGGAGTGGTCGCCGCCTGGGCCATCGGGTACTTCGCCGGCTGGCTGGCTCCGATCCAGGCGCGCGCGGTCGTTCCCGCCTTCCTCTTCGCCGGAGCGGTCGGCGTCTTCTTCGGCTTCTACCCGGCCCGCAAGGCGTCCCGCCTGAATCCCATCGACGCGCTCCGACACGAGTAGCCACCAGGCCGGACAGGCCGATGCCGGGCTCCGAGAGCGACGTCCCTGGCTCGCGCGTCGGCGGCCTGCGGGCGATTCCCCGAGGCGTCTGGGCGCTGGGTGTCGTCAGCCTGTTCATGGATCTCTCCTCGGAGATGATCCACAGCCTGCTGCCGGTGTTCCTCGTGTCGGTCCTGGGCGCGAGCGTGCTCTCGGTCGGAGTGATCGAAGGCGTCGCCGAAGCGACCGCGTCCATCACCAAGGTCTTCTCGGGGACGCTGAGCGACTATCTGGGCCGGCGCAAGTTCCTGACGGGGCTGGGCTACGCACTGGCGGCTATCACCAAGCCGGTTTTCCCCCTCGCCACGTCGCTGAGCTGGGTGCTCGCCGCGCGCTTCGTAGACCGTATCGGCAAGGGAATCCGTGAGGCGCCGCGGGATGCGCTCATGGGGGATCTGGCCCCTGCCGCCATGCGTGGCGCCTGCTACGGCCTCCGCCAGTCGCTCGACACGGTCGGCGCCGTTGCCGGGCCACTCGTCGCGGCGGCCCTGATGGCCGTGACGCTCCACGATTTCCGGCTGGTGTTCTGGATCGCCGTGATTCCGGCGGTCCTGGCGGTGGGAATCCTGCTCGTGGCGGTGAAGGAGCCGCCGGTCAGGCAGCCGGCTCCCGGGGCCGGGCCATCGATGCGGGTCGCGGAGGTCCGGGCGTTGCAGCCGGTCTACTGGAGCGTCGTGGTGGTTGGCACGATCCTGACCCTGGCGCGCTTCAGCGAGGCGTTCCTCCTCCTTCGGGCGGCCGACCGGGGCGTGTCGGTTGCCCTCGTGCCCATGGTCTTCGTCATCATGAACATCGCGTACGCCGTCTCGGCCTATCCGGCCGGCCTGCTGTCGGATCGGCTGGACCGGCGCCTGGTCCTGGCCGCCGGAAGTCTCGTGCTGATTGCCGGAGATATCGCGCTCGCGCTCGCCGTGCGCCCACTCGGCGTCTTCGTCGGCGTGGTCCTCTGGGGCCTCCACATGGGGCTGACCCAGGGCCTGCTGGCCGCCCTGGTGACCGACACCGCGCCCGAGCGGCTGCGGGGGACGGCGTTCGGCCTGTTCAACCTGGCGGGCGGCCTGGCGGCGCTGCTGGCGAGTGTCGTGGCCGGATGGCTCGGGATCCGGTACGGGATGGCGGCACCGTTCTATGCCGGCGCCGGGTTTGCGGGGACGGCGCTGGTCGGCCTGCTGGCGCTCCACGTGTGGCTCCCGCAGCCGGCCGCCGCCGCCCCACGCGAGCGTCGGTCGCCAACATCACCTCGGCCTGGCTAGTTCACCACACGGGGATACGCCCGCGCCCCGACGATCATCAGCACGAGGATCATCACCCGGCCGCGATGCATGAGCGCCACCCGGCGGCAGAGGGTCTCCGCCTCGTCCCAGACGGCTCGCGCGACCGGGTCCAGTCCTACGGTGGGCTCGTCGAGGAACAGCGCCATGGTGTCGAGGTCCATGAAGACGAGCCGGTCAACGCGCCGTCGGCCGAGATCAATTGAGGGACGTAGCCGATGACCCGCCGAACCTCCGCTGCGTGGTGCCCGATGTCGACGACGTCCGCGGCGGCATGGCTGTTACCGTGGGCGCTTCTGCCTCAGTCGCGCGAGCGCAGACGGGTGAATCCCCGGGCAACCTGGAGCTCCAGATCGGCGCCCGAGCGTACGTGCGGGACTGGGCCGGCACGCAGGTCGGCATCTCGACCCTGGAGCCGGATTTCGTGCAGCTCAAGGTCACGACCGGCTATGTCTCGATCGACCTCCGCCAACGGGATCGCCGCGGCGGTCGCGTCGAGCGAAGAGGTGCTCGTGGAGGGCACCGATGGCACGCAACTCTCGACGTACGTCGCGCCGGAAAGCTCGACGTCTGGGATCGCTGGAACTACGCGCGTACCGAGGCGCTCATCGACTCACCGCTCGTTCTGGCGCGACCCCATCGTCACCTGGACCTCGTGGATGCGACCGTCCGTGAGGCGTGGCAGGATCGGCGGGTCGAGACGCTCACCGTCGAGCAGCATTCGCTCGACGCCCGAGCTCACGCCGCGTGGGTTGTCCACCTGGATGCGAACGATCGTGGCGCCGTCGTGCCAGACGACCTCGAACCCGGGCCAGGCCGCGGGGATGTGCGGCTCCAGGTGCCACCCGCCCTCCGACGGCCGCATGCCGAGGATCTTCTCCAGACCCAGGCGGTACGCCCAGGCCGCGGCGCCCGTGTACCAGGTCCAGCCGCCGCGGCCGCTCCACGGCGGCGCCGCGTAGACGTCGGAGGCCAGCACGTACGGCTCGGTGCGGTAGAGGGCCGCCGCCTCGGGAGTCAGCGCGCGCCGGATCGGGAGCAGCCGCTGGAACAGGTCCACGGCGTGCTCGACGTCGCCGAGCTCGAGCAGCGCCCACAGGACCCAGATCGCCGCATGCGTGTACTGCCCGCCGTTCTCCCGGACGCCGGGCGGATAACCGCGGATGTAGCCGGGATCGTCCGTGCTCTCTGCGAACGGCGGCGCCAGGAGCAGGATGAGACCGTCCGGCTCCTTCACGAGGCGCCGCATCACCGCCTCCATCGCGGCGGCGGCTCTCGACTTTTCCGCCGCTGACGAGAGCACTGCCCACGACTGGGCCACGGAATCGATCTGGCACTCGGCCCTCTCGGCCGACCCGAGCGGGGTGCCGTCGTCGTAGTACCCTCGCCGATACCAGGCGCCATCCCAGGCCGTCGCCTCCAGGGCGGCGCGCAGCTCCTCCGCCTGGCCTCGGAGCGTCTCCGCACGAGCGCTGTCGCCGAGGCGCGCGGCCACGCGACCGAAGCGCGTCAACGTCGCGTGCAGGAACCAGCCGAGCCACACGCTCTCGCCGCGGCGGCCGGCGCCGACGCGGTTCATCCCGTCGTTCCAGTCGCCGCTGCCGAACAGTGGCAGTCCGTGCGCGCCGGCGGTGCGGCCGCGGTCGATCGCGGCCAGACAGTGGGTGTAGAGCGTGGCGCGATGCGGTCCGGGCTCGAACCGTGCGTACCGCTCGACTTCGTCCGGCTCGAGCGGCTCGCCCGCCAGGAACGGTATCGCCTCCTCGAGGATGGTTGCGTCGCCGGTCGCCTCGACGTAGTGCGCCGTCACGAACGGAAGCCACAGCAGATCGTCCGAGCACCGTGTCCGCACGCCGGCGCCGGCCGGCGGATGCCACCAGTGCAGGACGTCCCCGGCCTCGAACTGGTGGCGCGCCGCCTCGAGGATGTGGTCGCGGCAGAGCGCGGGCAGGCCATGAATCAGCGCCGCCACGTCCTGCAGCTGGTCGCGAAAGCCGAACGCGCCGCTGGACTGGTAGAAGCCGGTCCGTCCCCAGAACCGGCTGGCCAGCAGCTGGTACAGGAGCCAGCGGTTGAGCATCAGGTCGAGCGCAGGGTCCGGCGTGCGCACCGTGACCGCGCCCAGTCGCGCATCCCACTGCCGGTTCAGCTCGGTCCACGCCGCCTCGACGACGGCGCGGTCACGGTACTTCGTGACGAGATCCAGCGCCTCGTCGCGGCCGGCCGCCTGGCCCAGCATGAAGTGCGCGTGCACCGTCGCGCCGGGGGCCAGGTCGAGGGAGATCTGCAGCGCTGCGCATGGATCGCGGCCCGCCCGGACCGTGCCCGCCAGGCCGATGCGCCGCAGCGCCGCCGGCGTCGCGTAGCCGCCGTGTCGACCGAGGAACTCCAGCCGGTCGGCGGTCAGTCCGCGGAGCTTCGCGCTCACCGCCACGAATGCGACACGGGCTGCGAAGTCCTCGCTCCACGCATTGCGTGCGAGCAGCGCTTCGGACGCCGGATCGAACTCCGGGACGACGAACGCCTGGGACTGCTCGCGCGACGTTCCGAGCACCCACTCGACGTAGTACGTCACCGTGACCGTGCGCGGGCGGTCCAGGCGGTTCGTCAGCGCGAGCTCGACGAGCTTGACGGGGTCGTCGGGCGCTACCCAGAGGCGCACGCTCTGCTCGAGCCCGTGGCTGCGGTGAAGGAACCGCGCGTAGCCGGCGCCGTAGGCCACCTGGTAGGCGCCGTCCGCCGGGGCGGGCCGGGGCGTCGGACTCCACACGGCGCCGGTCGCCTCGTCGCGGAGGTACAGCACTTCTCCCGGCTCGTCGGAAATCGGATCGTTCCGCCACGGCGTCAGCCGGTTCTCGCCGCTGTTCTCCGCCCACGTGTAGCCACCCCCCGACTCCGTCACGACGAAACCCAGCCGCCGGTTGGCCACCACGTTGACCCACGGCGCCGGCGTCGACTGACCCGGCTCGAGATGGATGATGTACTCACGGCCGTCGGCGGCGAAGCCCCCGAGCCCCAGATCGAACAGCAGCGTGTCCGGTCTCGGCAACGTCTCCGGCGCTTCGGTGGGCGGCGGCGAGCTCGGAGCGAGCAGCGGCAGCCTCGCCGGCTCGCCAGCCAGTCGAGCGAGGTGCTGACCGATGCTGCCCTGCGAGCCGTCGAGCACCACGCGGGCCGCCGACAGCAGCAGCGTGCGATCGGCCCCGTCGATCCGGGCCGCATGGATCACGAACACGCCTCCGAGCCGATCGCGAGAGGCCTCGGCGCCGGCCTGGACGAGGGCGCGCTCGACGGGCTCGTCCATCTCGGCCACGTAGCCTCCGGCCCGCTCGTTGAGGATCACCACGTCCACGCAGACGCCACGCCCCCGCCAGAACCGCTGGGCGCGCAGCACCGATGGCAGGATGGCCGCGTCCTCGGCCGAGCCGATGCGCACCAACAGGATGGGGAGGTCGCCCGAGATCGCGTGCTTCCACAGGGAGCGCTGTCCGAGGTGGTTCAGGGCCAGTGTGGCGGCGGAGGCCCGCAGGGCGTCGTGCGAGCAGAGGAGGAGTGAGAGGAGCGTTGCGGCCGCGGGAAGATCGTGTGGGGCGAGCTCCAGATCGGCCGCTTCGATCTCGCTGCGGCGGCGCGCCAGCTCGAAGCTCCACTCGAGCGCGGGGAGCGACCGGTAGCGGCGAGCGAGCGCCAGGACGCCCTCGCGAGAGCTGGCGGCGAGCATGACGAACCCCAGCGATGTGGCGCGATGTCCCGGCAGCTCGACCTCGGCCGACAGCGCCATGATCGGATCCAGCGTCGCGCCCGTCATGCCGGCGCCGAGGGGCCCCGCGCCGTCGAGCGCGGCCGGCCTTCGAGTCGTCCGCCCGCGTCCCACGAAGCGTTCCCGGGCCGTCTCGTACCCGGCTGGCCGAGCACGTCCCGCCGGCAGAACGAGCAGGTGCGCGAGCCAGGCGTCGGGTCCGCCGCCGGAGCGCGGGCGGCGATGAAAGATCAGGGCGTGCAGATCCTCGAGGTACTCGCTCTCCACGAAGAGCTTGCTGAACGCCGGATGCCGTCGGTCCTCGGCGGCATCGCCGACGACGACTTCGGCGTAGCTGGTGACCTCGAGCCGGCGCCGAAACGCGGTCTGGTTGCGCACCGTCACGAGCCGCACTTCCGCATCGTCGGCCGGCGCCACACACACCTGCTGGCGAAGCGAGACGCCATGGACGCGCCGATGCGTCTCGACCATGTGGGCGTGGAACGTCGTCTCGCCCTCGCCGGGCGCCAGGGACCACGCGAGCCTGCGCGCGGGCTCGCGCACGAAGAGCCGGAATCCCGGGGCAGCGAGGGTGCGGTCAGCCTGCTGGCGGGTCAGGGCCACGGCGCCCCAGCTGCTGGCCCCTCCGCCATCCGAGACGAGGGTCTGATAACGGCCGTTGGAGAGCACGTGGGCCTGCGGGAAGCCTGCGTCCGGACGGGCCGGCCAGGGCTCGAGCGGCGCGCGCCGCGGCGCCGCCGTGCGCCGCGGGCCTTCCGGCACCAGGCGTGTCCGCCGCAGGGGCGCCGCGGTGGCGGGGCGCTCGAAGGCCAGCGCCTCCGTGGTCTGGACCACCGGGTCGGCATGGAAGCGGCGTACCATCGGGTGTCCGCAGAGCAGGTTGTCCACGGCGACCAGGATCATGCCCTGGTGGTGGGCCATGAACGAGCGCACGATCGCGTGGTGCGTGCCCTCGGCCAGACGCGAGGCTGTGAAGTCCACCGCCTCGTAGAGGCCGTATCGCCCCATGAGTCCGAGGTGCTCCAGCCGCCCGAGATTCGCCATCACCGCCTCCGGCGCGAACGGCAGCGCGAGCAGGCAGGCATACGGTGCGACGACCACGTCGTCCTCCAGCCCTCGCTTGAACCCGAGGTCGGGAACGCCGAAGGCGCGATACTGATAGTTGCGGTGGTCGTCGAACCGGTAGTACCCCGACTCCGACATGCCCCACGGGACGCCCCGTCGCCCGGCGTAGGCGATCTGGATCCGTACGGCGCTCGCGCACGCTCGACCCATCAGGCTCTCCGGTGCCTCGCGGAGCAGCAGCGTCGGCATCAGGTACTCGAACATCGTGCCGCTCCACGACAGCAGCGCGCTGCCACCATCGACGCGGCAGAAGGGGCGGCCGAGGTGGAGCCAGTGCTCCTCGGGCACGTCGCCCTTCGCGATGGCGACGAAGCTGGCCAGCCGGGCCTCGGACGCGAGGAGATCATAGTGGTGGGCATCCGGGCGATCCGTGGCGACGTCCTGTCCGATATAGAAGAGCCGCCGGCTTTCGTCGTAGAGAAAGGTGAAGTCCATCGCGTCGAAGAGCGCGTCGGTGCGCCCGGCAAGCCCGGCGAGGCTCGTGAGGACGGTCCGGGCGGCGTCCTCGGCCCGGCCGATGGCCTCTCGAAGCCCCGCCGCCCAGGCTCGGACGCCGGCCATGCCGGCGGCGTCGACGGGCAGGGTATCGAGTTGCTTCGCCAGCCGCGTCACGGCGGCGCTGGCACTCTCGCAGGCCGAGGGCAACCCATGCAGCGTAGGGTCGAGGGAGAGGCATCGCTCGAACTCATCGCGCACCTCGCCATTCAGGACGAGGGGCGCGCTCGCGCCCGGCACCTGCCAGGGAAGGTAGAGCTCGATGTCGCGCCGCATGGCTCCGAGGTGCTGGCGTACCTCGGCGGACCAGACGCGAAGCTCGGCGAGCAGGTCCTGGTCGAGGTCCTCGCGGCCCGGGGCGATCGCCGACAGGAGGGTACGGTCGAACTCGGCGCATCCCTGCTCGAGGAGCCGGGCAATGCCGGGTGCCCACGCCCGCCGCTGCCCCTTCAGGGCCGCTGCCTCCTGGCGCGCCCTCGCGACGCAGGCGCGAAGGCCGGCGAACCGCGCCCGGTCCTGCCGTCGAACGCGGCCGTCGATGACCTCGCCCAGGATGTCGAGCGTGTCGAGCAGGCCGTCCCATCCGGCAGGCCCGATGATGGGGGCGTGGACGAGCTCCAGGCATCCCTGCTTCACGGTCAACAGCGAGGCGGCCAGGTTGCCGCTGTCCACCGTGGAGACGTAGCGGGGCAACAGCGGCGTGAGATCGGCGGTGTCGTACCAGTTGTAGAAGTGGCCGCGATGGCGCTCCATCCGCTCGAGGGTGTCGATCGTGTTCCCGAGACGCTGGACCACCGACAGCAGACCCGCATGGCCGAGGTCGTGGGCCGAGAGCGTGGCGAGCTGCAGGAATCCGATGTTCGTCGGCGAAGTCCGTCGTGCGATCTCCCCCCGGGGCTCTTCCTGGAAGTGGTCCGGTGGAAGCCACTGGTTCTCCGGTCCGACGAACGTGTCGAAGAAGAGCCAGGTCCGGCGTGCCAGCAGACGGAGGCGACGAGCCTGGCCCTGCCCCGGTGCCGGCGGCCGGTCGGGCCATGCCCGGCCGACGATGTCGGCGATCTCGGGGGCGAGGAGCCAGAGCAGCAGGACGCCAAGCGCGGCGGGCAGCGCCGCCGGCCGGGAGATCGCGAGGAGCGCCCCCGTGCCGAGCGCGGCCAGCGGCGCCGCCGCCATCTCGCGCCAGAGGGGCCGGCGTGAGCTGGTGCCGCCGAGCATCGAGGCGATCCGCGCTGCGGAGGTCCACTCGAGCAGGCGGCGTTTCCGGCGCAGGCGGACGAGCGTGCGCAGGATGGCATCGGCCAGGACGGCCGCGCGATGCGGCAGGAAAGCGACGTGCAGGATCCAGAGCGCCGAGGCGGGTCGGAGCCGGAGCCAGACACCGCGGATGGCGGCAGGCAAGGCCGCCACCCGGTGGGCCGACACGAGACCCCCCATCGCCTCGCTGAGCAGCGGCGTCGCCAGCGGGAGGACGCCCAGCGCAGTCCAGATGACGGGCCAGCCGGGGAACAACGCCCACGCGAGGAGCAGGAAGGCGAGCAGCGTGGGAGGAAGCAGCGTGCGCCGCAGGTTGTCGACGATCTTCCAGCGCGAGATCAGCGACAGCCGGTTTGGCCCCCGGCCACCGCCCGCCAGGGGCACGCGGCGGCCGAGCCAGGGCAACAGTTGCCAGTCTCCGCGCGCCCAGCGGTGCAAGCGCCGCCAGTATCGGCGATAGTCGACTGGATAGTCCTCGAAGAGCACGACGTCGCTCACCAGGCCGGCTCTGCCGTGGATGCCCTCGAACAGGTCGTGGCTGAGCAGCGTGTTGTCGGGCACGCGTCCCTGCAGGCTGCGCTCGAACGCGACCGGGTCGTAGATTCCCTTGCCGACGTAGATCCCTTCACCGAACAGATCCTGGTAGACGTCCGAGGTCGCGCCGGCGTAGAGGTCGAGGCCCGGGTCTCCCGCGAAGAGGCGGGTGAACCGCGACGCGGCGGCGCCCAGGGGGGTCACCTCGACCCGGGGTTGCAGGACCGTATAGCCGGCACTGACGCGGCCGGTGAGGGGATCGAACTCCGCCCGGTTGAGCGGGTGGGCGAGGGTGGCGACGAGGCGATGCGCGGCGCCCCGAGGAAGCTCGGTATCGGCGTCGAGCGTGAGCACGAACCGAATGGAAGGCAGGATGCGCGGATCACCCACGTGGCCGGCGAAGGTGGTCGTCTGATCTCCGGCCAGCAGGCGGTTGAACTCGGCGAGCTGGCCTCGCTTGCGCTCCCATCCCATCCAGCAGCCCTCGCTGGGGTTCCACAGTCGCTTGCGATGCCGCAGATGAAACGGTCCGGTGTCTGTCCCCCCGTATCGCGCATTGAGCGCACGAACGCCCTCCTCGGCGCGCCGGAGCAGGTCGGCGTCGTCCGGCATCGATTCGGCGGGCGCGTCGGCCAGGGTGACCAGCAGCGCGAGATGGAGGTTCGCGTCCGCGTTGGCCAGCCAGTGGACCTCGAGCCGGGACACGATCGCCGCGACGTCGTCACGCGAAGCCAGGAGCACCGGCACGGCCGCCATGGTCCGGCAGTCGGCGGGGATGCCCTTGCGGAAGTCCATCTTGGGCAGGACACGCGCGGGCAAGAGGCGGGTCGTGAGGAGGTTGACGAGACTGACGCCGATCGTCGTGGCCGGGACGACGGCGAGCGCCATGCCCGACGCGGCGACGGCGAGGCTGGCGCCGGCCATGAGCAGTGCCACGCCCAGCCCTGTCACATGTAGCGCGGCGACCAGGAGGATGGCTCCGAGGTACCAGGGGGTCGGATGACGCTCGAGCCCCCGCCGCCATCGGGTACGCCAGCGGGAACGATACACGACGATCCGTTCGAGGCCGACGACGCCCTGGCCGATGAGGTGGTCGCCGACATGGCGGCTCCGATCTCCGGTACTCTCCCCGGACAAGCGGATGGCCTCGCGCGCCACCGCGTCCTCCGACCAACCGCTCCGGGCGGCCAGGTCCTCGACGACACCGCGGTAGCGATCACGCGTATCGAAATCCATGCTCGGGTAGACGCCCGCGGGATCCTCACGCAGGATCCGCTCGGTCTCGCTGACCTGTTCGAAGACGGCGTTCCAGTCGGTCGTCTCCAGCGTGCGCAGACTGCGGATGCATGCGGGCAGGGTCTGGTCGGCCGGCGGCTGCCCCGGCAGGCCTTCTGCCTGGAATGCGCTGATGGTGGCGGCCGCCAGGGACTCGAGGAGAACGATGCGGAGCAGCACGGGCAGCGCCCACACCTCGGCGATGGTGAGTGGCCGTCGCGTCTGGAAGTCGGCGACGAGGAGCGTGATCTGCTCGACTTCGACGTGATGCCCGCCGGCCGTGACGATCTCCCGGGCCAGCTCGTAGGCCACCGGGTGCCCGCGCAGCTCCCCGTCGGCCAGACGAGGAAGCCGCCCCTCGAACACAGGCGGGAACTCCTCGCGAACCAGCTGGAAGGCTCGTTCGACGATGTAGTAGTTGTCGAGCAGCCATTCCGCGGCCGGGTGGTCCGACCCAGGGCCCCCCGCGGCGAGTCGGCGAGACGTCGTGGCGAGAGTCTGCTCGGGGCCTCGCAAGCGGTCCACAAGGTGTGGAGCTCGACGCCGGGCCGGCAGCGGCGCCGTACTCGCCAGGCGTCGAACCCGTTCGCGCACGTCACCGGCACTCACGACCAGGCCAGGAATCACCGGGCTCAGTGGCCCGGACGGCTCCGCGCCGCCATTTCGGCGCGCGTCGGCCCCCGCGCGCCCAGGCCGAGGTCCTGCAGCACGAGGATCGGCCGGGTGCTTTCGGCCAGGAGGCGGGCGCTGACACTGCCGTAGCGCTCACTCGCATCGGCCGTACGGCCGTGGGCGCATACCACGATCAGATCGACGTCGGCCCCCTCCGCCAGCGCCCGAATCGCCGGCGCCCGCCGGGACGATACGACGCTTTGCACGCTGACGCGAAGCGCCTGGCCAGCCAGCCCACTCTGCAGCTCACGCAGGTACCGCTCGGCTTCCACCCGGTTGCGCTCGGTGAGCTGCGAGGCGACGGCCACGTCGTCCGCGGACGGTGGCATGCGCCGAGGCATCTCCGGCTCGGGCACCACGTGGGCGAGGATCAACTCGGCGTCATGCGCGCGCGCCAGAGCGACGGCGAGTGTGAGGACGGACTCGGCCCGTGGCGAGCAATCCAGGGGCACGAAGATTCGGCGCAAACGAATCTCGCCGACGGGCCGTTCATCGGCGGTGTGCGCGGGGACGACGAGGACCGAGCTGTCGGCGCGGGCCACGACTTTCTGGGCGGTACTGCTCAGGACCCAGCCGCTGAGCCCGCCTTCACCGTGGGTCGACAGGACGACGAGATCGACGTCGTGTCCCCTGGCGAAATTGATGATCTGTTCGGCGGGCCGGCCCTCCAGCAACTCGGCGGCCGAGGTCAATCCATCCGCCTTCAGTTCGCCATCCAGCTTTGCGAGCTGGCTGTGCGCCTCCGCCCGCCGGATCTGCCACTCCACGGCGTCGTGAGCGTGGCGCGGCGAGGCCGCGGTGACCGGTGGCTCGAGGATACGGAGGAGCGTGATGCGCGCAGCGAACACCCGTGCCAGGGCAACGGCCCACGGAAGCGCGCACTCTGCGAGCGCCGACCCATCCAGCGGCACCAGCAGGTGCTCGATGGTCAGCTCTGGGCACCCGATTTCATGCTCGCCGCCGGGCGGTCCAACCGCGGATGGTCTACTGGATCGCATGGCCGATCCCTCCCCCCCGTCGTGTCGGGTGTGCAGCTCACCGCCGGCGGCACCTTCGTTACGGCAGGGGCCTGAGGAGACGTTCCCTTCTAGGGGAACCTCCGATTTGCGAAGCGATGTCAGAACTGTGACTGCAACGTGCGCGCCAGGACTTTCCCGTGCGTTTCGTGCCGAACCCGCGACATGGAAGCCCAGCGAAGTGGGGCGCCGGAGGGGCAATGAGGCGGAGACGCCGCCCCGTTCCCTGTCTTGACTGCGGCGTGGTCGCGAGGATCGGCCGGGCAGCCGCCATCGCGATGCGCTACGCGAGCTCCAGCAGCGCGAGGGCGGGTTTCCGTCGGCGCTCGAGCACCGGCACGTGGCATTGCTGCACCACCTGTCGCATCGATGTCCCACGCTCTCCCTCGGTTCCGGGCGCAAGTTGTGGGATTCGCTGGCGTGGGACTCGGCACCGTCGTTGCTGTCTCGTTGGGCATGACGAAACCGGCCTCTCGCCCGCGTTCCTCTTCGGTGCCCACGATCGAGATCGTAGGCCTCGCCATCGCACCGACGTTCAGGGCCCGTATCGCTCGGCAGATCCGGCGCGCGCTCGTCGGCGTCCAGACGAGCCCGGTCCACGTCCGCGTCAGCTTCGCGGACGTCAATGGCCCGAAAGGCGGTCTCGACGCGCGGTGCGCCATCGACGTGACGATTCCGCGGACGGCGCCGCTCCACGTCGAGGAGACCGCCGCGAGAGACGTCACCGCCTTCGACCTGAGCGCGGCGGCGATTTCGCGACAGATTGCGCGGCAACTCGAGCGCAGGCAGAAGAGCGGGCGGTATCCGAAGAAGTACTACGCGGCCCAACGCTTGCCGTAGCGCGTCCCGGCGCCGCCGGCCAGCGTGTTGGTAGCGTCAGGGGGAGCGCTGTCACCGTCGTCACCGGCGCCGTCTGATCGGCATTCCACCCTGCCGTTGGTGCGGTGCGTGAGCGCGTGAAGCCGACGTGAAGCCTGGGGGGTCGAGACGCGGGAGGGGTTGTCGTGCTGGTCCAGGAACTGACGAGGCAGGCGAGTCTGGAGCTGCTGGCTCGTGCACACATCGGTAGATTGGCGTGCGCCCGAGGGACCCAGCCGTACATGGTGCCATTCTATTTCGTCTATGAGAATGATTGCCTGTATAGCTTTTCCGCGGTCGGACAAAAGATCGACTGGATGCGAGCCAACCCGCTGGTCTGCGTCGAAGCGGACGAGGTGGTGAGCCCGCAGCAATGGATGAGCGTCATTGTCTTCGGTCGCTACGAAGAGATACTCGACACCCCCGAATACCCGGGCGCGCGCGCACGCGCTCACGCCCTGCTGAAACGGCACGCGGCGTGGTGGGAGCCTGCGTACGTGAAGACCATCGTCCACGGCGCAGAGCGCCCGCCGGTGCCGGTCTTCTACCGCATTTACGCCCGCCAGATTACCGGCCGCCGGGCCATCCCTGATCAGCCGGTGTCGCCGCCAGACCCCAGGCTGTCGGTGACCGAGTCGGGCGAAGGCGGTTGGCTGCACAACCTTCTGCGGCAGATCCTGGGTATACGCAAGCACTCCCGCGCCAAGCAGCGAGAGCGATAGCCCGAGCCGTTGTCGGTCATGACGGCGACGAGAACCTGCCCGCCCAGCCGCGGCCGGCCGTGCACGGTGCGGTCGGCCGCGGACGGCACCGTCCCGCCGCGGGGGCGAGGCACCGATTGCGGCAAGCGCCGACCGGCCTATTTCGCGGAACCGCCCGAGATCCGCGGGTCACGCCTGGCCGTCTTGCGACGAGGTGGTCAATGATCCCCACGAAATTGACCGAGGCGCTGGTTGTGGTGACGATGGTGCTGTGGCTCGCCACGCCGGCCACGGCCCAGCCGGTGGGGACGCCGGTCGCGACGGCGACCGCCCCCTCGGCGGAGCAGGGTCGGCCGGCACTGCCGGTCATCGGGACGATCCTCGAGCACGGCGGTGCCCTCGGGCTGTCGGCCTCGCAGGTCGAGGCGCTCGAGCGCCTCGGCCTTGACTTCATCCGCGAGGCGATCCGGCGCCAGGCCGACTTGCTCATCACCCAGATCGATCTCGATCTCCTGCTCGATCAGGAGCCGAGCCAGGCGGTCGACGTGAAGGCGGCGGAGGCCAAGCTCCGGGAGATCGAGAAGATCCGGACGGATCTCCAGCTCGCGTTGATCCGCGCCGTCGAGAACGCCCGGGCCCAGCTCACCCCGGAGCAGCGCTCGAAGCTGGCCGCGCTTCTGGCCGGGGCCCCGGCTCAGAGCGAGGCCGACCCTCCGGACGATCCGCCGAGCGCCGCGCGCGGCGCCGCACCGGCGGGGCGGGGCGGCGCCGGACACGCACCGCCGGGCGGTGGGGCAACGCATCCGCGCCCGCCCGAGCGCCGCTTCGAAGGGCGCCGCGACACGGGCCCACGCGATCATGGTCGGGCCGTCATCCGCGGCTGGTCGTCATACTGGTGGGAGCCGTACTGGTTCTATGCTCCACCGCCGGCGATCGTTCAGGAGCAGCCGCCGGTGTACGGGCAGTCCCCTGAGCCACCGTACTGGTACTACTGCCGGAGCGCTCAGACGTACTACCCGTACGTCTCGACCTGTCCGGAGCCGTGGCTCCCGGTGCCGGCGACGCCCCGGTAGCGGCAGTCCCGTGCGGTCGAGGGGAACGGACATCGATCGCGGCCAATGCGCAGGCGGCGGTCGAGCGCCTGACGTATGTGCCGTAGGGGAGGTGGCGTCCCCCTGATGGAAGAGGTGTTTCGACTCGGGGACGATCTCGGACCGTCGAAGGTCATCCACGTGCACGAACCCACGCTCGGCCTGAGGGCGGTGCTGGTGATCGATAACACCGCGCCGGGCCCCTCGATCGGCGGCCTGCGCATGGCGCCGGATGTGAGCACGACGGAGTGCTTTCGGCTGGCGCGGGCGATGACTCTGAAGAATGCCGCCGCGGGTCTCCCTCACGGCGGCGGCAAGTCGGTGCTCTACGGCGAGCCGCGCATGCCGCGCGACCAGAAGGAGCGCCTCATTCGCGCCTTCGCCCACGCGCTCCGGAACGAGCAGGACTACATCGTCGGGCCGGACATGGGGACCGACGAATCATGCATGGCGTGGATCAAAGACGAGATCGGTCGTGCCGTCGGATTGCCGGCCGTCCTCGGGGGACTTCCGCTCGACGAGATCGGTGCCACCGGCTGGGGGATACGTCACGCGGCGGAGGCGGCCGCGCCCTACTGCCGGCTCGACCTCCGGGGCGCGCGTATGGCGATCCAGGGCTTCGGGGCGGTCGGCAAGCACTGCGCCCGGTTTCTCGCCGAGCGGGGCGCGGTTCTCGTCGCGGCCTCTGACTCGCAGGGAACGATCCACAATCCCCAGGGCCTGCCGGTTGCCGACCTGATCGCGCTCAAGGACGCCGGGAAGACGGTGTGCGACCACACCGGTGGCCACACGCGCGATCGCGAGGCGATCCTCGACGTCGAGTGTGACATCTGGATTCCCGCGGCGCGTCCTGACGTCGTGCGCGAGGACAACGTGCATCGCTTGAAGACGAAGCTCGTCCTGCAGGGTGCGAACATTCCGTTCACCGTGGGTGCGGAGAGGATGCTGCACGATCGAGGCGTGGTGGTGGTACCCGATTTCATCGCGAACGCCGGCGGGGTGATCTGCGCCGCGATGGAGTACCGTGGCGCAACGCAGGCGGCGGCCTTCGCGGCGATCGAAGCAACGACTCGGGTGAACACGGCGATGGTACTCGAGGCCGTGACGGCGAGGCGAATCCTGCCGCGCGAGGCTGCGCTGGAACTGGCGGCGGGACGGGTCCGGCAGGCCATGAGCTACCGTCGCTTCTCGATCTCGTGAGCTGCGTTCCGACGCCCCGTGGGCGAGCGTCACCTCTGACCGGCGGGAGACCGGTGGAATCAGTCAGGCGCAGCTTCGCGACGGGAGGACCGCGTATGAACTGTGTCTGTGGTCATCCGGATAAGGACCATGTACGGGGAGGACGGTGCCGCGTCCCCGATTGCCCGTGTGAGCTGTTCCGACCGGGCGATACACTGCGGGGGACGGCGCCGCCTGAAGCTGGACCGGTCCTCGATCGCCTGGTCGGCCGCGATCCCACGTGGGGTGGCCCGTGCGTCCCACGCTCGATGTCAGTGGCCCCCTGACGCTACCCGAGATCCGAGGTCGCGGCCTCCTCGGCGGGGCACTCACTCTCGCGACCGCGCACGACGCGTCGTCCCGCCAGCGGCCCCTGGGTCTCGGTCACGATCGTTCGCTGCCCCTCGATCTGGTGATCGGCGCGGAAGTAGACGACGACCCAGTCTCGCGTGCGGCCGAACTCGTGCGCGCGCGCGGTGTTCGAGAAGAGGGCCGTGACGTGCCAGGGACCGCGCTCGGTGTGGAGGATCGGTAGCCAGCGCTTCCCGGAGGGATTGAATCGGTGAGGCGCGATCCGCGCCAGGCGGCCGGTCTTGGCCTTGCCGCGGTACTCCTCGTCGACGTCGAGGAGCACGGCCACCGGGGGCTCCGCGGCCGGCGGGGCGGGTCGACGACGGCCGAGCATGCCGGCCAGCGTCGAGCGGATCATCGCGATGCGGCGCGCGCCCATGCCGGGCACGGACGCGAGGTGTCCATCATGCGCGGCACTCTCGAGCGCCTCGAGGCTGTCGACCTGCAGGACGTCGTGGATCCGGCCGGCCAGCACTCGACCGACGCCGGGGATCGAGCGGAGAAGCTGCTCGGGATCGAGCGTGCCCCGGAGCCGCTCGAGCAGGGCCCATCGGCCGGTGGCGAGGATCTCGTGCACGGCGGCCGCGATGCCCGGGCCGATACCGGGCAGCGCTCGGAGCGCCTCCGGGCCGCCGCGGGTGACCAGTTCGCCGACGTCATCCGGCAACCCGGCGATCGTGTCGGCGGCTCGGCGAAACGCGCGCACGCGGAAGGGGTTGGCCTTCTGCCGCTCGAGGAGCTCGGCGGCCTCGCGCAGCCGCGCGCTGATCGCCTCGTTCCGCCCCGAGGGCGGGCCGTTCGGAGCGAGCATCGCCGTCACGGCGACTCCCTCTTGCCCGGGCCAGGGGCGGCGCGGAGTGCCCGCAGCTGCTCGACGTTGCGCACCAGGGCCTGACGGACCGCTTCGTTGAAGGTGCCGTCGGGATAGCGCCCGTCGGGCCGGAGGTCTCCGGCCTCGCGTCCGGACAGGACGGCGAGCCCGTCGTCCACGGAACGCGCGGCATAGACGTGAAACCGCTCGTCGCGGACGGCGGCGGCCACATCCTCGCGGAGCATGAGATGGCGGACGTTGGCTTCGGGGATCAGCACACCCTGGCTGCCGGTGAGGCCGTGCCGCCGGCACGCATCGAAGAAGCCCTCGATCTTCTCGTTGATCGCGCCGACCGGCTGGATCTCACCCTGCTGGCTCACGGAGCCGGTGACGGCGATCCGCTGGGCCAGCGGGATGCCGGCCAGGGCGGACAGCAGCGCGTACAGCTCGGCCGAGGAGGCGCTGTCCCCGTCGACTTCCTCGTACTGCTGCTCGAAGGCGATCGACGCGGACAGCGCGAGCGGGTGCACGCGGGCGTACCGTCCGGCCAGGAATCCAGTCAGGATCATGACTCCCTTGGAGTGCACGCGCCCGCCGAGCTTCGCCTCCCGCTCGATGTCCACGACGCCGGGCTCTCCGCAGAAGGCCCGGGCGGTGATCCGGCACGGCCGGCCGAAGGCGTGATCGCCCGTGGAGAGGACCGAGATCCCGTTGACCTGTCCGAGCGCCTCGCCGTCCATGGCGAGCAACAGCGTGCCGTCGGAGATCGCTCGGCCGACCCGTTCCTCGACGAGGTTGACGCGCTCGATTCGCTGGGCGATGGCCCGCGTCACGTCCGGGCCGGTCACGAGGGCGTGCTGATCACGCTCGGCGCAGTACGCGGACTCCCGGATGAGGTCCAGGAGCAGCCCGAGTCGCGCACTGAGTCGCTCCTGGTGTTCCACGAGACGCGAGCCGTGCTCCACGAGCCGCGCGATGCCGTCGGCCGCGAAGGGACGCAGCCCTTCCTCGCGGCAGGCATCCGCCACGAAGCGCGCATAGAGCAGCACGTTGTCGGGCGTGCGGGGGAACGAATCGTCGAAGTCGACCTTCACCTTGAACAGCTCACCGAAGTCCTCGTCGAGCGCGTAGAGCAGGTAGTAGAGCATCGGGCTGCCGATCAGGACCACCTTCACGGAGAGTGGAATCGGCTCCGGGGCGAGGCTCACGGTACTGACCATCTGCAGCTCGGCTAGCGGAGTCTCGATGCGGAGTGCGCGGCTCTTCAGCGCTTTCTTCAGCGAATCCCAGGCCATGAAGTTCGCCAGCACGTCCTTCGCCTCGAGGAGCAGAGAGCCGCCGTTGGCGCGGTGCAACGCGCCCGCCTTGATCAGCGTGAGGTCCGTCACCAGGGTCCCGAAGTGGGCCCGGTGCTCGATCCGGCCCAGGAGGTTACCGTGGGTGGGATTCCGCTCGAAGACCACGGGGGCGCCGCGCGCGTCGGCACGGTCGACCAGGACGTTCACGCGATACCGGTCGAGAAACGCGCCCGGCGGCGGCAGGAACGGCAGCTCTGGCGGCGCGCCCCCTTCGCTGCGCAGCTCCTCGGCGTGCGCGATGAGATCTTCCTCGACCTTGCCGAGGTAGGCCTGCACGGCAGCCAGACCGTCGAAGGTCTCCTTCACCTCACGCAGGAGCTGCCTCGTTCCCGCCGCCACCGTGTCCCGGACGAGGTGGGTGTGCGCCTGCTGCGTCTCGCGCTCGTTCTGACGAAGTTGGCGCAGCGTCGCCTCGACGCGGCTCTCGAGCGCTGCGGCCTGCTCGTGCAGGTGCTGCCGCCTGGCCTCCGGGAGCGCGTGGAACTGCTCGTGCGTGAGGGGCTGACCGTCCGAGGCCGGCACGACGCCGAGCCCGCCCGGTGTCCGCACGACGCCGAGGTCCACGGCGCGAGCGGCCTCTTCCAGCCGTGTCATCTCCTCGGTCTGGCGCCGCCCCAGCTCTTCCATGATGCGGGCCTTTTCCCGCTCGAAGGCCTCGCCCTCGAAGAGCCGGGGCAGGCGAGTCTTGCATTCCTCCACGAGCCGCGCCATCTCGTCACGGAGCTGCCGTCCACGCCCGGCCGGCAGCTCGAGCGCGCAGGGCCGGTACGGATCGGCGAAGTTGTGGACGTAGCACCAGTCCGAGGGAACGCGCCCGTCCGCGGCCGCCGCGTCCAGCAGCCGGCGCATGCTCGTCGTCTTCCCGGTGGCCGGAGCGCCGAGCACGAAGAGGTTGTAACCTCCCCGCTTCATCCCGATGCCGAACGTGGTCGCGTCGAGCGCGCGCTGCTGACCGATCAACCCGGGCATCGGTTCCAGCTCGGCCGTGGAGCGGAATGGCAACGTGGCCGGATCACACGCCGCCCGCAGCTCCTGCGCCTTCAGGCGACGGCTCACACCGGGTCCTGGCGCGCCACGGCGACCGGCGTGCTCTCCGCCACCGTGACGCGAAACCCCGCTGACGTGAGAAGCTCCCTCAGGACGTCCCGGATCCTTCGGTCGTCGTCGATGACCGGCACGTCCGTGGTCGCCGCCGATGAGTTGATCGCCGACGTTCTCATGGGTGACACGTGTCGCAATCAAAGTGCCAGAGGCGCCGCGAGGGAAAACACGCACTTGGCGGAATCTCGCTCCGCACGAGTGTGGCGGCCATGCCCCTGGTTGTGGCCATGAGGCGGGTCAGCCGTGGCTGAGGGACCCGTCCCGCTGACGCTGGATGCCGCGCACGGGGAAGGCGGCGGGCAGGTCTTGCGCACGGCGCTCGCCCTGGCCGTCGCACTCGGCCGTCCGGTCACACTGGAGCGGATCCGCCTGCGCCGGCCCCGGGCCGGGCTGCAGCCGCAGCACCTCACCGTCGTTCGGGCGCTGGCCACGATCAGCGCCGCACTGGTGGAGGGCGACCGACTCGGGTCCACCGCCCTGTCGTTCACGCCACGGCGGCTCGGCCACGGTGACTGGCGCTTCGACGTGGGCGCCGTCCTCGCGAGCGCCGGGTCCGTGCCGCTGCTGTTCCAG
>JBGQLG010000004.1:0-79139 GCA_041499965.1 Methylomirabilia bacterium
AAGGGGAGCCACCTTCTCAGGCTAGTTCTGCGCCCCCCCAGAACTCGACAGGCTCTTGACTCTCACGGCTGCGACGTCGTTTTCGCTTGGGAGTGCGCCGGCTGTTCCCGGATACTCGGCATTGCGATGGCGCCTCGCCCGATCCTGTGACAATCGCCGAGACCGCCACTCAACCGGCCCGGGTTCTCGTCGCCGACGATGAGCCCTCCGTCCTGGCGATGCTCGAAGACCTGTTGACGGAGTATGGCTACGAAGTGGCGACCGTGGCGAGCGGTCGGGCCGCGCTCGATCGTCTCGACACGTTTCCTGCGGACGTACTCCTCCTCGACATCATGATGCCCGGACTATCAGGCAATGACACGCTCGCGGAGCTTCGCACCCGAGGCGTCCAGATCCCGGCCATCGCCATCACCGGGATGCCGGACCGGGCGAGTACGGGGTTCCTGGCGGTGGTGAGCAAGCCGATCGAGATGGAGCACCTCAACCTGCTCATATCTGTCGCGGCACGCCGAAGGTCCACCGGGTAGCGAGGACCGCTTCGGCAGTCAGCAAGTCAGTCGGACGTCACGTCCGGCTCGTCATGTAGCGCCCGACCGTGTGAATGTCCGCCCCCTCGCGCGGTGTCTCGTACACGATCTCGCCCTCGAACATCACGAGCATACGGTCGGCGAGCTCCAGCAGCTCGTCGAGATCCTCGCTGATGAGGAGCACGGCCGCGCCGCGATTGCGCGC
Source organism: Methylomirabilia bacterium (assembly GCA_041499965.1). Classification (GTDB taxonomy): domain Bacteria; phylum Methylomirabilota; class Methylomirabilia; order Rokubacteriales; family CSP1-6; genus AR5. Next base: position 733 of record JBGQLG010000004.1, read on the forward strand.
GGCGATGATCCGGCCGCGGATCTCGGCGGCGGCGGCGACATCGAGGCCGACGCACGGGTTCTGGGCGACGAGGACCGCGACGTCGGCGGAGAGCTCGCGCGCGAGGACCGTGCGCTGGACGTTACCGCCGGAGAGGGTCTCGAGCGGCGCGTCGGGCCCGGCCGCCTGGATACGATAGCGCGCGATCAGATCGCCGGCCTGCTCGCGGATCGCTCGGCGGCTCACCAGGAAGCCCCCGCGCGCATTCGGCGGCTCGTCGAAGTTCCGGAACGCCAGGTTGTCCGCCACGGACATGCCGCGCACGCACGCGTTGTCGAGCGGCTCCTCGGTGAGCACGAAGACGCGGTGTCGACGCATGTCCGCGCGGCGCGGCGCGTAGGGTACGCCGCCCACCGTCACGACACCGGACTGCCGCTCGCGCTGGCCGGCGAGCACCTCGACCAGCTCGCGCTGGCCATTGCCGGAGACACCGGCGATGCCGACGATCTCCCCCGGCTGGACGGCGAGGGAGAGATGGCGGATCGCCAACACGCCGCTGTCGTTCAGGGCCGCCACGTCTCGCAGCTTCAGCGCAGGCCCGGGCGCGGATCGGGCCGCCGGCCCCGGCGTCGCCCGGGCGGCGGGCGCCGGGATCGCGGCCGAGCCGATCATCATGCGCACCAGGTCCCCTCGCGCAAGGTCCCGGACGTCGCCGCCGCCGGCGTGCCGGCCACCGCGGAGCACCGTCACCTCGCTCGCGAACGCCTGCACCTCGCGGAACTTGTGGGTGATGAGGACCACGGTCAGCCGCTGCTCGCGCGTGAGCTCGCGCAGGGCGCCGAGGATCTGGTCCGCCTCGTCGGGCGTCAGCACGCTGGTCGGCTCGTCGAGGATGAGGACGCGCCGGCCGAGGAAGAGTTGCTTGGCGATCTCGAGCTTCTGCTTCTCGCCCGCGGCGAGCGTGGCCACGGGCCGATCGAGCGGGACCCGGAACGGCATCGTCCGCTGGAACGCGTCGATCCGCGCGCGCGCCTCGTCCCACCGGATGACGGCGGGGAGGTCGGGCATGGCGAGGACGAGGTTCTCGACGGCCGTCATGCTCGGCACGAGTGTGAAGTGCTGGTAGACCATCCCGAAACCGAGGCGGTGGGCCTGACGGGGATTCTCGATCGAGCACTCGCGGTCGTCGAGGAGCAGGCGACCGGCGTCGGGGCGATGGTAGCCCATGATGCACTTCACGAGCGTGCTCTTCCCGGCGCCGTTCTCTCCGAGGACGGCGTGAAACGTTCCGGGCGCGAGCCGCAGCGCGACGCCGTCGAGCGCGCGGAGGCTGCCGAAGTACTTCGTCATGCCCACGATCTCGACCAGGGGCGGCCGTTCGCCCGGCGCGGCGACGCCGCTCATCGACTGATACTCAGCTCGCGCGGCGCGCCGGCCAGCGTGTGGCGGGGTGACGAGCTCAGGACCAGCAGGAGCAGCGTGAGCACGTAGGGCGCAGCGTTGAAGAGATAGTAGTTCGCGGTCATGCCCACGGACTGCAGGGCCGGCCCGAGCGCCGTCGCGCCGCCGAAGAGCAGCGAGACCCAGAAGCAGTGCACGGGGTTCCAGCGGGCGAAGATGACGAGGGCGATCGCCATGAGCCCCTGGCCGCTCGACAGGCCCTCGTTCCACGTGCCGGGGTAGTACAGCGACAGGAACGAGCCACCGATGCCGGCCAGGAAGCCCCCCGCCAGCGTCGCGAGCGTACGGACCCGGGCGACGGAGTAGCCGAGAGCCCGGGCGGCGTCGGCGTTGTCCCCCACGGTGCGCACGATGAGACCCCACCGGGTGTTGCGCAGCGCCCAGAGCAGCAGCGGAGCCAGCACGCCGCCGGCGAGGAACAGGGCGTTGATCTCGAGTGCCACCCGGATCTGCGGATACCGGCTCCAGGCGCCGAGCGCCAGGTGCGGCAGGCGCGGCGCCACCGGCTGGATGAACGCCTTGCCGAGGTAGAACGCCAGCCCGGTGCCGAAGATGAAGAGCGCGATACCGACGGCCACGTCGTTGACCCGCGGCAGACTGCAGACGAGGCCGTGGACGAGGCCGAGGAGTGCGCCGGCACCGCCGGCGACGAGGACGCCGAGCCACGGCGAGCCCGTCACGTACGCGACCGCGTAACCACTCATCGCGCCCAGGACGAGCGTGCCCTCGAGGCCCAGGTTCACGCGGCCGCTCTGCTCCGTCAGGGTCTCGCCGAGGCTCACGAACAGGTACGGCGTCGAGAGTCGAATGGCGCCGCCGAGCACCGCGACCAGCACGCCCCACCAGCCGAGATCTCCCCCGGTCATGGGCTCAGCTCGCGCGAGCTCGGAACAGACCGAGCCGCCCGTACAGGCTGTTGGCGGCGAGGACCGCGACGAACAGGGTGCCCTGCAGCACCAGCGTCGCGGCGTCGGGCAACCCGAAGCGGCGCTGGAGCAGGCCGCCGCCCGACGAGATACCGCCGAGGAGGATCGCGACGACGATGACGGCGAGCGGATTCTGGCGAGCGAGGAACGCCACGAGGATGCCCGCGTAGCCGAAGCCGACGACGAGCGACGAGCTGGCGAAGCCGTGGACCGCGATGATCTCGATGGCCCCGGCCAGCCCGGCGGCGGCGCCGCCCAGGAAGCACGTCAGCAGCACGAGGCGTCCGATGGGCAGCCCCACCATGCGCGCCGCCCGGACGTTCCCGCCGAGGATGTCGACGGCGAACCCGAACGTCGTTCGCCGCATCAGGAACCAGGTGACGAGGCACGCGGCGCCCCCGAAGGCCAGGCCCCAGTGGATGCTCGTGCCCGGGATCTCACCGATCCGGAGCCGCTCGTCGATGGCCCAGCTGGCCGGCTTCAGGACCTGGGCGAAGTCCCGGATCGGCCCCGAGACGAGATGGTTCATGACGGCGATGGCGATGTAGTTGAGCAGGAGCGTCGAGATCGTCTCGTTGACGCCGCGCCAGTGGCGGAGAGCGCCGGCGCCGGCGATCCAGAGCCCGCCGGCCGTCGCCCCGGCCGCGCACATCAGCGTCACCGCCAGCGGGGCGGGGACGCTGACCAGCGCCACTCCGGCGAGGACGGTGACCACGCCGCCCACGACCAGCGCCCCCTCGCCGCCGATCACGAGGAGCCCGGCGCGGGCCGGGAGCGCGGTGCAGAGCGCGGTGAGCATGAGCGGGGCGGCCTGGGTCAGCGTCTCCTCGATGGAGAATCGGCTGCCGAGCGCCCCCTGGAAGAGCGTGGCATAGACGAGGAAGGGGTTGAGGCCGCGGAACGCGACGAAGACGCCGAACAGCGCGAGGGTGGCGACGAGGGCGGCGGCGGAGATCGCCGCCACCTCCGCGCCAGCTCGCGCGAGCACTTACTTCTTGAGCCCGGTCTTGCCGATGCCGCCCTCGACGATGAAGTTCACCGCGAGCTTGAACTTGTTGTCGTCGTTCGCGATGATCTCGCCCGGCTTGAGGATCACGTTGCCCTCGTTGTCCTTGAGCGGCCCGCGGTAGAGCTTGAGGCTGTCGTCGGCGAACGCCTGCCGCAGCCCGAGGACGCGCGTGCGGATCTCCTGAGGAACGGCGCGGCCGAAGGGGCTGATCGCGACCATGTCCTGCTTGAAGCCACCGCGCAGCAGGTTCGGGTAGGTGCCGCCGGTCTGCCAGGCCTTGACGAACTGGCCACCGGCCGCCCAGTTCCACTCGGCCCCGGTGAGGAACCCCTTCGGCGCCAGCTCGCTGAGGTCGGTGTGGTACCCGCAGCTCATGATCCCCCGGCGCTCGGCGTTCTCGATCGCCACCTTGGAGCTGTCGACGTTGGCGACGATGACGTCGACGCCCTGGTCGATGAGGCTGTTGGTGACCTCGGCCTCCCGCACCGGATTGTTCCAGTCGCCGGTGATGACGACCTGGCAGCTGACGGCCGGGTTGACCGCCCGGGCGCCCAGGATGAACCCGTTGCAGTTGTTGAAGATGAAGTAGACGGGCTTGCTGCCGATGAAGCCGATCTTGCCCGTCTTCGTCATGAGCCCCGCCGTGACGCCGCAGAGATAGTGCGGCTCTTCCATGTAGCCGCGGTAGCCGATCGTGTTCTTGGGGTCGCCCTCCTTCCAGAGGGCGCCGATGTGGGCGAAGAGCACGTCGGGATGCTTGCCGGCGACCTTCAGGAGGTGCGGCCAGTAGCCGAAGGAGCTGGGGAAGAGCACGGTGGCGCCGTCCTGGCGGATCATGGCCTCCATGACCTTCTCGGCCTCGACGGTCTCCGGCACGTTCTCCTGCTCGATGAGCTTCACGCCATCGAGCTGGGCGATCTTCTTGGCCGCCACCGCGTGCGACTGGTTCCAGCCGTAGTCGTTCTTCGGCCCCACGTAGATGAAGCCGACGGTGATGGGCTTGGCGGCGCCGGCGGCGATCCGTGGCAGCAGCGCGGCGAGCGCGCCGGCGCCGACGAGACCACCGGAACCCGTGAGGACCTGACGTCGCGTGACCCTCGGACCGCGCATGGGCATCCCTCCTGTGTTGACGCGGACTGTACATCAAGTCGGGGGGCAGGCGGCATCAGGGATCGTGAATCGCGAGCCCCCATCCTGGCGCCGCTCCAAGCGCGGTGCCCGCATCCAGAATTCCCCCGGAGCCGAACATCAGCGGCGGGTCGACGACGTCGTGCTCCAGCAGATGCGTGCCGAAGGCGCCTTCCTGCGCCACGAGGGAGTCGCCCGCGGCACTCGCCACGGTCAGGGCCGCGCGCGTCAGCAGGCTCGTTTCCCCGACGTGCGCGCCGACGATGACGCGCAGCCCTTGGCGGCGGGCCTGCCGCAGGAAATCGAGGGAGCGCAACAGTCCGCCCATTTTCGACACGCGAAGGTTGACCAGCCAGTGGTCCTCGGGGCCGGCCAGTCCTTCGAGCTGGCCCGGCCGCGCCATGCTCTCGTCGAGAATGATGCGGCTATCGAGGGCGAGCGCGATGCGCGCCATGCCCCGGTAGTCTCCCGCGCGCAGCGGCTCCTCGAGCGCGAAAAATCCGAACTCCAGTGCCTGCAGATGGTCGATCGCGGCGCCGGCGTCGCTCCAGAGGTTGTTGGCGTCGGCGCGGACCGAGAGAGGCGCAATCCCGGCGGCCTGCAGCGAGCGAGCCTTCGCCAGATCGCGCGTCCGGTCGCCGGCGAGCTTGATCTTGAAATCGCGGAATCCGACCTGGCGGTAGCGGGCGAGCTGGCCATCGAACTCCCGGGGCGAGGCGTCGCCGAGCACTGCCGTGTAGCGAAAGCGTCCACCGAGGGGCGGCAAGCCGAGCAGAGACTCCACCGGTGTGTCCGCGGACTTGCCGAACAGATCGAGCAGCGCCAGCTCCACCGCCGCCCACGCCGCCGGGTTCGCGTCGATCTCGGGCTCGTGGGCCCGGGTCCAGGCGCCGAGGCTGTCGACGTCGCGAATGCCGTCCAGCCAGGCAACCGAGTGCGCGGCGACGAAGGCCTGCGCGCTCTGCAGCGATTCGCCGGTGACGTATTCGCGCGGGCAGCCCTCCCCGAAGCCGACCCTTCCATCCCGCCCCTGCGCGCGGACCCAGATCGTCTGCGTCGAGGCGCGCGCCGCCGAGGCATGCGTGAAGGAGAGCTTGAACGGGATGGCGAGCGAGGAGGCCCGGATCGACTCGATCACGGCGGCGTCACTCCGCCCGGACGTGGGCGTCCAGATCGAAGCCGAACGACCGGCGGTAGGCGAGCGCGGCGCACTTGAACTGACCCTCGCGCTGGCCCTGGGCCACGCAGTGGCGCTTGTAGGCCTCGCCGGTCTCCGGGCGCAGCCAGGCCGCGCGCGGGGCAGCGAGCCGCTCGCTCTCGCGCTTGCCGTCGTACTCGATGTTCAGCTTCCGCAGGCGCGCATCGACTTCCTGGGCGAGTCGCTCCGCCTCGGCGCCCGGCGCCGAATCCGGCTCCACGTACAGCCGGTAGCCGCGCGCCTCTTCATCGGCCAGCATCATCACGAAGCGTGGGTTCAAGCCGAGGTGGGTCATGGCCCCGCTGACCGCGGCCAGGATCTGCGATTCGTACAGCTTCTCGCCGGTGATGCTGGTGACGCCCTTGCCCTTCTGCATGAACTTGAGCAGCGGCACCGCATGGAAGAATCCGGTCACCCGCACCACGTCGTTGATGAAGTAACGATACAGGCCCGAGGGCGTCGTGACGACGATGTAGTAGTCGAGGCCTTTGCGCAGCCGGTCCAGTGTCAGGTATTCCGGCGTGCCGAGATCCCATTGGTCGCGCTCGACGAACTCGAAGAAGTGCGTCTCGATCGTCGGCAGGCCGGTGCCCGCGGGGCGACCGAGCGTGATCGTGCCGCGGAACTCGCTCGATACGTAGCCCAGCTCGAACACGCGCGTGCGCGGGGCCAGCTCCTCGCGCAGCGCCCGGACCGTGACGCCGGCGCTGCCGCAGGTCCACGTCACGACCATGCGTAAGTCCGGCCACAGGTCCGCCAGGCGGACCGGCCGGCCACCGTCCTGCAGCGTCGCCAGCTCGCGGGCGCGCGCCGGGTCCGCGTCCAGGCGATGGCCGAGCGCGGCGAGCGTGGCCGCGGGCAGGCGGTCCTGCAGGAAGAAGCCGCCCGAGCGGAGGTCGGCGATGAGCTCGGCCTGGTGCTCGCGGTAGAGCTTGATCAGGGCCAGGGGCGTGGTCGAGTTCGCCGAGCCGAAATAGCTCACGTCGGAGCGGGCGATCGCCAGCCGTAGGGTGAGCAGATACTTGACTCGCGCATCCGTGACCGCCAGAACCTCCGCGGGCAGCACGACCTTCTCTCTTACCAGCCTCGGCGTGCCGGCGGCGACGATGCCGGAGGCGGCGCCGTAGGATTTGCCGTTCGCCAGCCAGCCTTCCTCGGCTGGGCTGACGATCGCCAGGATGCTGCCGTGGAAGGCTTCGGGGCAGGCGCGATACTGAAACGCGATCGACCGGCGCTGGATAGCGCGCAGCGCCCCCAGGTGCGAGGCCGTGAGCGGAATGTCCTTGGGCCGGCCGGTGGATCCGCTGGTGCGCATGTACTGGAGCGAACGCTCGCGCGTGAGGGCGGCCTCGCCGCGCTCGATGTCCGCGTCGATGAAGACGCGAAGGGCCTCGAATTCCCGCACGGGCACGGCGCGCGCATAGTCCTCGTAGCCCGCGATCGCGGGAAAGCCGTGTCGGCGGCCGAAGGTCGTGTCGCTGTTGTCGCGCAGCATCCGAGCGAGTAACGCGTGCTGGATGCGCATCGGGTTGCGGGCGGCGCGGGCGACCCGCCGGCGCTGCACGAAGCTCATGAGCCGCAGGTAGCGCGGAATGACGACGTCGGCGAGGCGCCGGGCGAGCGAGCGCCGCCGCGCCGGCGCCAGCGCCCGGAAGGGCGTCAGCATCTGCGCCCGGAAGCTCCGGGGATAGGCCCGGTCCAGGATCCCGATGTCCTCCACCGGTCCCGTCGTGGGCAGGTACCAGGTGCGGAAGAGAAGATCCCAGACGATCGTGGTGTTGCCGAAGTTGCAGGAGGCCGTCTTGGGATCGCGCGCGTGATGCCAGCGATGCGTCTCGGCGCTGCCGACCACGTAGTTCAGCCAGCCGTAGCGCAGGCGCAGGTTGCTGTGCTGGAAGAAGCCGTTCACGGCGTAGAGCAGGAAATAGCCGGCGATCACCTCGGGGGCGACGCCGAGGAGCAGGAACGGCACGGTGTCACAGGCGACGTGCAGGACCTTCTCGAGCGGGTGAAACCGGCCGACGTTGAGCGTGTACAGGATGTCGGGTGAGTGGTGGACCTCGTGCAGTCGCCAGAGCAGCGGGTACGCGTGGCAGGCGCGATGCACCCAGTAGCGGAGGAAGTCGACCGCGAGCAGCATCGCCACCATCTGGACCCCGAGCGGCCAGTCGTGTGGCCACCAGGGGCTGGGCGCGTGCGCGTGCATCCATTGGGCGATGGCGAACACCGCCAGGACGGCGAGCAGGCGTGCCAGCAGGATCTGCACGAGCGCCATGAACGCGGCATCCGCCGCGACATCGGAGCGCTGTGGACGCCAGGCGAGCCGTTCCGGAAACCGCCGCTCGAGGACGACGATGGCGAGCCCGGCGACCAGGGTGGGCAGATAGGTCGCCAGCACCAGCGTCGTGCCGGCCGCCAGCATGGCGGCGAAGGCCGCGATCGCCCCCGCGAAGAGCAGCGGATACCAGAGGTACGGCAGCGCGCGGCTCATGGCTCCTCCCCCCTTGGCGGCGCCGTTCTCTGGAGATGATAGAGCGAAACCGCCAGGACGAAGCCCGCGAGTACGAGGTGAAAGAACGCGGGGATCCAGGTCGTGAACCACGCGTACGCATTGGGCAGGGAGAGCCCGATGGCGATCCTTCCCAGGGCGAGCGCCATGTAGCTGGTGCCCGCCCAGGCGAGCCCAAGCCCGACGCGCCGACTGGGAGCCAGGCGATCCCCCTGGACGCGCCACGCGACGCGCATCATCACCGCCAGGATCACGAGCTGGAAGGAAAGCAGCAGCCAGTACGGCAAGCCGCTTCCCTGGAACGCATTGAACGGCGGCAGAAACGGTTGCGGCACCCAGCGCTGGACGGCCTGACCCAGCACCCGGGCGGCGAACAAGGTCGAGAGCGACCAGCACGCGGCTGCGTAGACGCGCGCGGATGGCCTCGGCCTCATTTTGGATCCCCCCGGACGAGTATAGTGGCCGAAAAAAGATTGGCTGTCTGAAAGGGCCCGAGCGTCGGGGGACCCCCTACCCCGGTGCGACTGGACCCGGCCCACGCTGAGCCGGAACCATCGCGCCGCCGAACGCGTTGGTCGAGATGTCGAGACATACGCTCATCCCACGGAGGCGTTCATGACGAAGGTCACTCTTGCCGCGCTGTTCATGGCTCTCCTGGCCCTCGATGGTGGCCTCGCCGAGGCGCAGATGCCCATGCGGCTGCGCGGGACCATCACGGCGTTCGAGGGTAACGTGATGTCGGTGAAGACGCGCGACGGCAAGGACCTCAAGGTCGAGTTGACCGACCGGGCCATGGTCGCCGCCGTGCAGGCCGTGAAGCTCTCCGACATCAAGGCGGGGGACGGCGTCGGCGCCACCACGAAGCCGGGGCCGAGCGGCACGCTCACGGCCCTCGAGGTGCACGTGTTCCCGGCGAGCATGCCCGTCCCCAACGAAGGGCACCGGCCGTGGGACCTCGAGCCGGGCTCGATGATGACCAACGCGCGGGTCACGGCGGTCGTGCAGGCGACCAGCGGGCGGGAGCTGACACTGTCCTACAAGGACGGCTCGCAGAAGATCGTCGTGCCGGAGGGCACACCGATCGTCACGGCCGTCCCGACCGACCGGTCTGCGCTCAAGCCCGGCGAGTACGTGTTCCTCGGCGTGGAGCAAGGGGCCGACGGCAAGCTGACCGCGACCGGCCGCATCCAGGTGAGCAAGGACGGGGTCCGCCCGCCGATGTAGCGGCGCCGCGGCGCCACTCAGGCCGGTGCGGTCGTCGCGAATCCCGTCTTGGCGTACTTCAGGTCGCGATAGTCGCCGGACATGACGGGCGCGTGCCGGGTCTGGCCGGGCGGGGCCACGCACTCGATCATCACGTCCCAGTTCGGGTGATTGAAGAACGCGATCGAGAGCCGCGGCTGGTTGCGGCCGTCGGCCAGCGGCGGGTTTACCACGCGGTGCAGGTTGGACAGCCAGCGGTCGTTCGTCCAGCGCATCAGCAGGTCGCCGATGTTTACCACGAACTGGTCCGGGGCCGTCCGCACGTCGATCCAGCGGCCGCTCCGCGTCCACACCTGCAGGCCGCCGGGCACGTCCTCGCCATTGAGGATCGTCAGCCCGCCGTAGTCCGTGTGCGCGCCCGCGCGCAGCTGACCGTCCAGGGGGGATTGGACCTGACGCGGGTAGTAATTCAGGCGCATCGTGCCGATCGAGCGGCTCACCTTGTCGTCGAAGAACGTCTCCTCGATGCCGAGGCCGAGGGCGGTCAGCCGCATGAGGAAGCCGACGAGCTGGTTCATGGTGCGGTAGTAGGTGATGGCCGCGGCGCGGAACCCCGGCGGGTCATCCGGCCAGATGTTCGGCGGGAAGAACTGACGGCCCTTCGGCCCTGCGTAGTAGGCGTCGGCGCCGACGTCCACCGGGCCCACGTGATAGAACTCCTTGAGGTCCGGCGGAGCGACCGCGTCGTTGGCGGCTGACAGCGCTTCACCGCCGAGCGCGTGATAGCCACGCGGCGTCGCCTCGTCGGCCGGGCCGGCGCGCCGCTTGACGTCGAGCGGCAGCGCGAAGAAGCGATGCGCCGCCTCCCGGAGCGCGCGGCCCACGACGTCGGGGACACCGTGGCCGGTCACCGCGAAGAAGCCGATCTCGACGCACGCCTGATCGATGAGGCGCGCGACGCGGCGGCGCTCGGCGGCGTGCTCCGTGCGGGCCGGCGCCAGGTCGATGACGGGGACGTGATCCACCGCGCGGCTACCTCTTGTCGAACATCCGCTTGATCTCGGTCTCGGCCCAGAGGATCGCCTCCTTGGGCTTGGCGGCCTCGGTGATCACCCGCGCGAACATGTTCGGGATGATGTAGCTGTTGGTGATGAGCTGGATGCGCTCGTCGGGCGGCGCCGGCCAGCCGTACAGGTGGGAGTACTGCACCATCCCCTTGAGCGGCTTGTACTTGGGGTCGATGTCCCACACCGGGTGGTTCTCCATGTCACGCCACACCGGGTGATTGTAGTTGTCGCCCGACATCACCCACTCCTGGTACTGGGCCGGCTCGAAGAACCAGCGGAGGAACTCGCGCGCGGCGTCGACGTTCTTGCTGAACTTCCAGATGCCGAGGCTGCGCGGCACGCCCACCGTGTGACGGCCCGCCGGGCCCGCCGGCGAGGGATGAAAGCCGGTGACCTCGGCCACCGGCAGCTTCTTCTCCTTGGCGACCACGTAGTGACTGATCGGGTTGTGGATCCACGAGCCGGCGCCCGAGTTCAGCCACTGGTTGTTGGAGGCGTTGTCCCAGGACAGCACGGCCGGGTCCATCGCGTCGGCGTACAGGGCCCGGACGTAGTCGATCGCCGTCTCCGTCTCGCGCGAGTTGATGCTGATCGTCTTGCCGTCGGCGGCGACGTCCTTGGCGCCGTAGCACCACAGGATCGAGTAGAGCGTGGTGACGGAGTCGGTCGTCTGGCTGATGGCGAAGCCGACGGGATGGCCGAGCTTCTTCAGCTTGCGGCCGGCACGGAGCAGGTCTTCCCACGTGTCGGGGGCCCGCTCGCCTACCTTCTCGAACAGATCGATCCGGTGGCTGCCGGGGAACGAGGTGAACAGGTAGGGAATGCCGAGCCACTGGCCACGGACCTGAGCGTGCTCCCTCAAGAACGGGTACCACTCGCCGTGCTTGCGCGACAGGTCGGTGCTGATGTCCGACACGTCGACGAGACCCGGCTGGAAGAGCCACGGGTAGTGCATCTCGAGGCTGACGATGTCGTGGCCGGCTCGGGCCACCAGCTCGGCGGACAGCTTGGCCGGCATCTGTACGCTCTGGACGTGATCGAAGCGGATCGTCACCCCGGTGGCCTTGGAGAAGCGCTTGCCCAGCTCGGCGAGCTTGGCATCCGAGGTGGGCGCGTAATTGACCGCGGTCAGGACGCTCAGCTCGCGGGCGGCCCAGCTCGCCGGTGGGCGGCCGAGGATGCCGGCGATTCCGAGTGCGGCCTGCCCACCTACACGGAGAAATCCACGTCGGTCCAGTCGAGCCATGGCGCACCTCCAAAGTTGGTGCGCCGAGACTAGCCGCAGCCCCCGGCGGGGTCAACCGGCCGGAGGTTCATGCCGGAGGTTCAAGGCCGATCGGGGGTGCGGCGGGGGCGGGACGTTAGCGGACGGGCTCGCGCTCGCGCGACGACGATCGGGCGGAGGGGGCCTCGGCCCGGACGATGGCCCAGCCCAGCGCTCGGATCTGATGATCGACGTTGCGCCAGCGCTGGTTGGGGATACGTCCGATCGTGGGCGGTGCGGTGCCGCGCCGATCCTGGATGACGGTGACCGACTGGTTCTCGCTGAGCTCGCGCTGCAGCATCTGGAACAGCTTCGGCTGCTGGCGCGAGACGATCAGCAGGTGGCGGGCGCCGTCGCCCGACGCGATGCCGCGCGCCTCCTCGACCAGGGCGTGGACGGCCCGGACCACGGCCTTCTCCGACGCGTTACCGATGAAACGCGAGAGCGGGGACCAGGTCTCGCTGCCGCAGGCCGGACACTGATCGGGGCCGATCTCGAAGCATTCCTCGCAGTCGACGCACAGGGCCAGCCGCGCGAGCGGGATGTGGAGCCTTGGTGTGGTCAGTTGGGCACGGGATCGCATAACGGTCGCCACCTCTCGCAAGGCCGGTGCCAAGCGAATTTCAGCATCATTCGGCCACGACGATTCCCGCGAACCGCGCGAACTGACACGCCAAGCGCCAGACTGACCCTCGGGGTGACGCCGCGTGTCGGTGTGCGCACATGAGACACGGGAGCGTACACCCTTGGCAGAACCGAGACAGCGCCGATCACGGTTCCGTCGAGGTTGAACTTTTGAAGGGATTACGGTCGGGCGCCTCGCCGTGGGGTACGACCCGCAGCAAGCGCCGGATCAACATGTTCATCGCGGGAACGCGGTGGCGGGCCCAGAGCCAGAGTGGCTGGGGCTTGGCGCCCAGCCCGGCCTTCGGCTCCAGCGCTGTCCGGCCGAAGGAGATTCGCCGGCAGCCCAGACGGATGGCCTCGTCGATCACCGCGTGCAAGAGCGCGAGGTAGATCGTGTTGCCAGCCCCGCCGCGCTCGAAGCCGATGTAGTAGGCCACGGCCGTGTCGCCGTCGCGGAGCACGCTGATGAACCCGACGAGCTCGTCCGCTCGCCGGACGACGAGGCAACGAAAGTCGTCGCCCAGGGCGGCGGCCAGCGCCGGAAAGAATGCCGGCGGCAGCGTGACCGGGCGCACGGGGGCGTTGTGCAGGACGTTCAGGAAGAGCGCGTGCAGTCGAGTGGCGTGAGGCTCGACGTCGTCCAGGCGGGTGATCATGCACCCGGCCTGGCTGAGATCCTTCTGGATCCGCCGCGCGGCGTTCTTGTACTTGGCGTTGAGGCCGGCCAGGTAGTCGTCATAGCCCCGCCAGCCCGACGGGATCTCCAGCACCATGTTGGGATCCGACTGGACCGGGCGGTATCCGAAGCGCCGAAGCGCGTCGGCACCCTCCAGCTCCTCGGCCGACAGATCCTTCACCAGCGCGAAGTCCGCCTGGCCCGAGAGGCGCTCGGCCCGGCGCACCCGATAGATGGCCTCGGCCACGGCCGGCCAGATTGGCCCGGCGGCCTCGCCCGGCGCGAAGGCGACCGCGTGAAAGCCCCACGACAGGAGGTTGCCGCACACCAGCACGCGCTCGCGGACCGCCTCGCCGGCCCGCCGCATGGCCGGTGTCAGCGCTCGGCGCAGGCGCCCCCGGGGTGTGCTGCTCGCGGCTTTCAGGAAGCGCGTGCCGGAGATCGTTGCGACCTGCATCACCACGGCGGCGACGGGCGCACGCCCCCGGAAGATCAGCGCGTAGCGGGGGACGAGGTTCTCGGGGCCGGCGTCCTCGAGGACGTGCAGGTAGCGGCGCTGCAGGAAGAGCGACTGGCCCGCGGCCACCGCGTCCCACTGCCCGGCGTCCAGATAGCGGACGCTGTCGCCGAGGGCAAAGCCGTAGCCGGACGGCTGGTGGCGCTCCCGATGGCGCGCCCGTGCCGAGGCGAGGCGGTCGAGCAGTCGGCGGCGTGTCCCACCCTCGTCCGCCACCGGGGGCCCCTCAGCGGCTGCGGGCGCCGACGATGGCCTTGGCGATCAGCCGCGCACCCTCGTAGCACTTGTCGGGCGACTCGTAGCTGAAGGCCAGGCGGATGTGGTTCTCGCCACCGCCGCTGGCGAAGAAGGCCGTGCCCGGCGTGTACTGCACACGGGACTCGACGGCCAGGGCAGCCAGACGCTTGGTGTCAGTGCCGGTCGGCAGGCGCATCCACAGGAAGAACCCGCCCTCGGGCCGGCTGACGACGTAGTCGGTGCCCGCCAGTCCCTCGTCCAGGCCGCGCAGCATCGCGTCGCGCTTGGCGCGGTACACACCGATCAGCCGCTCGACGTGGGGGACCAGGTTCTCGCGCAGGAAGTAGGTGGCCACCCGCGACATGAACGGGTTCACGCCGCCACCGAACAGGAAACCCTGGAACGCCGGGATGAGCTCCGTCGGCGCGCACAGCCAGCCGATCCGGACCCCGGCGCCGAGGATCTTCGACAGCGTGCCGGCGCGGATGACCCGGCCGCCGCGATCGAGCGCGTAGAGCGGCGGCAGCGTCTCGCCCTCGAAGCGCAGCTCGCCGTAGGCGTCGTCTTCGAGGATCATCGTCTCGAACTCGTGGGCCAGCTCGATCAGCTCGTGGCGCCGCCGCAGCGACTGGCTGGGCCCGGCCGGGTTCTGGAAGTTGACGATCGTGTAGATCAGCTTGCAGGGTCGACCCTCGGTGCGCAGGGCGACGAGGCGCTCGCGCACCGCCGAGGTCACGATGCCCTCCTCGTCCACCGGCACCGTCAGGATCTCGGGGCCGTGGCGTCGGATGGTGTTGAGCGAGCCGGAGAACGTGGGCGCTTCGACGATCACGACGTCGCCGGGATCGATGAAGGCGCTGAAGGCCAGCGCCAGGGCCTGGCCGGAGCCGTTGGCGACGATGATGTTCTCCGGGGCGGTCTTGAAGCCCTCGAACCGCTCGTACTTGTGGCAGATCAGCTCGCGCAGCGCCCGGTACCCCTGCGGCTCGCCGTAGGTCATGGCGGCCGCGCCCTCGGCCTGTATCATATCGGCGGTGGCCTCGACCATGCCCTCGTAGGGAAACGAGACGGGGTCGGGATAGCCGCCGCCGAACTCGTAGAGCGCGCTCATCGACGGCCGCGGGGTGGCGACCGACACGCCCCAGCCGATGCGGGCACGACGGGACAGCAGGGACTCGAAGGGGTCGGTGGCGGGTGTCATCATGCCGAATAGGATACCCGATCAGGGGCCCGAGGCTCACCCCCCGGGGTGGCGCCGATGCCAGTCGGTGACGGCCTGCCAGGCGCGGGCGGCCGCGAGGATCGTGTTCTCCTCCCACGCCCGTCCCATGAACTGCAAGCTGGTCGGCAGCCCTGCCTCCGTGAATCCGTTGGGCACCGCGACCGCCGGCAGCCCCGCGGCGTTGCCGATGGCGCCCATGACGTCGGGGATATTGCCGCGCGCGGCGCTGCGGAACTCCTGGTCGAGTGGCGAGGCGACCGCCGGGCGCCCGGGGGCGACGAGCGCGTCGAGGCTCGACAGCACACGGTCGGCCTCGCGGACGACGAAGGTCCGCAGGCGCAGGGCCCGGATGTAGTCCTTGGCGAGGATGGCATCGCGCGCGTAGGCGGTGAATCGGTCCTCGGGGGCGGTGAGTCCCGCGATCCCGCCGCTCTCGATCATGTCCTCGAAGGCGCTGGCGGCCTCCGCCATGAGGATCGTCCGCGTGATCGCGTCGTACGGCAAGTCAGCGAGCGTCACCTCCTCGACCGTCCCGAGCGTGCGCAGGACGTCGAGCGAGCGGACGAAGGCCTCGCGGACCGGCGCCTCGGCGGTCGCCGCCACGTCGCGGATCACGCCGAAGCGGAAGCGCCGGCCGTTGACCCCACCGCCGTCGTACCGGTACGGTCGCGACGCGGCCGTGGGATCCAGCGGATCGGGGCCCGCGATCGCGTCGAGGACGAGGCCGCAATCGTCGGCCGTGAGGGCCAGCGGGCCCAGCTTGTCGAGCGTCCAGCAGAGCGCCATGGCGCCGTGGCGGCTCACCCGGCCATAGGTCGGGCGCAGGCCGGTGACGCCGCAGTTGGCGGCCGGCGAGAGGATCGAGCCCCAGGTCTCCGAGCCGATGGCGAAGGGCACGAGCCCGGCCGACACCGCCGAGCCCGAGCCGCTCGAGGAGCCGCCGCTCCAGGTGTCACCCCAGGGGGAGATGCCCGGCCCGGTGAACGAGGCATTGGGTTGCCGGTAACCCATCCCGCCGGCCAGCTCGACCATCGCCAGCTTGGCCACCAGCACGGCCCCGGCCTCTTCCAGCCGCCGCACGACCGTGGCGTCGTGGGCGAACGTCTGCGCCCGAAACGGTGCCGCACCCCACGTCGTCGGGATCCCGCCGGACGTGGCCAGCAGATCCTTGGCGCCGTACGGGATGCCGTGCAGCGGTCCCCGCCAGCCGCCGGCCGCGATCTCGCTCTCGGCACGGCGTGCCTGCGCGAGCGCTCGCTCGCGGGTCATGGTGACCACCGCGTTGTAGCGCGGCCCGAGCCGCTCCAGCCGATCGAGGAACGCCTCGGCGAGAGCCATTGGCGAGACCTGCCGCGTGCGCACGGCCTCGGCCAGCTCGCGGACGGGAAGGAAGACCGGGTTCACTGGTCGGCGCGGAAGGGCGCGAACCGCGGCAGCGGCTCGTCCGCATTGGTCAGGGGGACGGTGCTCAGGGCCGCGGTCTGCTCGACGATCGCCGCGACGGCCCGGCGGAGGATCTCGAGTTGCTCGGCGCTGAGCCGGGCGCCGTAGCGCTGACGGACCAGCGAAAACCGGAGATCGGCCTCGCCCGGATCCTGCGCCGGCTCGCTCATCGCGGGCGCATCCTACACCATCCTCCCTTCGCCCTGCCGGCCGGCGACTTCCGTGGTACGCTCGGTGCGCAGACTTACCAGCCTGACGTGACCCAAGCCAAGAAGATCACCAAACGACGGCGAAGCCGGGGAAAGCCCAAGCCGAGCCGTGCGCGGCAGACGGCGCTCCCGGTCGAGGCCCCGCCCGAATCCCCGGTAGCTCTGGCCCCGGAGGCTGTAGCCGAGACGCCGGACTTCGAGCTCCCGCTCGCCCAGCCCGAAGTTGCGTTCGCCATGCGGGCGGCGGCCCGGCCTCCTGAGCCGGAGCGGCCGTTCCCGACCACCCGCCGGGCCATCTTCTTCGACGTCGAGAACACGAGTCGCGCCCAGCACATCGCCCGCGTGATCGACTACCTCGCGGTCGATCGCCTGGGCCGTCGCACTGACTTCGTTGCCGTGGGCAACTGGCGCGTGATCGGTCACGACACCGCCCGCCTGCTGGCCGGGCACGGCGCCCAGCTGCTGCACAGCGCGCCGTCCGTGGGCGTGAAGGACTGGAGCGATCTGCGCATCGCGGTGGCCGCGGGCGTGTGGCTCGGCACCGCCCGGCCCGGTGACGTCCTCGAGATCATCTCCGACGATCGAGCCTTCGACGCGGTCGGCGACGTGGCCGTCGGCCTTGGCATCGCGTTCCGCCGCATGTCGTATCGCACCCTCACCGGGGTGCCGCGCGAGCAGGAGCCCGTCGCCACCGTCGTGGCCGCCGAACCGCCCGCCGAACCGCGCGCCGAGTCGCACGCTGGCAGCCGGCGCCGGCGCGGACGGCGGGGAGGCTACGGCCGCCGGGAAGCGCCGATCGCGCAGGCGGCACCCCCGCCGGTGGCCCGACCCGTCGCCGAAGCGGAGCCGCACACGGCGCCCCACGACGAGTTGCTGGGCGTCGCGCGCGATCTGATCAGCGTCGCGCCGAGCGGTACGGTCACCCTCGACACGCTCGCCAACGCGCTCAAGAGCCGCGGGTTCAGCCGGACGCCGGGCTCGCCGCGGCTCATCACCCGCCTGCGCCGGATCCGCGAGCTGTCGGTCAGCCGCTCCGGCCACATCACGCTCGTGGATTCCCAGGCGCCGGTGGAGCCGCGAGTCGATGTCGAGCCGGACGCCGAGCCGGTGGTCACCGCGTTGCCCGCGCCCGAGCCGGTTCGAGACGACGAGGATGACAATCGGGGCAACCGGCGCTCGCTCGACGAACGCCGGCGCGAGGTCGAAGCGGCCCAGGCGCTCGGACACGACGCTCCGCTGCCGCCGCCGCCGGCCGTGGTCGAGGGCAACCGGACCGAAGGGCCGCAGGACGACGCCTTTCGTCGTCGCCGTTCGCGTCGGGGCGGCCGCCGCCGGCGTCACAGCGCTCCCGCCGCCGGCTAGTCTCCGGTCGATCGCTCCACAGTCGCGGGCTGGCCCGGCCCGACTGCCTGACCCCTCAGGCGAATCGCCAGCCGTCCAGTGCGCCCCAATCGTCCGGCAAGATTCGAAGCGGCAGGTCCTGAAATCCAACCAGCCCGTGCGCGAGCAGTGGCGCCAGCGCCGTCTTTCGACGCGATCCGCGCGGCCGCGCGAGGCTCGGCATCAGCGCCAGCTGGTCAGCCAGGGGCCGGGCGCCGGCGGGCAGGCGTCGCACGCCGTCGGGGGTCACCACGTCGAACGCGTTCCCTCGCCGGGGCCCGGCAATGACCGGCACCTGGGTCCAGAGACGCGAGCGGGAAACGGGCGGGACCGCATCGACGCGGCCGGAGACCACGTCCCAGTCCGCGCACGCGGCCCGGCGCGCGGCCGGGGCGGCGCGCCGGCCGCGGGCATCGAGCGCGCGCCACGTGAGCGACAGCGCGAGCGAGCGGCCGTGGCAGACGACGTCGTGCGGTGTCCACGGGGGCAGGTGAAACAGCGCCCCGGCCGGCAGGTCGAGCGTGCGCCAGCCGCGGTGTTCGCGGGGCTGGCGCGAATCGAGGTCCTCCGGCGTGCCGGGACGGACCGGAGGACCGAGGGTGACCGTGCGTCGTCCCTCGAGCTGAAGCCAGAACGCGTCCACCGGGCCATCATGATGCAGCCCCATGCCCGGTCGGCCCCGTCCCTCGACCGCGAACAGGAACGAAGTCTCCTCGCGGAGCGGTCCCGTCAGGGCGATCCGGAGCGCAACCATGAGCCGCATGAGGCGCGGCAAGACCTGGTGCACCTGCGGCAGGAACACCGTCGCGCCGGCTGACAGCGCCGGGCGCAACCGTCGCGGATCGCTGGAGCGATCGTAGCGGCGCTCGGCGGCGATCTGGAACGGGGCGCCGGCCTCGGCCATCGCGACGACCGTCGCGAAATCGGGGGCGATGGCGCGCCACGCGCGGTCGCGCGGGCGGAGGACGGTCGGCGCCCGCCCGAGGCGGCTCGTCCGGAAGCGCGCCAGGGCCGCGGGCCCGGCAAACCACGTCGCCAGCGGGGAGACGACGCCGCGGCTCACGGCCGTCCTATGTCCGCACCTGGTTGCGGCCGGCCTGCTTGGCGCGGTAGAGCGCGGCGTCGGCGGCCTGGACGACGTCGTCCGGGTTGCCGGCCCCGCCTCCGGCGGCCGCCACGCCGATGCTCACGGTGACCGCGAGGCGCTCGCGGGGGCCGCCGGCCGGCGGAGGCTCCGGACGGACGCGGGGCCGAGCCATCGAGCGCAGCGTGAACGGCGCGCCCTCGATCGTCCGGCGCAGCGACTCGAGGTGCTCGCGTGCCTGGTCGACGGTCTTGCCGGGGAAGAGCACCGCGAACTCCTCGCCCCCGTAGCGAAACGCCCGGCCGCCCCCACCGACGGCGGCCAGGCGCGCGCCCACCATGCGGAGGATCTGGTCGCCCACGTCGTGGCCGTGCACGTCGTTGAAGCGCTTGAAGTGGTCGACGTCCACCATGGCGACCGTGTACGTGCCGCTCAGCCGGGCCAGCGCTTCGTTGAGCGCGCGCCGCGCCGGCAGGCCCGTCAGCTCGTCGTCGTAGGCCATGCCGTGCCACGTCTCGATCAGCGACAGCACGAGGATGAGACCGCCGGTGGCCAGGTAGACGGTCGAGTCGAGGCCCCCGCCACCGGCGCTGAGCGCCAGGAAGGTGGCGACCACCGTCCACACCGCGCCACCCTCCAGCGCCGTCCCCTGCCGGACCGCTCGCCAGGCGACCATGAGAAACGCCAGCGCGAAGACGATGAGAGCCGGCTGGGGTAGCGCTCCGAGCCCGGGGGCCCGTGAGACATCCAGCCAGCCGGTGAGCGGCAGGAACAGCGGCTGGCAGAGCAGGATCAGCAGCACGATCTCTGCGCCGAGGCCCACCAGCGCCACGCGGCCCGGCCGGGCCAGCAGCCCGCGCTCGGGCAGCCACGCCAGCGCGGCCAGGTCGAGCGGAACCAGGACGGTCAGCACGCCGAAGATCGCGCGGCCGACCTCGCCGCCGGCGCCGCTGGCCGGCGCCCACGCGAGCAGCGCGCGGTCGGTGAGGAGCAGCACGGCCAGCGAGAGCACGAGGCGGCTGCGGTTGAAGCGCCAGGCCAGCAGGATGCCCCCGCCCAGCACGGTCAGCGGGAACGAGGGCAGGAGCGGCGCCACCGCGTTCCGGAGACCGGCGGGGTGAAGGGCGATCGTGGCGGTCAGCAGCAGGATCGCACCGGGCAGCAGGCGGAGGAAGACCTTGTTCACCGCCGACAGCATGCCTCCGTCGCCGGGGTCGGCGCCAGAGGGGTGAGGCTAGCGCGAGATCTCGGCGGCTGCGTGCCGATAGAGCGCCGGGAGGGAGCGGGGAGGCCGGCGACCGGTGCGACAGGTCGTCACCGGCTCCCCTCGCTCCACCCGATCCGCTTCGGTCAGGCTTTCTCGACCATGTAGATGTGAGGGAACATGTCGAAATAGATATTGCCGTCGACGACGGTCTCGCCCAGCTTGTTCTTCTCCAGTCCACGCACCTGAGGCTTGGCCGCTGCCCATCGTGTCACCCAGGCCACCGGGATGTAGCCGCCGTCCGTCTGCATGATTTCTTCGGCCTTGGCGTAGTTGACGAGCCGCTTCTTGGCGTCGCGCGTATCGCGTCCCGCCTCGAGCTCCTTGTCGAAGGCGTCGTTGACCCAGGCCTGGCGCTTGCCCTCCGTCTTCTTGCCGTAGAACGTGTCGAAGTACTCGTTGTGCGGGTCCGGGTAGTCCATGAACCAGCGGATCCAGACCAGCTGGTAGTCGTTCTTCCAGAGGCCGGCACGGAAGACGCGCTGCTCCAGCACCTCGAGCTCCGTCTTCATGTTGAGGTGCTCGAGCAGCACGGACTGCACGGCCTCCGCGAGCGGCTTCGAGCCGTAACCTTCTTCGCGCATGGTCAGGGTGATCTTGGGCCAGTTGCGCCCGCCCTCGAACGGCGTGCCCTTGAGCTCGGCCAGGGCCGCCTTGGGATCGAAGCGCTGGATGTCGCGGATCTTCTTGTCGTCCACCGCCCCGGGGAAGCCCGGCGGGATCATCGAATGAGCGGGAACGGCGAAGCCGTCGGCGACGCGCACCACGTTCTCCCGATCGATCGCGTGCGCGATCGCCCGGCGCACCTTGACGTTGTCGAAGGGGGGCTTGGTCACCTGCGGGGTGAGGTACCACGTCCCCGGGAACGGATACCGGAACACCTGCTTCGCGGTCCGGGGGTCGTCGCGTAGCCGCTTGAGGTCACCGGTCTGCAGGGAGGTGATGTCGAGCTCGTTACCCTCGTACGGCAGGGCACCCGACTGCACCGAGACGATCGGGATGGTCACCTTGTCCAGCGTCATGTCCTTGGCGTTCAAGAAGTGCTTGTTCTTGCGGAGCACCATGGACTTGTTGTGCTCCCACGCCTCGAGGGTGAAGGGCCCGTTGCAGACCAGGTTGGCGGCCTCCGTCCACTTGTCGCCGTGCTTCTCGACCGAGGGCCGGTGGGCGGGGAGCGCGGCGAGGTACGCGGAGAGCACCGGGAAATAGCCGCGCGGCCCCTCCAGCGTGACCTCCAGCGTCCAGTCGTTCTTGGCGACGACGCCGACCTGGGAGGCGTCGGGGACCTTGCTCTTGTTGAAGGCCTCCGCGCCCTTGATGTCGTAGAAATAGCTCGAGTACGGGTTCTTGCTGGCCGGGTCCATCTGGCGCTTCCACGACCACTCGAAGTCCTTGGCCGTGCACGGCGAGCCGTCAGACCATTTGGAATCCTTGCGGATGGTGAACGTCCACACCGACCCCTCGGCGTTGGACGCGACCTTCTCCGCCACGTAGGGGACCGGCTGGAAATCGGCGTTGAACTTCATGAGGCCCGCCCAGAGTGCGGGGACGCCGGAGCAGTACAGATCCTTGTTGTAGTCGTGGCTCGAGGGATCGTTCTGCCACCAGCCGCCGCCACCGATCCGCAGGTGCTGCTCCTTGGCGAGCTTCTCGCCGGCGGCGAGCTTGGGTGCGGCCGAAGCGGGCCGGGCGTTGAAGCCGGCCGCGCCGAGGGCGGCGAGGCCCGCGGCGACTTTCAGGAAATCGCGGCGACCGACACCGGCCGCGCTCAGGCGCTCGGCCAGCAGATCCAGCTGCGCATCGGAGATCCGGGGACGCGTCATGGAATCCTCCTGGGGTGGAATGGCTACTTCAATTTCGGATCGAGGGCGTCGCGCACCCCGTCACCGAAGAACGTGAAGGCGAGCATGGTGACGGCGATCGCGATCGACGGGAACACGCAGAGATGCCAGTACGACCGGATGAACTGCTGCCCCTCGCCGACCATCTGGCCCCACGAGGGCGTGGGCGGGTTGATGCCGACCCCGATGAACGAGAGCGCCGCCTCGGTGAAGATCGCCTCGGGGATGCCGAAGGTGACCGCGACGACGATGGGGGTGAGCGCGTTGGGCAGGATGTGACGGCCCAGCAGCCGCACGAAGCCGGCGCCGAGGCCGCGGGCGGCGTCGACGTACTCCTTCTCCCGGATGACCAGCACCTGGGCACGCGTCTGCCGGGCGATGCCCACCCAGCCGGTGAGACCGATGGCGATGAAGATGTTCGTGAGTCCGGCGCCGAGCATCGACATGACGAGGATGACGAAGAGCAGCCGCGGGAAGGCGTACATCACGTCGATGAAGCGTGTGATGGCCACGTCGGCGCGTCCACCCAGGTAGCCTGACAGGGCGCCGATCGGCACGCCGATGACCACGACGAAGACCTGGGCGCCCAGCCCGACGATCATCGAGATCCGCGCCCCATAGATCATGCGCGAGAGCAGGTCGCGGCCGAGCTGGTCGGTGCCGAGCGGATAGTCGCGCGACGGGGACTCGTTCAACCGCATGAAGTTAGTCTTCGTGTACGGTCGGGGCGCCAGTACCTCGGCGAAGATCGCGATCAGGCACAGCAGCACGATCACGATCCCGCCCGCCATGGCCAGCCGGTTGCGGAGCAGACGCCGCACCCCGTCGCGCCACAGGCTGGAGGAGCGGGTGTTGCCGACCGGCTCGGCGCCGACCAGGCTCGGCGCCCGGGCGCCGTCGGGGTCGGCCAGCGGGCGCGGCCCGGCGCTGACGCTAGTACCGGATCCGGGGGTCGAGAACGCCATAGGCCAGGTCGACGACCAGGTTCATGACGGCCAGGAAGACGCCGTAGCTCAGCACGACGGCCATGATCATCGGGTAGTCACGGCCGGTCATGGAGAGGACGAAGAAGCGGCCCATGCCCGGCACTCGAAAGATAGACTCGACGAAGAACGATCCGGTTCCCACCGCGGCGAAGAGCGGGCCCAGCAGCGTGACGACCGGGATCAGGGCGTTCTTGAGCGCGTGCTTGAAGATCACCGGCATCTCGCTCAGTCCCTTGGCCCGCGCGGTCAGCGTGTAGTCGGCGCGGATGACCTCCAGCATGCTGGCCCGCGTGAAGCGCGCGATGATGCCCATCGGGGCCAGGGCCAGCGTCACCGTCGGCAGTACCCACGTGTTCGGCGAGTCCCAGCCACCGGTGGGAAAGAGCGGCACCACGAACGAGAACAGGATGATCAGGAACACGGCCAGGACGAAGTTGGGGACCGCCACGCCCACCGTGGCGAGCGAGACCGAGACGTAGTCCCACCCTCGGTTCTGGTAGACGGCGGCCAGGATGCCGAGCGTGAGGCCGCCGGTGACCGCGAGCACGAGCGCCATCGAGCCGAGGAAGAGCGAGATGGGGAACGTCTCTCTCAGGATCTCGGCCACCGTACGGGTCTTGTAGACGAACGAGAAGCCGAAATCGCCGCGGACAGCGTTGGTGATGAAAACGCCGAACTGCTGCCAGAGCGGCTTGTCGAGGCCGTAGTGCGCCGCCAGCACCTTCTGCGCCTCCGGGGAGAGCGGATTGGCCCCCTCGGCGATCGGATCCAGCGGGCTACCCGGCGTCGCGTGCATGACCAGGAACGTCACCAGGGCCATGGCGAGGATCGTCGGGATCAGCCAGAGCAGCCGGGAGACGACGTATTGGACCAACCAAGCCCTCCGGTCGCCGGGACCCCATCGAATCCCGGACGAGTCTGCTTACTATTTGGCAAGCGATGGGGGGAGTCAAGGAGTTAACGGTAGGTTGACTCAGAGCCCATCGTCGCCGCAGACTCATCGGACTGGGCCGTGACGGGCCGCGGGGGGATGACCGGGCGGGGATGAACGCAGAGGAGCGACGCCTCAAGGAATCCCAGGAACGCTCGGCGTACTGGCGCCGGTGGGGCCCCTACCTGAGTGAACGGCAGTGGGGCACGGTTCGCGAGGACTACAGCCCTCACGGCACCGCCTGGGAGTACTTCCCGCACGAGCACGCCCGCTCGCGGGCCTACCGCTGGGGTGAGGACGGCCTGGCGGGCATCAGCGACAACCACGCTCGGCTCTGCTTCGCGCTGGCCCTCTGGAACGAGCACGACCCCATCCTCAAGGAGCGCCTCTTCGGGCTCACCGGCAACGAGGGCAATCACGGCGAAGACGTCAAGGAGTACTACTTCTACCTCGACTCCACGCCGACGCACTCGTACATGAAGTGGCTGTACAAGTACCCGCAGGCGGCGTTTCCCTACGCCCAGCTCGGCGAGGAGAACCGCCGGCGTGACCGGCGCCAGCCCGAGTACGAGCTGCTCGACACCGGCGTGTTCGATGGCGATCGCTACTTCGACGTGATGGTCGAGTACGCCAAGGCGTCGAGCGACGACATCCTGATCCGGATCACCGTCACCAACCGCGGGCCCGAGGCGGCGCCGCTGCACCTGCTGCCCACGCTGTGGTTCCGGAACACGTGGTCGTGGGATCCCGGCACGCCCCGCCCGCGCATCCGGGAGAGCGCCTCGCGTCCTGGGTGGCGCGTGATCGAGGCCGAGCATCTCTCGCTCGGTCGCCGCTGGCTCAGCGTCGAGGGCGCCGCCGAGCTGCTGTTCACCGAGAACGACACGAACAAGCGGCGGTTGTGGGGCGTGCCCAACCCGTCGGCGTACGTCAAGGACGCCTTCGACGACTACGTCGTCGGCGGGCGGCTGGACGCGGTGAATCCGGCCCGGGTGGGGACGAAGGCGGCCGCCCACTATCGCCTGCGCCTGAACCCCGGCGAGACGATCACGGTGGCCCTGCGCCTGTCCGACATCGCCCCCAGCAAGGATCCGTTCGGCAAGGCCTTCGACGCCACGCTGGCCGAGCGTGTGCGCGAGGCCGACGAGTTCTACGCGCGCTTCGAGGGCACCGCGGGCTCCGAGGACACCCGGCGGGTGATGCGCCAAGCCTTCGCCGGACTGCTGTGGAGCAAGCAGTTCTACCACTTCGACATCAAGCGGTGGCTGACCGGCGATCGCACCGAGCCGACCCCGGCCGCGCCACGCTGGCAGGGGCGCAACCACGAGTGGGGGCATCTGTACAACGAGGACGTCATCTCGATGCCCGACAAGTGGGAGTACCCGTGGTACGCCGCCTGGGACCTGGCGTTCCACACCATTCCGCTGGCGATGATCGATCCGGAGTTCGCCAAGTCGCAGCTGATCCTGTTCCTGCGCGAGTGGTACATGCATCCGAACGGCCAGATCCCCGCCTACGAGTGGGCGTTCGGCGACGTGAATCCGCCCGTCCACGCGTGGGCGGTGTGGCGCGTGTACAAGATCGACCGCCGCGTGTCCGGCGTGGCCGACCGGTTGTTTCTCGAACGCGCGTTCCAGAAGCTCCTGCTGAACTTCACCTGGTGGGTCAACCGCAAGGACACCTCCGGTAACAACGTGTTCGAGGGGGGCTTCCTCGGCCTCGACAACATCGGCGTGTTCGACCGGTCGGCGGCGCTGCCGGGTGGCGGCCACCTGGAGCAGTCGGACGGGACCTCCTGGATGGCCATGTACTGCCTGAACATGCTGGCCATCGCGCTGGAGCTGTCCGCCGAGAACCCGGCCTACGAGGACGTCGCCTCCAAGTTCTTCGAGCACTTCGTCTACATCTCGATGGCGATGAACGAGCGCGGCAACGGCATGACGCTGTGGGACGAGGGGGACGGCTTCTACTACGACATCCTCCACATGCCCAGCGACATCCGGCAGCTCAAGGTGCGCTCGATGGTCGGGCTCATCCCGCTGTTCGCGGTGACCACGCTGGAGCCCGAGATCATCGACCGGCTGCCCGGCTTCCGGCGGCGCATGCAGTGGTTCATCGACAACCGTCCGGAGTTCCGCAGCCACGTCACGACCACCGTGGGCCCCGGCGGCGGCATCCGTCGCCTGCTGTCGATCGTGCGGCGGCCCCAGCTGCTCCGCGTGCTCGGCTACATGCTCGACCGCGAGGAGTTCCTCTCGCCCTACGGCATCCGCGCGCTCTCGCGCTGGCACCGCGAGCATCCCTACGTGATGTCGGTGGACGGCACCGAGCACCGCGTCGACTACGAGCCGGCCGAGTCGGGCACCGGGCTGTTCGGCGGCAACTCGAACTGGCGGGGGCCCATCTGGTTCCCGGTGAACTACCTGCTCATCGAGTCGTTGCAGCAGTTCCACCACTTCTACGGCGACGATCTCAAGGTCGAGTGCCCGACCGGATCCGGCCGCCTGCTGAACCTGTGGGAGGTCGCGGCCGAGCTGTCGCGTGGCCTCACGCGACTATTCCTGCGTGGCCGTGACGGCCGCCGGCCCATCTACGGTGACTCCGAGCGCTTCCAGCAGGATCCGCACTGGCGCGACCTGATCCTCTTCTACGAGTACTTCCACGGCGACGAGGGCCGCGGGATCGGCGCCAACCATCAGACGGGGTGGACAGGCCTGGTCGCCAAGCTCATCGAGCAGAGCGGCGAGTGATCACGCTCGACGCTCACCTCGCCACCGGTCGCGGCCCCGACGCCGCCGCCCTCGGCGCGCTGGTCCGGGCGATGGCGGCGGCCGGCGTGAAGATCGCCGACGAGCTGGCCCGGGCGGCGCTGATCGGACAGCTCGGAACCACGGGCGAGACCAATGTCCAGGGCGAGAAGGTCAAGAAGCTGGACGTGTGGGCCAACGACGTGGTCGTCGCGGCGCTGGACGCGACGGGGCGCGCGTGCACCCAGGTGTCGGAGGAGATGGAGGAGATCCGCCACCGCCCCGAGCACTGCGCCGGCGCCGGCTTCGTGGTGTGCTTCGACCCGGTGGACGGCTCCTCCAACCTCGACGTCAACGGCATCGTCGGCACGATCTTCTCGATTCTGAAGAAGCGCGGGGGCGGGCCCGACCACGCGCGGGCCGACGTCCTGCAGCCGGGCACGACGCAGGCGGCGGCCGGCTACATCATGTACGGCCCCTCGACCCTTCTCGTGATGACCACCGGCGCCGGCGTGCACGGCTTCACGGTGGACCGCGCGAGCGGGGCGTGGGTCCGCACGCACACGAACCTCAGGATGCCCGCCCGCGGCCGGACCTACAGCGTCAATGACGGCAACTTCACCCGCTGGCCCGACGGGATACGGCGATTCGTCGAGCACGTGCGCCAGATCGACGTCCCGACCGGACGACCCTACACTGCTCGCTACGCCGGGTCGCTGGTCACCGACGTGCATCGGACGCTGCTGGAGGGCGGCATCTATCTGTACCCCGAGGACGCGGCGGGCAGCGGCAAGCAGAGCAGCGGCAAGCTGCGGCTGATGTACGAGGCCTCGCCGATGGGGTGGATCATCGAGCAGGCCGGTGGCGCGGCGTCCACCGGGCGGGCCCGCATCCTCGATCTCGTGCCGACGGCACCGCACCAGCGCGTGCCGCTGCTGATCGGCAGCGCCGAGGACGTGCGGCTGGCCGAGGACTTCTACACCGGCAAGTACTCGTAGCGACGAAGGAGGAGACGAAGTGACGACGACGGAGCGCGTGCGCGAGATCCTCAGCTGGTACGGCAGCGACAGCCCGGGAACGCTGACCAACCTGGCCCGCATGCTATCGGCCGGCACCCTGGGCGGCACCGGGCGCATGGTCATCCTGCCGGTCGACCAGGGCTTCGAGCACGGGCCGGCCCGCAGCTTCGCGCCCAACCCGGCCGGCTACGATCCGCGTTACCACTTCCAGCTGGCGATCGACACGGGGTGCAGTGCCTACGCGGCGCCGCTGGGCTTCCTGGAGGCGGGCGCTCGCGAGTTCGCCGGCCAGGTGCCGCTCATCCTCAAGCTCAACAACCACGACGTGCTCTACGAGGAGAAGGACCCGATCCAGGCCATCACCGGCTCGGTGCGCGACGCGCTGCGGCTCGGCTGCGTCGCGATCGGCTACACGATCTACCCCGGCTCGACCCACCGCCTGGACATGTACACGAAGCTCCGCGAGCTGGCCGAGGAGGCCAAGGCCAACGGCCTCGTCGTGGTGGTGTGGTCGTACCCGCGCGGCTCCGGCCTCTCCAAGGAGGGCGAGACCGGCATCGACGTGACCGCCTACGCCGCCCACATCGCGGCCCAGCTCGGCGCTCACATCGTCAAGGTGAAGCTGCCCTCGGCGCACCTGGAGCAGGCCCCCGCCAAGAAGGTGTACGAGACCGAGGGCGTGAAGGTCGGGACGCTGGCCGAGCGCGTGCGTCACGTCGTGCAGTCCACCTTCAATGGCCGTCGCGTGGTCATCTTCTCGGGCGGTCCGACGACCAGCGACGAGCAGGTCTACGACGAGGTGCGCGCCATCCGTGACGGCGGCGGCTTCGGCTCGATCATCGGCCGCAACTCGTTCCAGCGCAAGAAGCCGGACGCGGTGAAGTTCCTGGGCACGATCATGGGCATCTACGCCGGCACCCAGAAGTGATCGTCCTCGCCGGCGACGTCGGCGGCACCAAGACCGCGCTCGCACTCTTCGACAAGACCGCGCGGGGTCCGGTGCTCGTCCGGGAGGATACGCTATCCAGCCGCGGGTTCGCGACGCTCGAGGCCGCCATCGAGCGCTTCCTCTCGGCCGGCCCGCGGCCGAAGATCGAGGGGGTCTGCCTGGGGGTGGCCGGGCCCGTGGTCGACGGTCGCTGCGTGGCCACCAACCTGCCGTGGGTCATCGACGAGCACGCGCTCGCCTCCGCGATCCCGGCTCCGCGGGTGAAGCTCCTCAACGATCTGGAGGTTGCCGCTCACGGCGTGCTGAGCCTGCCCGAGGCCGAGCTGCGGACGCTGCAGCCGGGCACTCCACGTCAGGGGCACATGGTGCTGATCGCGGCCGGCACCGGGCTGGGCGAGGCCCTCATCGTCCAGGACGGCGACCGCCGAATCGTCATCGCCAGCGAGGGCGGTCACGGGGATTTCGCGCCCCGTGATGACGTCGAGGAGGATCTGCTGCGGTTTCTCCGCAAGGAGTTCGGCCGCGTCTCGCTCGAGCGCATCCTGTCCGGCCCCGGGCTCTTCAACGTCTACCGCTTCCTGCGCGACACCGGATGGGCCAGGGAGTCGGCCCAGGTCGCCGAGCGCATGCGGGCCGGCGACCCCAGCGCGATCGTCAGCGAGATGGCCCTGGCCGAGAGTGATTCGATGTGCGTCAAGGCGCTGGACATCTTCGTGTCGGTCTACGGTGCCGAGGCGGGGAACCTGGCGCTCAAGGCGATGGCGGTGGGCGGCGTCTTCGTGGGGGGCGGGATCGCGCCGCGCATCCTGCCGCGGCTGACGACCGGCGCGTTCGTGGCCGCCTTCCGCGACAAGGGCCGTCTCGGCCCGCTGATGGAGGCGATCCCCGTCTGCGTCGCGCTCAATCCCCGGGCGCCGCTGCTCGGCGCCGCCCAGGTCGCCACCACGCTCGTCTAGAAACATGGGGGCCCCGAGATGGCCCCCCCCAGCGCTCGGGGCGCCCCGGCGAAGCCGAGGCGCCCGTCGGTCATGCGCGCTACGACTTTTCCCGAACGAGCCGAGCTATGTTTTGGGGGTGACCTCGTCGAGGTCGTCGCGATCGTGGGTGATGGGCAGGGTGACCGTGAAGGTCGTGCCCTTCCCGAGCTCGCTCTGCACGTCGATCGTCCCGCCGTGGCTCTGCACGATGCCGAGGCTGACCGACAGGCCGAGACCGGTGCCGCTCACCTCCGGCTTGGTCGTGAAGAACGGATCGAAGATGCGACCCAGGATCTCGGCCGGGATGCCGGGCCCGGTGTCCTCGAAGGCGATCCTCAGCGTGCCGCCGTCGAGGCTGGTGCGGATCGTGAGCGAACCGCCGCCCTTCATCGCGTAGACGGCGTTGTTGATGATGTTGAGGAACACCTGCTTGATGCGCGACACGTCCATCTCGACCATCGGCAGGTCCTCGGCGTGCGCCTCGGTCACGGTGACCGCGTTCAGGGCGCCCTGGCGGCGGACCATCCCCACCACCTGCTCGATGACGGCGCTGACGTCGGACGGCTCGGGCATGAAGTCGCGCTGGCGACTGAACTGGAGCAGGTCGCGCACGATGTCACGCGCGCGCGAGGCCTCCTCCTGGATGAGGCCGAGCTCCTCGCGCATCGGGTCGTCGGCGGGCAGGCGTTCGGCGATGAACGAGGCGAAGCCCAGCACGGTGGTGAGGGGATTGTTGATCTCATGCGCGATGTTGGCGGCCAGCTCGCCGATGGCGGCCAGCTTCGTGGACTGCACGAGCTGGGCCTGGGTCTGCTTGAGCTCGGCCATCTGTTGCTTGACGCCCTCGAACAGGCGCGAGTTCTCGATGGCCAGCGCGCCCTGCAGCGCGATGCCCTCGGCCAGCCGCAGCTCCTCGGCGGCGAAGCGATGGGCCTGGGTGAGCCACAGGATGGAGAATCCGCCGATCAGCTCGTCCTTCCAGAAGATCGGTTGGATGAGCATCGACTTGTGCTCCACGACCTGCGAAGCCGCCATCCCGCTCCAGGCCTCGGCCTGGCTGTCGGAGGCGGCGATCGGCCCCTTGGCCGCCATCAGCGCGGTGACCACCGGATCGTCGAGCTTGAGGCTCGACGCCGCCGTCACGCCCAGGAGCTCCTTGGGAATGCGATAGCCGACCAGCGGCACGAAGCGCGCGCGGTCGGGCGCCAGCAGCCACGCGACGCCCATGTCGCCGCGGAGCGTGCGCACCATCTCGCGGGTGGCCCGACGGAGGATCTCGGTGAGATCGAGCGTGGAGCCGATGGCCTGGCTGACCGCCACTAGCGTCTCGTTGTACTGCAGGCGGCGCTGCGTCTCCTCGTACAGGCGCGCATTGCGGATGGCCACCGCGGCCGACGTCGCCAGGGCCTGGACCAGCGCGACCTCGTCGGCCCCGAACTCGCGGCGCTGACGGGAGAGGCCGACCAGCACGCCGACCGGTGCCTCCTCCAGCAGGAGCGGCACCGCGACGAGCGACATGAGCCCCTCGGCTTGCGCCCACTGGCGCTCTTTGAGGCGTGGATCGACCGGCAGGTCGGCGATCACGAGCGGCGTCAGGTGCTCCATGACCCAGCCGACGATGCCCTCGCCCGGCTCGAACCGCCCGCGCCGGTCGCCTGGCTGCTCGGCCAGCCCCGCCTGGGCGTGCAGCCGGTACTCGCCGGGACCCTCTTCGAGCCAGATCCGCACGACGTCCAGGTAGATGCGCGAGCGCACCAGCTCGGTGAAGCGCTGCAGGACGTCGGCGAGGCGCAGCGAGGAGGCCAGCAGGTGGCCGGCCTCGACGAGGCTCTGCTGCTCGGCCGCGCGCTGGGCGACGCCGTGGAACAAGCGGGCGTTCTCCACCGCGATGGCGACCTGGTTGGCCACGATGTTCAGCAGTTGCTCCTCGTCGGCCTTGGCGCCGGGCGGCAGGGTGTGGCGGGCCGTCATCACGCCGAGGGGCCGGCCCCGCACCGTGAGCGCCAGCGTCCAGTCGGCCTCGGCCCAGTCCTCGCCGGTGGCCAGGCCCGTCCCGGCCAGCACGCTGCGCGGCCGCTCGGTCTCGTCACCGGTCACCGCCACCTTGACGTCCGCGTCCGGCAGCTCGACGGACAGGCTGCGGGTGCCGAGCGCCTTGGACAGGGCCGGCAACAGCTGCTCGAGCATGGCGCGGGCGCCGACCTCGGAGGTGATGTCCTGCACCGCGCGGTGGAGATCGGCGAGCTGGGTGGCGCGGCGCACGAAGTGCTGGTTGAGGCGCTTGAGCTCCTCCACCTGATTGACCAGCCGGTAGACGAGGCGCTGGTTCAGCTCGCGGAGATAGACGCCTTGCTCGCGCTCCTCGACCTGCTCGCGCTTGCCGTGCAGGAATTCCTCGACCTGGCGGGGGAAGGTATCGACGTCGATCGGTTTCTGGATATAGCCGTCGCACCCGGCCACCAGCGTGCGCTGGCGGTCGCCTTCCATCGCGTAAGCGGTCAGCGCGACGACCGGTGTGTTGGCGAAGGCTGGGAACGACTTGATGACCGCCACCACCTCGTAGCCGTCGATGCCCGGCAGGTTCACGTCGAGCAGGATCAGGGCCGGCTCCTCGCGCACCGCCGCCTCGATGCCGGAGAGCCCGTCCTCGGCGTCGACGATCGTATAGCCGTCGGCCTCCATGATGGCGCGGACCAGCATGCGGTTCTCGGGGTTGTCCTCGATGTAGAGGATCTTGGGCTTCTTCCCGTCGCGGCGAATGATGGGAGCGGGCATGGGGTGTCCTTTACCCCTGCGCCGGGGTCAGCGGCAGGGTGAAGTGAAAGGTCGAGCCCTGGCTCTCGCGGCTCTCCGCCCAGATCCGGCCACGATGCAGCTCGACGAACTTCTTGCTGATGGCCAGGCCGAGCCCGGTGCCGTCAGCCTGCTGAGCGAGCGGATTGTCCAGGCGCTGGAACGGCTCGAACAGCCGCTGCAGGTCGCCGGGCGAGATGCCGATGCCGGTGTCGGCCACGGAGACGTGCAGGGCCTCGGGCTCGGGCCGGACCTGCACCAGCACGTGGCCGCTGTGCGTGAACTTGATGGCGTTGGAGAGCAGGTTGAGCAGCACCTGCTTGACCCGCATGCGGTCAGCGTGGACCATCGGCAGCTCGACCGGCATGTCCTTTTCGATCTTCACGCGCTTGTCCCGGACCAGCGGCATCGAGGACTCGATGCACTCCTCGACCACGTCGTGCAGGTCGAACTTCTCCGGACGCATCTCGAACTTGCCGGCCTCGATGCGGGAGAAGTCGAGGATGCTGTTGATCAGCTCCAGCAGGTGGCGGCTGGAGTTGTGGACGGAACGGACGTACGCCTCCTGCCGCTCCGTGAGGTCGCCGTCGAGACGGTTGAGCAGGACCTTGGAGAAGCCGATGATCGAGTTCAGCGGGGTCCGCAGCTCGTGCGACATGTTGGCGAGGAACTGCGATTTGAGACGGCTGGCCTCGAGGAGGCGGGCGTTGGAGGTGGCCAGTCCCTCGTAGAGCCGCGCGTTCTCCAGCGAGATGGCGGCCTGGGTGGCCAGCAGCAGGAGGACCTCGAGCTCCTGGTCGTCGTAGATCTCGCCCGACAGCTTTTCGCCGAGGAGGAGGATCCCGTTGAGCTTGTTCTCGACCTTGAGCGGCACGATCAGCGCGGCCTTGACCGCTTCTAGCTCGCCCTCGGCCGTCTCGAAGTAGCGGGCGATGCGGGGGTTCAGCTTCACCTCTTCCTTGACCAGCAGTCCCTCGGTCGTGACCAGCCACTGAGCGATGGGGCTGTCGGCGCGGATCGACTCGATCCCCGAGCCCTCCTCGACCGTGGTGTCCTCCTGGTAGTTGACGAACGCACCGGTGGTGGGGTCGTGGATCATGAGCGTGGCGTGGGTGGCCGGGATGCCGCGCACCAGTCCGTGCACGAGCGTATCGACCAGCTCGTTGAAGTTCAGGATGGAGCTCATCCGCTTGCTGATCTGCAGCAGGGTCTCGTAGCAACCCTGCCGCTTGCTGAACATCATCCGCTGGATGCGGTCGTCGAGCCCCTGGCCCAGCGGCGACAGCAGCACCGTGATCACCGCCCCCACCGGCACGATCAGCCACAGCGCGCTGGCTTCCTTCAGGTTGAAGTAGTCCTCGATCACCTTGGTGGCCACGCCGAGGACGAGCGTGATGACGGTGCCCACCAGCGCGTAGACGGCCGTCTTCTTCACCGCCACCGCCACCGCGAACAGGCGGTAGCGCACGATGGACGTGCCCAGCATGAGGGCGAAGATCATGTTGGCCGGAATGCCGACCGGATAGACGTAGTCGGCGGCCGGCACGAATCGGCTGAGGATGAAGCGCGCGAAGTCGACCCAGCCACCGGCCAGGCTCACCAGGGTGCCGAGCATGATCAGCGTGCCGCGGTTGCGCCGGAAGCTGGAGTCGATGCCCCGGTGGTCCCGCACGAGGAGGATCACGCCGTAGATCATGAAGCCGTTGAAGGCGAGCAGGTACGGCAGGTACAGCGGGCCGGTCGCCGGCGCCCAGCCCCAGTGCGTGGCCTTCACGCCGCTCATGAACCACGGGGAGCCGGACAGGTTGATCAGCTCGTAGATGAAGGCCAACAGGTAGGCCAGGACCAGCGACGGTCGATGACGGGTCGTGCTGTCGAGGAAGATGAGGACGAAGTGGTAGTAGAAGGCCGGCAGCGCGATGACGCCGATGTGGATGACGATCTCGACGAAGTAGGCGGTCCACTCGTCGGGGCTCGTGCGCAGGAGGAAGACGCCGAAGTTCCACAGCGCCATCCCGGACGCGAAATAGGCAAAGACGCGGTTGAGCCGACTCCCCGGGTTGCGCAGCAGCGACAATCCGGCCAGGGAGACGTTGAGGAAGAACGCTACGAGCGGGAGAAGACTATGAGGGCTCACGCCCGTTCCCCTCGGGCGGATCGAGAGGAAGGTAGACCTTGTCCTTCTGGCGCTGCGCTTCGATCTCCTCCTTGAGGATCCCGAAGATCACCAGGTCCCAGTACCGTTCGCCGTCGAAGCCGGCCTGGCGGAGGATCCCCTCCTGCCGGAACCCGTTGCGCCGGAGGGAGTTCATGCTGAGCACGTTGTACTCGTAGACTTTGGCTTCGATGCGACGCAGGCCGAGCACGTCCACGCCATAGTAAGAAATGAGTTTACCTGCTTCGACCCCGAAACCCCGCTTCATTGCTCGCACGTCGGTGATGATCGTCTCCAGGAAGGCGTAACCCTCCAGCAGGTGGATGTTGAAGAGGCGCACCACCCCCACCGGTTTGGTCCAGCCCCGGTGGGCCTCGATGACCAGCACGATCTGGGTGGGATCGGTCAGGACCGCCTCGAAGAAGGCCGGCGACTTGTCCCACACATGCTTGTAGGACTGCAAGAACTCGCTGCCGACCATGCGTTCGAGGAACGGGTCGTCGACCCACGCGGAGAGATGGTCGAGATCTGCCGGCGTGAATGTCCGGAGATAGACCCTGGTGCCGCGGGAGATGACGCTGCCGCGCTCGCGGGGCGGCGTCGATTGGGAGGGGGCGTCAGGCCCCTGGTGCTCCACCGAGATCACATTCCGGGACCGGTCCAGAGCGCGAAGGCGGTGATCGTCCCCGTGTCCTTGAGCGCCCGGCACACCACGTCATTGGCGCGCAGCGCCAGCGTGCCACTGGGCTGTGCCTCGAGCACACGACGCGCTTCGAGCAAGGCCGCGATGCCGGCCGCGTCCAGCGCCGTCACCGCTCGCAGGTCGATCACCTGGCGCGTCCGGCCATCAGCCACGGCCTGCCGGATCTGTGCGCGCAACGCCGGGGCCGTCACGGCAGTGAGGGGACCGGCGAGTCGGAGCCGTTCCGGACCGGTCGTGGTCCGGTCGGCTGCCGGCGTCGCCGTACCCTCGTGCATCCCCGCATCGACGGCGCTCATGGTCAGGAGCGTTTCCTAGAAGTCGATATCAAAGCGGACGAGCGGAGCACCCAGCGACAGCTCGTTCGGCTGGATGTCCAGGCAGCGGCCGGCCGGGGTCCCCGCCGCCTCGACGTTGTCGAGGTAGGCAAGGTCGACACCGCCGTAGAGCGCCGCTGCGTAGGGGTTCGGGTTCGGGGTCAACGGGCAGAAGATCTGGCGCAGGGTCAGCTTCATCTTCACTCCGGGCGCGACCTCGACCTCGGTCTCGAAGTTGCCCGCGAAGGGCAGCCGGAAGACGCCCGTGAAATTGCGATTGCGGCCCCGGTCCGCCTTCACCTTGCCGACGACGGTGCCGAACGGGATGTCGTGCAGGATCGCCGGCGAGAAATCCATCTGCCCGTGGAACTCGCCCTTGAGCACCACGGCCTCCGGCCCGTCCACGGGGTTGTCACCCTGGATGACCGTCGCGAAGTTGCCATCGAGCGTGCCCAGGCCGGTGGTGAGACTGACGTTGTCACTGCCGAGCACGTTGACCGCGCAACCGGCCGGACCGCTCTGCAGATCCGCGCTCGGGCACAGCGGCGTCCCGGGCACGGCCACACCGGTGATCGCCGAGGTGGCGAGGCGACGGGCGACCGGCGGACGATGCCGTTGATTCCTCTGCACCAGCTTCATGTTCTCGGTCAGCTCATAAAGGGTCGCGTCGCTCGCACGGGCCAGGGCCGGCGCGCTAGCAACGGCGACACCCACCAATCCCAGAATGGCGACGATCCGCTTTGATGTCGGCTTCATCTTGCTCTCCGTTCTCCGCGCTCCAACGTCGCTCGCCGGTGCGAGGCTTCAATGGCCCGCTTGGGCGGGATCAACTACTACAGCAAGCTCAGTACCAAACTACGCGACCGATCCATAACCTATTGGGAATAAAGATAAGATTGCCTCAGGCGCCCCCTCAAACTGCGGTCTCCCGGGTGATTCCTTAACGACTGATCAGGTCGAGGTGACACGAACGGCGAGAAACTGATCAGCCCCTGGACTCGCGCTCAGGATTGGCGACCCGCACCCACGCCAGGAGGCTGATTCCAGCCAGGAACGTCTCGCGGCGCTCGAGAATCTCGAACCCCGCGGCGCGGAGGACGGCATCGAACTGCTCGCGGTTCAGATAGCGGGGACGGACGCCCCGGAACGCGTCGAAGAGTGCGGTCGGGAGCAGCCAGCGCAGCGCGCGAATCGCCGCCCACCAGCCGCGCCGGCGCCGGACCTCGGCGAACGTGCGCAGGACGTGCGCTCGGCGCGCGTAGGTGAGGAACACGATGTGGCCGCCCGGCTTGAGGGCGCGTCGGCAGGCGGCCAGCAGGGCGGCGGGGTCCGGGTGCCAGTAGAGCGTGTGCATGCTGACGAGCACGTCGAAGCCGCCACCGGCCGGCGTCGCGTCGCGCGCGAGGTCGGCATGCTGGAAACTCAACGACAGGTCGGTATCACGATGATGACGCCGGGCGACGTCGACGAGATGCTGCACCGCATCGACCCCGACGACCGTCCAGCCCCGCCGGGCGAGACGTGCGGCCACCGTGCCGATGCCGCACGATACATCCAGTACGCGCGTGGCCGCCGGCGCACCCGGCCGCGCTCCGCGCTCGACCAGCCCGATGACCTCGTCGACGAGCGCTTCGTAGGGCTGGAACCCGCGGACGATCGCGTCGTAGGTGAGACCGTAGCCGACGGCGATCAGCCGTTCAACCGCGGGCTGGAACGGCATGTGCGCCCCCGTGGCTCCACCGACCGGAGGAGCCAGCAGGCCCGTGGAGGCCGGCGATGCCGCCGAGCCGGAAGACTTGCGCCCCACGGGCTACGCCTCGCTCTCCTTCTTGGCCAGCACCAGAACGCTGGCGCCGTTGAGGAAGGTCCGCCGTGTCTCGAGGACGGTGAATCCGGCCGTCCGCAGGTTGGCGCCGAAGGTCGTCTCGTTCCAGTAGTGCGGGCCGACCCGGCGTCGGGTCGCCTCGAACAGCCAGTGCGGGAACAGCCAGAGCAGCAGGCAGCGCAGTGCCGCGGCCGTTCCCTCGGCCTGGCGTAGCTCCTGGAACGTGGCACGCGGGCGGACCGCACCGGTGTGATTGACGAAGATCGCGTGGCCGCCGGGCTTGAGCACGCGCCACGCGTGAGTGAGCACGGCCTGGGGATCGGCATGCGCGTAGAGGGAATGGACGTTCACGACCTGGTCGAACGATCCGTCGCGCAGCGTCGCGGTCGGCAGGTCACCCTGCGTGAACGCGAGATTGGCCAAGCGCTTGGCCCGGCGCTTCTCTCGCGCGAGTTCGACCAGCGCGCCATACGGTTCGAGGCCGAGCACCGAAAAGCCAGCCTCGGCCAGTACGAACGTGAGATTGCCAGGACCGCAGCCCACGTCGAGCACCTGGAACGCGCGCCGGTCAGGCGAGGTGGCCTTGGCCGCCGTCTCCACCAGCTCCAGCACCTCGGCCTGCAGCCGCTGGTAAGGGGCGAACTGCTCGAAAATATAGTCGTACACGAGCCCGTAGCCGATCGACAGCATCCGGTCGATCGTCCACTGGAACCCGCCCTGCAGAGACCCCATGACCACCTCCGCCGGGACCGGGGCATCGGCGTGCGCGCTGGTCCGTGGGTGCATCATAGCCTCCCGTCAGGCGCGATCCGCCAGGACCTTCTCCACAGTCCCGCGCAGCTCGTCGGACGTGAACGGCTTGAGGAGAATCGCGTGAAAACCCATGCGGTTGGCTTCATCGATGATCTCGGGGGTGCCGTGACCTGTCACCAGCACCACGGCCATGCCGGGGTGCAGCGTGCGGGCCTGCTGAAAGACCTCGAACCCGGTCATCCCGGGCATCTTGTAGTCGAGGACCATCAAATCGAATGGTTCTTTTCGCATCAACTCCACTGCGGTCTCGCCGCGGTTGGCGCCCTTGACGGCGTACCCGAGCGCCTGGAGGACGTTGACGCACAGGACGACGACCGGACCGGCGTCGTCGACGATCAGGATCTTGGTCTTGGCCGGGCTCAATTCGCCTGGGCCAACGCAGGCGAGTCGGTCGCGCTGCCGCTCGTGAGCGTTTCGTAGTGCCGGGTGATCTCTTCCAGACGCTCCAGCGGGACCCTGAGGAAAGC
This sequence comes from Methylomirabilia bacterium, assembly GCA_041499965.1. GTDB lineage: Bacteria > Methylomirabilota > Methylomirabilia > Rokubacteriales > CSP1-6 > AR5. The sequence continues at coordinate 39,656 of JBGQLG010000004.1, forward strand.
CTCGACCACCGCCGGGTCGAAGTGCGAGCCGACGCCGCGCGAGATCTCCTCGCGGGCCTCACCCAGCGCGAGCGCCGTGCGATACGGCCGGTTCGAGGTGATCGCGTCGAAGACGTCGGCTACCGTGACCACCCGCGCGACGATCGGGATGTCCTCAGCCCGCAGGCCGTCGGGATAGCCGGTGCCGTCCCACCGCTCGTGGTGGTGACGGACCGCGCACGTCTCGCGGGCCAGGAATCGCAGGGGCTCGAGGATCTTGGCCCCGACCACCGGGTGGCTCTTGATGATCGTGAACTCCTCGGCGGTGAGCCGCTCGGGTTTCCGCAAGATCGTGTCCATGATGGACAGCTTGCCGAGGTCGTGCAGCATCGCCCCCCGCCGGACCACTTCCACCATCTCCAGCGTCATGCCCATCGTCTGCGCGATCTCGGCGGCGTAGAGCGCCACCCGGGCGGAGTGACCCTTGAGGTACCGGTCCTTGGACTCGATGGCGTTGACGAAGGCCGTGATGGTGTCGACGAGGTTGCGCTCGACGTTCTCGCGCAAGATCAGCTTTTGCAGCGCCACGGCCGTGCTCTGGGCGTAGCCCAGCAGCATGTCGCGCTCGTCCGGCAGGAAACCGCCGGTGGTCGCCTCGCGGGCGAGGCACACGATGCCCATGGTGTGCCCCACCCCGGGGATGACGGCCGCCATCGCTTCGAGCGGCTCGCCGGCGATGGTGACACCGAGCGTCTCGCGTCTGCCGCCGGCGACCATATCCTCGAATGACCGCTGCAGTGACGTCAGCAGCCGCGTCACCAGCGGGCCGGCGCCCTGCTGGCTGCAGCCGAAGGCGCCCTGCTCGTCGCGCAGGAGCACGAGGGCCGCGTCGCTCTTGATGCTCTGTCCGATCAGGCCGAGCACCTCGTCCATGAACGCCGAGGTCTCGAGCCCCTGTAGGGCCAGGTCGCCGATGCGGAACATCACCTCCACGCCGGACTGCCGGCGCGACAGCTCCTCCGTGAGCCCGGCCGGCAACGGCACCTGGCCGTCCCACTTCAGACGGTCGGCCCGGATGCGCACCAGCAGCTCCTGGACCTCGCGGATCGAGAAGGGCTTCGGCAAGTAGTCGTAGGCGCCGTGGCGCAGGCCAAAGACCGCCGAGTTGACCGAGGGGTTGCCGGTGATGAGCACGACCGGTGTCGCCGGCTGCTTGCCCTTCACCGCGCGGAGCAGATCCAGGCCCGACAGCCCCGGCATTTTGATGTCGGACACGACGAGATCGAAGGCGTGCGCGGTGATCAAGGTCAGCGCCTGCTCGGCGGCTGCGGCCTGCGTCACCGTGCACCCGTTGGCCGAGAAGGCCGAGACGAGAAAGCGCAACAGCGACGCGTTGTCGTCGACCACGAGGACTCGGAGGACCTCGGGGGCGACGGCGCTCGGAGAAACCGCGGGCATGGGCACCAGTCCTCCTACTTGGCGGCCGACATCTGGCTGAGGAACTCCATCCACTGCCGCGTCAGCACACCGTCGTTCGGGAACTTCAGCCCTTCGAAGCCCTGCGGCAGCGCGGGCGACGCCGGCTTGGCGTCGGCGGCCGCGCGCTCACGGGAGGCCGTCGCCGGGGCGGCCAGCGCAGACTCGAGTACCAGCGCCGGCGGCTCCACGGGCTTGACGCGCTCCTCGATCACCACCGCCGGCACGATCGCCTTCGGCTCCTCGACCGGCTCGGGAATGCGCGGCTCAAGCATGAGCTCCAGGGGCGCGGTCACGATCGGCTCGGCGGCCAGGGCCTCGACGGCGGCCTCGAGGACGAGCGGCTCGGCGAGGGTCGGCGCGGTCGCCACGGTGGCCACCGCCTCGTTGAGGGCGACCTGGGTCGCGGTCGTGGCGCCGAGCAGCGCGGTCGCGAGATCCTTGAACGACACCCGCTCGGGAGCCGGGGCGGTGGCGGTCACCACGTGCGCCGGCGCGATCGCTGGCACGGCATCCAGTACCGGACGCGCCGGCGGCGCCGGGATCTCCGGCAGTGCCAGCGGCTCGATCGTGGCCTCGGGCTCGATCGAGAGTTCCAGGGTCTCCACCGCGTCGGCCAGCGATACGATCGGGTCCGGCGCCGCGGCGACGAGAGCTTCGACGACGGGCTCGGCCATCAGCGGCTCCGGCTCGCGCAGCATCACCGGCTCGGCCGCCGGGCGCGGGCGCTCGGTCCACGGTGCCGTGACGACAGCCTGTCGGCTGACCATGCTGACCACGGGCGCCGGCTCACGCGACGGGACCACACGTTCGGCGGCGCGGGGCCCGCCGGTGGGCGCGTCGGGGCTCGCCTGCGTGAGGAGCTTCTGGATCTTGGCGCCGGTCGCGCGCGCGGCAGCGCCGTTCATCGTGATGACGTTCTCGGCGGCTGGGCCCGTCAGCGAGTCCGGGTCGACCATGCGGGCGCTGGCCGGAACGACAGCCCGGCGGAGCCGTAGGAGCGACTCGAAGTAGACCGCGGGAACGCCGTCGAACTCCAGGTGGCGGAACTCCACGCAGTCGACCTCGGGGAAGCCGAGCTGCTTGATCTTGCGGTGGAAGGCGTCAGGCATGCGCTCGACCACGAAGAGCAAGCGCGGCGGCCGGTCCTCCGACACCTGGCAGCTTGGGTAGAGCCGCACCAGCGCCTCGGGATACTCCAGGCACCACGAATAGGCCTCAACGGCCTTCATGAGCATCTCCTCGTTCGCGGTGAATCCGACTGCGCCCAGCACGAGTGCGCCAACGGCGTCGACGCCGATCACGTCGATCGTCGCGTGCCCCAGCAGCAGGCGTGCGTCGAGGACGGTGAGGCCGGGCTCGATGGCGTCGAAGTTCTCGACGACCAGTGCCTGCAGCTTGGCGGCATCCTCGATTCGCAGTTTCCTGATCCCCACTCTCATCGCTTTTGGCTCCTCACTCAGATGGGCCGGTCGCCCCGGCTCCGTTCGGACCCGGAGAGAGAGCAAAGGGGGTACCAAAGCAGACTGTGACGGACAACCCCAGGAGGGACAAAGCTTTTTGGAGCAGAACGGGGAGGGGCGAGGAGGACAGGATGGGTGATTCGTGTCCGCCCACGCCAGGTTTTCGTGGGGGGTGTGGCCAGAAACGGGTCAGGCTAGGGGGGTGGCTTCCGTCAGCTTCTTGCGCAGGGTCTGCCGCGTGATTCCGAGGATCTTGGCGGCCTCGCTCTTGTTCCCGTTGGCCTGCCGCAGCACCTTGAGGATGTAAGCGCGCTCGACAGCCTCCAGGGTCCGGGGCTCGCGGGAAACTTCTTCCGGCAAGGGGCCATCTGTTGCCGCCGCGAACGGCACCGGCATCTGGTCGGCCTCGATCGTGTCGCCTACGCTCAGGATCACCAGGCGCTCGATCAGGTTCTTGAGCTCGCGCACGTTGCCCGGCCACCCGTAGGCCAGCAGGAGTGACTCCGACTCCGTCGCCAGGCGCTTGACGGCCTTGTGAAAGGTGCTGTTGGCCTCGGCCAGGAAATGACGCGCCAGGGGCAGGATGTCCTCCCGGCGCTCGCGCACCGGTGGGATCGTGAGCGGGATGACGTTCAGCCGGTAGAAGAGGTCCTCGCGGAACTTGCCCTCCTTCACCATCGTCTCGAGGGATCGGTTGGTGGCGGCAATCACCCGGACGTCGACCTTGAGGTCGCGGGTGCCGCCGACGCGCTTGAAGGTCCGCTCTTGCAGGCAGCGGAGCAGCTTGGCTTGGCTGGCCAGCGGGATCTCACCGACCTCGTCCAGGAAGAGCGTGCCGCCGTCCGCCAGCTCCATGAGGCCCTTCTTCGTGCTCTTGGCGTCGGTGAAAGCGCCCTTCTCGTGGCCGAAGATCTCGCTCTCGAACAGCGTCTCCGTGATCGCGGCGCAGTTGACCTCCATGAACGGCGAGTTGCGGCGGGCGCTCTCGTAGTGCAGCCCACGGGCGACCAGCTCCTTGCCGGTGCCGCTCTCCCCCTGCACGAGGATCGTGTGCGCCTCGCTCTGGGCCAGCTGCGTGATCACTTCGCGAAGCCGGCGAGTCGACGTCGACTCCCCGACGATCTGGTTCGTCCGGTACTTTCCCTCCTGCAGGCCTTGCAGCCGGGTGATCTCGCGGCGCGCCTTCACCTCGTCGAGCGCCCGGGTGACCGTGATACGCAGTTTCTCCAGATGCTGGAACGGCTTCTCGAGGTAGTCGGTAGCGCCGTTCTTCATGGCGATCACGACGCTTTCGATGTGACCGAAGGCGGTGATCATGATGACCGCGGTCTGCGGGTGCCGCGCGCGCATCTCCCGCAGGACCTGGATCCCGTCGATGTCGGGCAGGCGCAGGTCGACGAGGGCCACGTCGGGCTCCACCTGGTCGGCGATCTCCAGCCCGTCCTTGCCGGTGCCGGCGGTGTGGACCTCGATGTTGTCCTGCCCGAGGACGCGGGATACCAGAGAACGAATGTTGCGCTCATCGTCGATCACGAGGACTGAATTCATGACTGGATCGATTGTAGCCGAACCGGGCCCCCGTTAAGAAACCTACCATGTGGTAATGAAATTCCCGGGTCGTACCACCCATCACTGAGCCGGCAATGACCTGTAAACGCCAACATATCAAGACATATTTGCCGAAAACACCTATGGCACGGCTCTCGCTTGACGAAGTGCTCCGATGACTGATCTGCCGACGGGTCGATCCAGAGACGAAGCACGAGTGGCGACCGAGCGCCTCAAGCAGCTCATCGCCATCGGCATCGCGCTGACCAGTGAGCGCGAACTGTCGAAGCTCCTCGAGCGGATCGTCGGCGAGGCCCGGCGCTTCGCCAACGCCGAGACCGGCGCCCTCTTCCTTCGTGACGGCGACGCGCTGCGCTTCGCCGTGGCGCAGAATGACGGGCTGCTCGAGCGCCTGGGCGAGCGCGAGATGCGGCGCCACTTCGCTGCCGAGCCGCTCACGCTCGCCCAGCCGAGCCTGGCCGGTTACGTCGCGCTGACCGGTCGTCTGGTCAACCTCCCCGACAGCGACGAGGCGCTGCAGGACCAGCCCTACGCCTTCAACCGCGAGCTCGACGCCCTGTTTCGGTACCAGACAGGCTCGGTGCTCGTGGTTCCGCTCCAGGAACCCAAGGGCGAGGTGATCGGCGTGCTGCAGCTCGTCAACGCGCGCAACGACCACGGCGAGGTCGTGCCCTTCGAAGCCGAGCTGGAGGGCCTGGTCCAGGCGCTCGCCTCCCAGGCCGCGGTGGCCATCCGCAACGCCCGGCTCGAGGAACTGTCGTTCAAGGATCCTCTCACCGGCGTCTACAACCGTCGGCACTTCGCGCTCCGCATCGAAGAGGAGGCCAGGCGCCACGCCCGCTTCGGCGAGCCGCTCTCGCTGGTCCTTCTCGACCTCGACCGCTTCAAGCAGATCAACGACGAGCTGGGGCACGCGGCCGGCGACGACACGCTGCGCGAGTCGGCCCAGCTCATCGTGGCCAACTCGCGCAGCTTCTCGGTCGTGACCCGCTACGGCGGCGACGAGTTCGCGGTGCTCCTCGTCAACACGCCCAAGGCCGGCGCCGTCAAGTACGCGCGCCGCATCAAGGACGTGATCGAGCGCCATCGGTTCGTGCACGGACCGCTCACGGTCAGCGTGGGGATCGCCGCGCTGCCCGAGGACGTGACGCACAGCGCGGACCTCGTGCCGGCGGCGGATCGCGCACTCTACGCGGCCAAGCGTCTCGGCCGGAATCTCATCGAAGTCGCATAGCACTCCTCGGGCGGGCTCGCGCGCCGTCTTCGCCGGCCGCCGTATACTCCGGGCATGGACAGCGAGGAGCGCAGGCGCGGGGCTCGGCGCCCACGAGCGACTGACGTGCCGCAGCCGCCCCGGACCAGCGAAGGATTCCCCGGATGACGCACCTGGAGACGCTCGAGCGCATCCAGCAGCGCGTGCTCTGGCTCTCGGCCTGGATGGTCCACCACGCCAACGCGCGGCCAAGTGTCGACGGCCTCAAGGTCGGCGGGCACCAGGGCTCGTCGGCGTCGGTGGTCAGCCTGCTGACCGCGCTCTACTTCGACGCGCTACGTCCCGGCGACGTCGTCGCCGTGAAGGCGCACGCCGCCCCGGCGTTCTACGCGGTCCAGTACCTGCGCGGCCGGTTGAGTGCCGCCGAGCTGCAGGGTCTGCGCGTCTTCGGCGGCCTGCAGGCCTATCCCAGTCGCCGCAAGAACCCGGCGGTCGTCGATCTTTCCACGGGCTCGATGGGACTGGGCGCGGTGGCGGCGACGTTCGGTGGCCTCGCCTCACGGTACCTGGTGGATCACGGGGGCCACGCGACACCCGAGCGGTTCGTCGTGATGGTCGGCGATGCCGAGCTGGACGAAGGCAACGTGTGGGAGGCGCTCGGCGAAGAGGTCGTGCGGCGGCTCGGCAACGTGCTGTGGATCGTGGACGTCAACCGCCAGAGTCTCGATCGCGTCGTCCCCGACACCCGACCGCGCCAGCTCGCCGACATGTTCCGCGCCGGCGGCTGGCGCGTCGACGAGCTCCGCTGGGGACGGAAGCTGCAGGCGCACCTCGCAGAGCCCGGCGGTGAGCCTCTGCGCCGGCGGCTGGAGCGCGCATCCAACGCGGAGTATCAGCGGTGGCTCCGGCTGCCCGCGGGCACGCTCCGCAAGGCGCTGGTCACCGGACCGGATGGCGGCCTCGACGCCGCGCTCGACCGGGCGCTCGTCGACGTCGCCGACGAGGCGCTGCCCGCGCTGATCGGTGACGTCGGCGGCCACGACCTCGCGCTTCTTCTCGAGGCCTACGCGGCCGCCGCTCAGGAGCGTGAGCGCCCCTCGGTGATTCTCGCCCACACGATCAAGGGCTGGGGCCTGCCGTCGGCGGGCGATCCGCTGAATCACACGGCCGTGACGAGCGGCGTGCAGATCGAGGCGCTGCGGGTGGCCCTCGGCGTCGAGCCGGGCCGGGAATGGGACGGCTTCACGCCGGGTACGCCGGAAGCCGAGCACATCCGGACGCTGCCGCCGCTGTTCACGCCGCCGCCCGTGCCCCCGCCGCCTGCCGTGCCGGAGACGCTCGACGAGACCTATGCGGAGCAGACGTCGACGCAGGAGGCGTTCGGCCGTGCGCTGGCGGCGCTGGGTCGGGTGCCGGTCGGCGACGCGATCGTCACGATGTCCGCCGACGTGGCGGTGACCACGCACCTGGCGGGCTGGATGAACCGCAAGGGCATCTACTTCCCGTCCGCGCGGCCCGACGCGTTCGCCGACGTGCCGCAGGCCGTGCGCTGGCGGGAGGGTCCCGACGGCCAGCATGTCGAGCTCGGCATTGCCGAGCACGACCTGTTCCTGACGCTGGCCGCCTTCGGGCTCACCGCCGAGCTGTCCGGTGCCACGTTGCTGCCGATCGGTACGCTCTACGATCCATTCGTCACGCGCGGGCTCGACGCGCTGTATCACGCGCTCTACTGTGGCGCGCGCTTCGTCGTGGTCGCCACGCCGTCGGGGATCAGCCTCGCCCCGGAGGGCGGTGCCCATCAGTCGGTGATCACGCCGGTCATCGGCGTTACCCTGCCCGACCTTGCGTACTACGAGCCGGCATTTGCGCGCGAGGTCGAGTGGATCCTACTGGCCGGGTTGCGCGCCGTGGCCGAGCGGCGTGAGAGCCTCTACCTGCGCCTGACCACCGCCCCGGTCGACCAGCGCCTGGCTCTGCCGCCGACCGCCGAGCTCCGCGCGGCCGTGCTGGCTGGCGGCTATCGACTCGTCGACGCGCGCGGCGCCCAGGGATGGAGCGCGGAGGCGGCCGTGCACCTCTTCGCGGTGGGTGTGACCGTCTCCGCTGCCGTGGAGGCGGCCCGCCGGCTCGGCGAGCGCGGCGCCTTCGCCAGCGTGTTCGTCGTCACCAGTCCGGATCGGCTCTACCGGGGGCTGCGCGACCCGCGCCCCTACGTCGAGACGCTGGTGGGCGCCGACGAGGAGGACGTGCCGGTGGTCTCGGTCCTCGACGGCCACTCCCACGCGCTGGCGTTCCTGGGCGGCGCGCTCGGCGTGCCCCAGCTCGCCCTCGGCGTGGACGGCTTCGGTCAGTCGGGGACGCGGCCCGATCTCTATCGCCACTACGGCATCGACGCCGACGCCATCGTCGCGGCGGCCGCCACGCTGCTGGGTGGGTTGTAGCGGTATACTTCGAGCACCGATGGTCACCCTCACCCCCGACCGCAAATCCGCGCTTCGCCGCGAGCTGGCCGCCATCGTCGGCCCCGGCGGCGTGCTGTCCGAGCCGGACGAGCTGCTCGTCTACGAGTCGGACGGGCTGACGCTGCTGCGGGCCCTGGCCGATTTCGTGGTCTTCCCCACGGCGGCCGAGCACGTGGCGGACATCGTGAAGCTGGCCAACCGCGAGCGGCTGCCGTTCGTGGCTCGCGGCGCCGGGACCGGGCTGTCGGGCGGCTGCCTGCCGGCCGAGGGCGGCATCGTGATCTCGATGATGCGCATGAACCGCGTCCTCGAGGTCGACTACGACAACCAGATCGCCGTCGTCGAGCCGGGGCTGGTCAACCTGCACCTGTCGTGGGCGGTCGGCCCCCGCGGCTTCTACTACGCGCCGGACCCGTCGAGCCAGCAGGCCTGCACCATCGGCGGCAACATCGCCAACAACTCGGGCGGCCCCCACACGCTGAAGTACGGCGTCACCGTGAACCACGTGCTCGGCCTCGAGGTCGTGATGCCCGAGGACGGCAGCATCGTGTGGCTGGGCGGCCGCACGCGCGACCCGCTCGGCTACGATCTGCCCGGCCTCTTCGTCGGGTCGGAGGGCACCTTCGGCATCGCCACCAAGATCGTCGTGCGCATCCTCCGCAAGCCCCAGGCGGTGAAGACGGTGCTCGCCGTCTTCGATCAGGTCGAGCACGCCTCGGCGGCCGTCTCGGCGATCATCGCGCGCGGCCTGGTGCCGGCGGCGATCGAGATGATCGACCACCTGACGATCCAGGCCGTCGAGGACGCCTTCGGCTGCGGCTATCCGCGCGACGCGGCCGCCGCGCTGCTGATCGAGGTCGACGGCCTCCGCGCGGGCCTGGACGCCCAGGCCGATCGCATCGAGGCGGCCTGCCGCGAGTCGGGCGCGCGCGACGTGCGGACGGCGGCTGACGAGGCCGAGCGCCAGCTCTTGTGGAAGGGACGCAAGTCGGCGTTCGGCGCCTACGGCCGGGTGTCACCCGCCTACATGGTGATGGACGGCGTCATCCCGCGCACCAAGCTGCCCTATGTGCTCGGCCGCGTGAACGAGATCGTGGCCGCCCACGGTCTGCGTGTCGGCAACGTGTTCCACGCCGGCGACGGCAACCTGCATCCGAACATCCTCTACGATCCGCGCAAGCCGGGCGAGGAAGCGCGCGTGGTGCAGGCCGGCGCCGAGATCATGAAGGTCTGCGCCGAAGTCGGCGGCTCGATCTCGGGCGAGCACGGCATCGGACTGGAGAAGTCCGACTTCATGCCGTTCATCTTCTCCGCCGCCGATCTCGAGTTCATGCAACGGCTCAAGACCGCGTTCAACCCGAACGGTCTCTGCAACCCGGGCAAGGTCTTCCCGACGAAGAAGTCCTGCGTCGAGGTGGGGCCGGTCGCCTATCGGCCGCACACGATCGAAGAACAGGGCCTCGCGCAGCGCTTCTGAGCGGAATCGCCGTGCCTGCGCTGCTCGACACCCTCCGCGCGACCGTCGGTGCCGCCCACGTGCTCATCGGCGTGGAGCTCTCGCCCTTCGTGATCGAGGGCCGCACTCCCGACGCCGCCGTCTTCCCCGGCACCGCCGAGGAGGTGGCGGCGGTCGTGCGCGCGGCCGCCGCGGCCGGCGCGGCGATCGTGCCCTGGGGCGGCGGCACCGCGGTGGCGGTCGGCGAGCCGCCGCCGCACGCGGCGCTCGTCCTCGGCCTGCGCCGGCTCGCGCGACTGGTCGAGCACGAGCCCGGTGACCTGACCGCGACGGTCGAGGCGGGCCTCACGCTGGCCGTCTTCCAAGATAGCCTGCGGGCGCGCGGTCAGTGGCTCTCGCTCGATCCGCCGGATCCTCAGCACGCGACCGTGGGCGGCATCATCGCCGCCGATGCCTCGGGCCCGCGGCGGCATCTGTACGGCACGGTCCGAGACTTACTCATCGGCCTCACCGTGGTGACCGCCGAGGGCGCCATCGTGCGGGGTGGCGGCAAGGTCGTCAAGAACGTGGCGGGCTACGACCTGCCGAAGCTGTTCGTCGGCGCCTGGGGCACGCTGGGCATCGTGGTCGAGGCCACCTTCAAGCTGCGCCCGTTGCCCGACGAGGAGCGGCTGCTCGCCGTCCGCTTCGATCGCCTGAAGGATTGCGGCGCCGCCGCCCGGAGCCTGCTGGCCGGCGATCTCATTCCCAACGCGGTCGACATCGTCGATCCCGTCGCCGCGGCGGCGCTGGGGCTCGGCAGTGCGGCGGCGCTCGTCGTCGGCTTCGACGGGTTGCGCGAGCAGGTCGACTGGCAGGTCGCCGAGCTCACCGCGCTCGCCGGGTCGCTGGGCGGCCGCGACGTCGCCACGCTGCCGCCGGCCACGTGGCCGCGGCTGGCGACGATCGCGCGCGACGCCATCGATTCGCGGGCGGCGCTGATGCGCTTCTCGGTGCTGCCGACGCTCGTGGCGGAGACGATGGAGCAGGGCGCCCAGGCGGCGCGCCAGCGCGGGCTGGCCAGTGCGTGGGCCGCCCACGCCGGGGTCGGCGTGATCGAGGCAGCGCTGATGGCCGGGCGCGATGCCGCCGACGTCACCGCGGTGCTGACCGAGTGGCGGGCGATGGCGACGACCGGCGGCGGCCACGCCACGCTCACCTGGGCACCGCTGGCCGTGAAGTCGCAGGTGCCGGTGTGGGGCGACGCCGGCCCCGCCGGCCGGATCATGCAGGCCATCAAGGCGCAGCTCGATCCCCACAACGTCCTCAACCCCGGGCGATTCGTGGCGGGCATCTGAGCGTGACGCACCCGACGCCCGCGAGTACCACGCCGTCGCCGCTCACCCTGCACGGGCTCAGCGTGGAGGGCGTGAACCAGTGCGTGCACTGCGGGCTCTGCCTGGCCTCCTGCCCGACGTTCTCCGAGCTCGGCACCGAGATGGACTCGCCGCGCGGCCGCATCTTCCTCATCAAGTCGCTGGCCGAGGGGCGCATCGGCCTCAGCGATCCGACCGTCGAGCATCTGTCGCTCTGCCTCGACTGCCGCGCGTGCGAGACGGTCTGCCCGGCCGGCGTGCCCTACGGACGGCTGATCGAGGCGGCCAAGGCCGAGATCGAGCGCCAGAGACCGGGGGGCCTCGGGCGCCGCGCGTTTCGCTGGCTGAACTTCGGGCTGCTGCTCGGTCACCGACGCGTGCTGGCCCTGGCCGCCGCGGGGCTACGCCTCTACCAGGCCAGCGGCCTGCAGTCGCTGGTGCGGCGAACCGGGCTCGCGCGGCTGTTGCCGGGCACGCTGCCGGCGTGGGAGGCGCTGCTGCCGACGATGCCGTCGGCCGCCGAGCGCGCGCCGCTGCCGGCGCTGACGCCGGCCGTCGGCCCGCGTCGCGCCCGCGTCGCGATGCTGACGGGCTGCGTGCAGTCGATCGTGTTCGGTGCCCACAATCGGGCGACCGCGCGCGTCCTGGCCCGCAACGGGTGTGACGTGCTGGCGCCGTCGGGGCAGGGCTGCTGCGGCGCGCTCAACGCCCACGGCGGCGATCACGCGCGGGCCGTCGCGATGGCGAAGCGTACGATCGAGACGTTCGAGGCCGCGGGCGCCGACGCGATCGTCGTCAACACCTCCGGCTGCGGCGCCCACATGAAGGCGTACGACGCGCTGCTGGCCGACGATCCGGCCTGGGCCGAGCGGGGCGCCCGTTTCGCGCGCATCGTGCAGGACCTGGCCGAGTTCCTGGCGCGCGAGCCGCTGCGCGGCCCGCTGGCGCCGGTGTCGATGACGGTGACCTATCACGATCCGTGTCACGTCGTGCACGGCCAGAAGATCCGCCGCCAACCGCGCGAGCTGCTGGCCCAGATTCCGGGGCTGAAGGTGGTCGATCTGCCGGAGGCCGATTGGTGCTGCGGCTCGGCCGGGATCTACAACCTCACCCAGCCGGAGATGGCCGATCGCCTGCTGCGCCGGAAGGTGCGCAACGTGGCCTCCACCACCGCCGAGGCCGTCGTCACCGCCAACCCCGGCTGCATCCTGCAGATCCAGGCCGGGCTGCGCGCCCAGGGCATCGAGCGCTCGGTGCTGCATCTCGTCGAGGTGCTCGACCGGGCCTACGCCGGCTCGAGCGCGGCCGCCGAGGCCGCCGCCCGGACGTGACGAGTCGAGCCCCCGGGTCGACGCCCCTCGAGCACAAGGCGACCGCGCCGACGTCGGTGGGGTGCTTCGTGCTCACGGTGTCGGACACGCGTACGCCCGACAACGACACCGGCGGCAACGTGATTCGCGAGCTCCTGTCCGGCGCCGGGCACCCCGTGATTGGCTCGGCGATCGTGCGCGACGAGCCGGCCGACGTCGCGCGCGTCGTGCGCGAGGCCTGCGCTGACCCGCGCGTGCAGGTCGTTGTCCTCACCGGCGGCACCGGGATCACCTCGCGCGACTCCACCTTCGAGGCGGTGGAGGCGTTGCTGGACAAGCGGTTGCCCGGCTTCGGCGAGCTGTTCCGGGTGCTCTCGTACCAGGAGATCGGCGCCGCCGCCATGCTCTCGCGCGCCCAGATGGGCATCCACGCGCGGCGCATCGTCGTCTCACTCCCCGGCTCGCCCAACGCCTGCCGGCTCGCGCTCGAGAAGCTCCTGCTGCCCGAGCTCGGCCACCTCGTACGGGAGGTCAGTCGCTGAGCCGTCCCTGACGCGCGCTATACTCGATGCGTCACTCGATGCGTCCTGCGCTTCAAGGAGGCTTGGCATGCCGCGCTCGTACCGTTTCGTGACGCTGGCCCTGATCGTCGCCGTCGCGCTCCTCACGCCGGCGGTGCCGCCGTCCATGGCCCAGGAGACCAAGTACTGGCGGGAAGACGCCGCCGTCACACCGCCGCCGGAGCTCTCCCGCTTCAACCAGCTCCTGGCCGATCTCGCCGAGCAGCTCAAGCCCGCGCTCGTCCACGTCCAGGTGCGGCGCACGCCCGGCAAGGACCGCGATGACGACAGTCCCGGCGAGCCCCGCCGCAGCAACGGCTCCGGCTTCCTCATCGACCCCGGCGGCCTGATCGTCACCAACGCCCACGTGGTGGAGGACGCCGACTGGGTGCAGGTGCGGCTGGCCGACGGCCGCCGCTTCCAGGGTAAGGTCGTCGGGCAGGACGACCGCGTCGACCTGGCGCTGGTCAAGATCGATGGCGCCGACCACCTGCCGACGCTGCCCATCGGCGACTCCAACCGTGTGCGGGTCGGCGAGTTCGTCATGGCGCTCGGCCATCCGTTCGGGCTCGAGCAGTCGGTGTCGCTCGGTATCGTGAGCCGCAAGGGCCGGCCGCTCGACGTGGCGGCGCCCGGCTTCGACTACCTCCAGACCGACGCCGCCGTCAACCCCGGCAACTCCGGGGGGCCGCTCGTCAACATGGCCGGGCAGGTGGTGGGCGTGAACAGCATGGCCGCGCGCAACGGCTCCATCGGCTTCGCGATTCCGTCAAATCTCGTGAAGCTGCTGGTGCCGCAGCTCGCGACCAAGGGCAAGGTCGAGTGGGGCTGGCTGGGGGTGTCGATCACCGAGGTCGGCGACGACGACCTCGACCGGCTGAAGCTGCGCGAGGCCAAGGGCGTGCTCGTGCGCCGCGTGATGCCCGGCGAGCCGGCCGATCAGGGCGGCGTGAAGGCCGACGACGTCATCATCGCGCTCGACGGCACGACGCTGGCCGAGCCGCGCGACCTGCAGCGCGTGGTGTCGACGACGCCGGTCGGCAAGCGGGTGCGCATGGTGGTCCTGCGCGCCGGTGAGCAGAAGGAGATGGAGATCACGATCGGGCGCTACCAGGAGCGTCCGGAGCGGCCCGCGCGCTAGGGTCAAGCTCGCGCGTGCGGCGCCGCCAGCGCCGCCAGCGTCGCTCGCGCCCACGGCTCGTCGAGCGCGGGCGTGGGCGCGTAGCGGATCGCCCCGGTGATGCGCGCGCCGCCCTCCCAATCAGCGGCCGCGTCCTCGATCACCTGCTCCACCTCGAGCAGGAAGAAGCCTAGGTCGTACGCCTCGCCGCCCACCACGGGTAGTGGCCCGTCCAGCGCACGAATCTTGACGGACGTGACGACATCGGGCTCGATAATGCTGAGCGTTCCCAGCGCGCGCTCCGCGAGATTCCGGGCGCTGCCGCTGCGGGCCTGGATGACGAGCCCCAGCGAGCGGGCGTCGTAGGCGCGGAGCTCGAGATAGGAGACCAGCATCGGATGAGGACGACCCTCGGCGTCCAGCGTCACGAACGGCAGTCCGACTCCCAGCCGCTGCGCGAGGTCCCGCTGGCTGAGCCGCTCGACGAGCGCCGGGGGGAGTGCGGAGCCGACCACGCGTGTCATGCCGGAAGCGTAACAGCCGCGTCACGGCCGCGACAACCTGCCCACGGACCCGAACACGATCCCTTCATCCCGGCGCGCACTTGGCTCGATGGCGACCGTGGTCCTGCCCTTGCACCGCCGGATCGGGTCGCCCCGACTCCTCCGACGGAGAGTGGTTCCATGGACAACCTGCGCTGGTGGCTGCTGCTGATCGTCGCGGTTCTGTTCTCGATGTCCGGCTGCGCGTCCTCCCAGGACTGGGCGTACTGGCGCAACCATCCCACGCACTTCGCCACCGGCGGCCACATGACGTTCTCGATGCAGAACGACAACGTCTACTACCCCACGGTGACCGAGGCCGACGTCAAGCAGGCCCAGACCTACGGCTGGTGGGGTGACCAGGTTCCGCTGGCGCCGCCGGCGAACCTGTCCGGTCGCTGGGTGGGGACGTGGAGGGGGCTCGGGCTGTTCGACTCGCTGCGCCAGGGCGACGTCGAGGCCACGCTGACCCAGCAGGACAACGTCGGCGTCGCGCTCCTGCACCTGGAGAACACGATCGCGGCCGGAGTGCCGTGGATCGTGCGCCTCGAGGGGATGCGCGGTGTGCGCCTGGTCTATCGGGTGGCGGGCAACGACGCGTGGATGCGGTATCCGGAGAGCCCGACCGAGATGACCGTCGCCTTCACCCTCATCAACAACGATCGCCTCGTCGGCACCATCGCGGACGCCGACGCGCCGGTCGTCATCACGCTGATCCGCCGCCAGAAGTAGGACGGCTTCGCGGGGGCCCGGACAACGGGCCCCATCCTCCACAGCCCTGGCCCGCCCGGGCGGGGCGCCTCAGTAGCCGCGGGCGCGGTCCACGACCTGGAGCAACGGACGGTCGGAGAGGAAGCGCCGCAGGTTGTCCACCCAGAGCGCCGCCACGAGCGAGTCGCGGTCGGGATGCAGGCCGCCGACGTGGGGCAGCACCACGATGCCGGGCGTCGTCCAGAACGGATGCTCGGCCGGCAACGGCTCCGTCGTGAACACGTCCAGCACGGCGCCGGTGATCCGGCGCTCGCGTACGGCGGAGACCAGGTCGGCGTCGACGACGAGATCGCCGCGCCCGAAGTTCAAGACCCACGCGCTCGGTTTCAGCCCGGCCAGCGCGGCCTTGTCGATGATCCCTCGGGTCTCGGCCGTGGAGGGCAGGAGCAGGAGCACGTAGTCCGATTCCGCGAGCACGCGTGCCGTTTCAGAGGGCGCGTGCACGCGCTCGACGTGCGGGATCGCCGTCGGCTCCCGCTTGGTGCCGATCACGCGCATGCCGAGCCCCGTCGCCAGCCGCGCCACCTCGACGCCGATCGCACCCAGCCCGAGGATGCCCAGCGTGGCGCCGGCCAGCGTGGGATTCACGCGGCGCCGCCAGCGTCCCGCCGCCTGATCCAGCACGATGCCCGCCAGATCCTTGGAGCACAGGAAGAGCGCCGCCAGGATGTGCTCGGACATCTGCACGCGATGCGTGCCCCGCGCGCACGTCAGCGCGGCGCCCGCCGGCGTGTCGGCCCCGAGCCATTGCTCGCAGCCGCCGGTCAGCGATTGGATCCAGCGTAGTCGCGGCGCCCGGGTGGCGAGCGTGCTCGGCGGCCGCCAGGCCAGCAGCGCGTCAGCCTTGGCCAGCAGTGAATCGGGCGGATCGGACTTGAGCGGTGTGGTGATCAGCTCGACCGAGCCCGCGAGGCCGGCCGCCTCCGCCGCGCGCAGGTAGGGACCGGCCTCGTCGAGCCACAGCAGGACGGACGGCGTGGGGACTAGCTTCCGGCCCGCGCCGGAGCGCTGACCGCCTCCCCCTGGCCGTTGGGCGAGGGCTCGCAGGTCGCGCCGCCCTCGTGGTGGATCGACAGGTCCTTGATGGTCGGCGACGTCCCGCACAGCGGGCAGTTGGGATCCCGCCGCAGCCGGACCTCGCGGAAGCGCATGCCGAGCGCGTCGTACGTCAGCAGGCGTCCGATCAGCGGCTCGCCGATGCCGAGCAGCAGCTTCACGGTTTCCGTCGCCTGCACCATCCCGATCATGCCTGGGAGCACGCCCAGGACCCCGGCCTCACTTCAGGAGGGCACCAACCCCGGTGGTGGTGGTGTGGGGTACAGGCACCGGTAGCACGGGCCCTGGTTCGGGGCGAACACCGTGGCCATGCCCTCGAACTGGAAGATCGAGCCGTGCACGTTGGTCTTGCCGGCCAGGTAGCAGGCGTCGTTGACGAGATAGCGCGTCTCGAAGTTGTCCGAGCCGTCGACGACGAGGTCGTAGTCCTTGATGACGTCCATCACGTTGTCGACGGTGATGCGCATCGGCAGCGAGACGACGTTGACGTCGGGGTTGAGCGCCTTCAGCGTGCGTGTGCCCGACTCGACCTTCGGCTTGCCGACGTCCGCCGTCGTGTGCAGGATCTGGCGCTGCAGGTTCGTGATGTCGACGGTGTCGCCGTCCATCAGCCCGAGCGTGCCCACGCCGGCCGCCGCCAGGTAGAGCGCGGTCGGCGAGCCGAGACCCCCGGCGCCGATGAGCAACACCTTGGAGCGCAACAGCTTCCGCTGGCCCTTGTCGCCGACCTGATTCAGCAGGAAGTGGCGGCTGTAGCGCTGGAGCTGATCGGGATTGAGCGGCTGGTCCTTGACGGTCGGCAGGCCCGACTGCGCCCACTTCTGGTAGCCGCCTTGTAGATTCGTGACGTTCTGATAGCCGAGCTCGTGCAGCGCCTTGGCGGCGAGCATCGAGCGCAGCCCGGTCTGGCAGTACAGCATGATCGGCGTGGTCGGGTCGGTCACGGCTGCGCCCACACGGAACTCCAGGAAGCCCCGGCTGATGTTGCTGGCAGCCTCGATGTGCCCGTCGCGGAACTCGTCGGGGTCCCGCACGTCGATGACCACCAGCGGCTCGTTGGCGGCCAGGCGCCGCTGCAGGTCGGCCGGCCCCTGCTCGGGGATGACCTGCCGGGCCTCGGCCAGCATTTCCTTCAGAGTTTTCATCTGGGTGATGTTACCCCCATTTCCGGTCGACATTCAACCGAGCCGCGCCGGTTTCGTGGCCGATCCCCGGTGTTTCTCGGGCCTGGAGAGCGGCTGCTATACTCGCCGAACTCGATGAGCGACACCAGAAAAGGCATCGTGCTTGCGGGTGGCGCCGGCACCCGGCTGTACCCCTTGACGCTGGCGGTGAGCAAGCAGCTCGTCCCCGTCTACAACAAGCCGATGATCTACTACCCGCTCTCCACACTGATGCTGGCCGGCATCCGCGAGATTCTGGTCATCACGACGCCCCACGATCAGGCGAACTTCCAGCGCCTCCTCGGCGACGGCCGCCAGATCGGTCTCAGCGTCGAGTATGCCGTGCAGCCGGAGCCGGCCGGCATCGCCCAGGCCTTCCTGATCGGCCGCGATTTCATCGGGCGTCATCCGGTCGCGCTCGCCCTTGGCGACAACCTGTTCTACGGCCACGGGCTGACCGAGTCGCTCCAGCGCGCCGCCGCTCGCCCCGAAGGCGGAACGATCTTCGCGTACTGGGTGCGCGACCCCGAGCGCTACGGCGTCGTCGATTTCGACGCGGCCGGCCGCGTGGTGGCGATCGAGGAGAAGCCGGTGCGGCCCCGCTCGTCGTGGGCGGTGACCGGTCTCTACTTCTACGACGCGCGGGTCGTCGAGATCGCCGCCGGCCTCACGCCCTCCGCCCGCGGTGAGCTGGAGATCACCGACGTCAACGGTGCCTACCTGCGGCAGGGCCGCTTGCACGTCGAGAAGCTGGGGCGCGGGGTGGCGTGGCTGGACACCGGCACCCACGAGGCGCTGTTGCAGGCCGGCACGTTCATCCAGACGCTGGAGACCCGCCAGGGGCTGATGGTCGCGTGCCTGGAGGAGATCGCCTACCGCATGGGCTGGATCGGCGCCGCCGACGTCGAGCGCATCGCCAAGCCGATGCGTGACAACGCCTACGGCCAGTACCTCCTGCGCTTGCTGGCCGAGCCATGACCGCGTGCTATCCTCACACGGTCTGATGGACATTTCCCGCGACGCCAAGCGCGCGTTCCAGCTGCAGACGTACGCACCGGCGCCGGCGATCGAGGGCGTCGCGCTGGTCACGCTCAGGCGCCACGCCGACGACGGCGGCAGCCTCACCGAGCTGGCCCGGCTCACCGAGGGCGGCGGCACCGAAGGCCTGGAAGGATTCAGCGTGCGCCAGGTCAACTACAGCGAGCTGGCGCCGGGCACGATCAAGGCGTTCCACCTGCACGTGCGCCAGACCGACGTCTGGTACGTGCCGCCCGGCGACCGCATGCTGATCGTGCTGCTCGACGTGCGTCAGGGCTCGCCGACCGAGAGCGCGCGCATGCGCCTGGTGCTCGGCGATGGCGCCTCCCGGCTGCTGCGCATCCCGCCCGGCGTCGCCCACGGCGTGCGTAACCTGGCCACCTCGCCCGGCCGCATCATCTACTTCACCGACCTGCACTTCTCGGCCGAGCCGTCCTCCAGCGACGAAGGCCGGCTGCCGTGGGACTTCGCGGGCGCCGACGTGTGGGAGGTCACGCGCGGCTAGATGAAGCTGCTGGTCACGGGCGGGTGTGGCTTCATCGGCTCCAGCTTCATCCGCACCGTGCTGACCACGCATCCCGACGACAGCGTCGTCAACCTCGACAAGCTGACCTACGCCGGCAACCCCGCCAACCTGGCCGACGTCGAGCGCGATCCCCGCTACGCGTTCGTCCACGGTGACATCGGCGACGCCACGCTCGTGCGCGACGTCGCCCACGGCATGGACGCGGTCGTGAACTTCGCCGCCCCCAGCCACGTCGACCGCTCGATCCTCGACCCCGACGAATTCTTGAAGACGAGCGTCCTCGGCGTGCACGTGCTGCTGGAGACGGTGCGCGAGCTGCGCATCCCGCGCTTCCTGCAGATCAGCACCGACGAGGTGTACGGCTCGATCGCGTCCGGGGCCGCCCGCGAGGACGCGCCGCTGCAGCCGTCCAACCCGTACTCGGCGGCCAAGGCCGGTGGCGACCTGCTGGCGCTGGCCGCCTGGCGCACGCACGGGGTGCCGGTGGTCATCACGCGCTCGTCCAACAACTTCGGGCCCTACCAGTACCCGGAGAAGCTCGTGCCGCTGTTCGTCACCAACGCCCTCGACGACCGGCCGCTGCCGCTGTACGGCGACGGCCGCCAGGTCCGCGACTGGCTCTACGTGCTCGACAACTGCGCGGCGATCGACCTGGTGCTGCGGCGTGGGCGTGACGGCGAGGTCTACAACGTCGGCGGAGGCCACGAGGTCGCCAACGGCGCGCTCACGCGCGAGATCCTGCAATTGCTCGGCAAGCCCGAGAGCCTCGTGCAGCCGGTGGCCGACCGCCCCGGTCACGACCGCCGTTACGCGCTCGACGCCACCAAGCTCGGGAGCCTCGGCTGGGCGCCGCGCTATCCGTTCGCCTCGGCCCTCGAGTCGACGGTGCGCTGGTACTGCGAGCACGAGGCGTGGTGGCGGCCGCTGAAGTCCGGCGAGTTCCGCGCGTACTACGAGCGGCAGTACGGCCGGCGATGAGCCGGCCGGTCGAGGCGCCATGAAGGCCCGGATCGCGGTGCTGGCCGGCCTTGCCGTCGCCCTGCTGGTGCCGGTCTCCCTCGTCCTGGCCCGCCCGGCCGCGCGCGAGCCGCGGCCGCACCCCAAGGACATGCCGGCGGTGCCGTCGTACGTGGAGCGCGTCGAGCCCGCCCTGGTCGGCCTGCACGTGCGGGCGGCCGAGAACCGGCCGTCGTCGGCGCGGCTCGGCACCCGCCGCTTCGGCACCGGCGTCATCTTCGACCCGCGCGGCTACGTCGTCACGGTCAGCTACGTCGTCCTCGACGCGCTCCGCATCGAGGCCCGCATGCTGGATGGCCGCTCGGTGCCGGCCCGGCTGGTGGGCCTCGACCTCGACACCGGGCTGGCGGTGGTGCGCCTGGAGGGCGCCGGCCCGTGGCCGGCGGCCGAGCTGCGGCCCTCGAGCGACCTGCGGGTGGGGGCGGTGACCGGCACGGTCGGGGTGGACGAGGACGGTGACCTCGTGCACGCCACGACCACGCTGCGCTCGGTCCGGCGCTTCTCGGCGTTCTGGGAGTACATGCTCGACCGCGCGCTGATGCTGGAGCCGTCGATGTCGACGTGGGGCGGCAGCGCCGCCGTCGACGAGCGCGGGCGCGTGGTCGGCATCGTCTCGCTCCGGCTGGGCGAGGCGCCCTACGTGAGCCTGGCCATCCCCGCCGAGGAGTTCCTCGCGGTCAAGGACGAGCTGGTCACGGCCGGCCGCGTCGTGAGCCGGCGGCCCCGGCCCTGGATCGGCCTCTACACGGCGGCCCAGCCCGGCCGCGTGGTCGTCGACGGCTTCAACGAGGCCGGCCCCGCCCGCGAGGCCGGGTTCCGCCGCGGTGACCAGATCGTCGGGGTCGACGGCGTCGACGTGGCCTCCCAGGAGGAGTTCTACGCGCAGATGTGGCGGCGCCGGGCCGGCGACACCATCGAGGTCTCCGTGCGGCGCAACGACCGCGTGCAGGTCATCAGCGTGCGGTCCATCGATCGCCATCGCCTGTATCCGAGTCCGCGCTGAGTTAGACTCGGCCTCATGAAGGGCGCGGCCGACACGTACCAGGGGCGCGGCCTCATCGCCGACCCGATCCACCAGTACATCCTCTACACGCGCCCGGGCGGCATCCCGGGCGAGGCCACCGAGCAGGACCTGATCGACACGCCGTGGGTCCAGCGGCTGCGCCGCGTGCCCCAGCTGCAGTCGGCCCGCTGGGTGTTTCCCGCCGCCGAGCACAGCCGCTTCCAGCACTCGCTGGGCGCCATGCACCTGGCCGGGCGCTTCGCCCAGCAGCTCTACCCCTCGCTGCGGGCCGTCTTCCCCGACGCGCCCTCGGCCCCGCTGATCGAGGAGCTGCTGCGCATGGCCGGCCTGCTGCACGACGTCGGTCACGGGCCCTTCGGCCACTTCTTCGACGACAACTTCCTGATCGACTACGACCTCACCCACGAGCTGCTCGGCCAGCGCATCATCCGCGAGGAGCTGGCCGATCCGCTGCGCGGGCTGCGGCGCAGCCCCAGCGGGGCGTTCAACGCCGACGAGCAGATCGACCCGGAGTGGATCTGCTACCTGATGGGGAAGGCGTACACTCACCCGCTGGAGTCGCACCCGAAGTGGCTGCCGTTCCTCAAGCCGCTGCTCTCGGGCGTCTTCACGGCCGACAACATGGACTACGTGCTCCGCGACGCCTACATGTGCGGGGTGGCGGTGGGCCCGATCGACATCGAGCGCATCATCTACTACTCGTTCTTCTCCGAGAAGGGGTTGACGCTCGACCGCAGCGGGCTGCAGGCGTTCACGATGTTCCTGAACGCGCGCTTCTACATGTACACAAACGTCTACTACCACCGCACGACGCGCGGCATCGACCTGCACCTGAAGGAGATCTTCCGCGACACGATGAAGATCGCCTTTCCCTACGACCTGACCAAGGAGCTGCACCCCTACCTGCACCTGACGGAGTGGACGCTGCTGGAGGAGGTCGGCCGCTGGCACGACTCCGACGACGCCGAGCGGCGGGCGCTCGGAGCGGAGTGGCGCCACGTGCTCGACCGGCGGCTCAAGTGGCGCATGTCGGGCGAGGAAGTGCTCGACCAGTTCGAGGCGCGCAAGGGCCAGGGCTTCCTGCAGTCCGAGGAGGTCGAGAAGCGCGTGAAGAGCTTCCTGCCGCCGCGGCTGCGCGACGTGCCCTTCAAGATCGACATGGCGCTGCAGGACCCGCGCCCGCTCAATCCGCTCAAGATGGGCGATCGGCAGATCTACGTGTTCGACGGCGCCTCCGGCTCGGTGTCCGAGGAGCCGCTCAGCGAGATCCTCAAGTACCTGCCCGGCAAGGTGGCCCAGTGCCGGATCTTCGCGATGAACCACGAGCACGACGCCGCCCTGGCCCTGGCGCTCAAGCGCGCGCTCAACGAGGAGCCGCCCTCGATCGTGACCAACGTCTGATGGCCGACAACCCCCTCGCCCCCGCCGAGGTCGCCGCGCTGCTGCCCGCCACCGTGGCCGCGCTGCGCGCCGAGCTGGCGGCGCTGCCCGAGCGCGTACTGGCCTGGCATCCGGCGCCCGGCGAGTGGTGCGTGAAGGAGGTGCTCGGCCACCTGATCGAGGCCGACCACCGCGGCTTCGCCGGCCGCATCCGCATCATCCTGGCCGCCGACACGCCGGTGCTCGAGCGGTGGGAGCCGCCCGACGTCGCCCGCGCCCGCGGCGACTGCGCGAAGCCGGCTGCCGCGCTGCTCGACGAGCTGACGGCGATGCGACAGGACAGCGCCGCCCTCGCGCGCGGCCTGCGCGAGGGCGACCTCGACCGCGCCGGCCGTCATCCCACCGTCGGGCTGCTGCGCGTGCGCGACTTGCTGCAGGAGTGGGTGCACCACGACCGCAATCACGTCCGCCAGGCGCTGGCCAACGTGCAGGCCTACGTGTGGCCGGCGATGGGGAACTCGCAGAAGTTCGCCGGCGACTGATTTGATGGGGGGCCCCGAGATGGCCCCCCCCCCCAGCGTTCGGGGCGCCGCGGCGAAGCCGCGACGCCCCTCGATGTCTGTCTCTGGCTTAACCGCGGTAGCGGGTGGGGTCGGACACGTCGGCCTCACCGAATCCCTTGCGGCGGAGCGTGCACGAATCGCAGCGGCCGCAGGCGGCGCCGTCCGGCGCCGGATCGTAGCAGGACAGCGTGAGCGCGTAGTCGACCCCCGCCGCGGTCCCCGCCCGGATGATCTCGGCCTTGGTCATGCGGATCAGCGGCGTGTGGATGCGCAGATGCTGGCGCCCCTCGACGCCCGCGCGCGTGGCCAGCGTGGCCAGTCGCTCGAACGCCTCGATGAACTCCGGCCGGCAATCGGGATACCCGGAATAGTCGTACACGTTCACGCCGATGACGATGTCGCTCGCCTCCAGCACCTCGGCCCACGCCAGCGCGAACGACAGGAAGATCGTGTTGCGAGCCGGCACGTAGGTGACGGGGATGCCGTGGGCCATCGCGTCGAGCGCGCGATCCTTGGGGACCTCGATGTCGGCGGTGAGCGCCGAGCCGCCGAACGCGCGCAGGTCGATCGTGAGCACCTCGTGACGCACCACGCCGAGCGCGGCCGCCACCCGCCGGGCCGCCTCGATCTCGACCGCATGGCGCTGGCCGTACGCGAGCGTCAGCGCGTAGAGGGCGAAGCCCTCCCGGGCCGTCAGCGCCGCCGCGGTCGTCGAGTCCACGCCGCCGCTGAGCAGCACCACCGCCTTCGGCCGAGCGTCCATGGCGCCATAGTATGATCGATCGCCCACGGGAAACACGGGACTCAGGGGGTAGGTCATGGAGAAGTTTCGGGGCGTCGACTACTACGGCATCGAGACGCTGCTCTCCGACGACGAGCGGATGATCCGCGACGCCGTCCGCGACTGGGTCGAGGCGGAGTTCCTGCCGATCGTGGCGGAGCACCATCGAGCGGAGACGTTCCCGGTCGCGCTCATCCCCAAGCTCGGCGAGCTGGGCGTGTTCGGCGCCACGCTCCAGGGCTACGGCTGCGCCGGCCTGAACAACGTCGCCTATGGCCTGATCATGCAGGAGCTGGAGCGCGGCGACTCCGGGCTGCGTTCAGGCGCCTCCGTGCAGAGCGGGCTCGTGATGTACCCGATCTACACGTATGGCTCCGACGCCCAGAAGGACCGCTGGCTGCCCAAGCTGGCGACCGGCGAGGCGGTGGGCTGCTTCGGCCTCACCGAGCCCGATCACGGCTCCGACCCCGGCTCGATGAAGACGCGCGCGAAGCGCGTGGCCGACGGCTACGTGCTCAACGGCACCAAGCTGTGGATCACCAACGGCTCCATCGCCGACGTCGCCGTGGTGTGGGCCAAGGAAGATGACGGCGAGATCTACGGCTACCTGGTCGAGCGCGGCACCCCGGGCTTCTCGACGCTCGACATCCACGGCAAGTTCTCGATGCGCGCCTCGATCACCTCGGAGCTGGCCTTCCAGGACTGCAAGATCCCGCTCGACAACAAGCTCCCCAAGGTGCAGGGGCTGCGCGGGCCGCTGGGCTGTCTGAACCAGGCGCGCTACGGCATCGCCTGGGGCGCGGTGGGTGCGGCGATGGCCTGCTACGACTGGACGCTGCAGTACGCCCAGCAGCGCATCCAGTTCGGCAGGCCGATCGCCTCGTTCCAGCTCGTGCAGCAGAAGCTCGTCTGGATGATCACCGAGATCACCAAGGCCCAGCTCCTCGTGCTGCAGCTCGGCCGCCTCAAGGACGCCGGCACGCTGCGGCCCCAGCAGGTCTCGATGGCCAAGATGAACAACGTGCAGATGGCGCTCGACACCGCCCGCCTGGGCCGCGACGTCCTGGGCGCGGCCGGCATCGTGGACGAGCACCCGATCATCCGCCACATGCTAAACCTCGAGACGGTCAACACGTACGAGGGGACGCACGACATCCACACGCTGATCGTGGGCCGGGACATCACGGGACTGGACGCGTTCGGGATCGGCTAGCGGTCGTGCCGCGGAAGCGGTCTAGGCGCGCGGCACCTCGCCGCTGCGGATGGCGATCTCGCGGACCACCTGGTTGATCCGGCTGACCGCCTCGCCGATGCGGTCGGCCGCCTCGCTGGTCGCGGTCGACCGCTCGCGCATCTGCAAGAGCTGGGCGCTGGCCAGGATGACCGCGAGCGGGTTGTTGATGCGATCGCCCAGGTACTCGCCCAGCTCCTTGAGCAGCGCCAGCTCGGCGCCCTGCACCGTCCGCTCCTGCGCCGCGGCCATCGTCTGCCGCTCGGAGTCCAGCCGGGCCACGACGTCGTCGAGCGCCTTGGCGCTGGCCGCGACCAGCTCGCGCAGATCCTCGGCGCCGCCGTGGGCCAGCGAGTCGAGGACCACCTGGTGGTAGCGCCGCGCGAACTCGACGTCGCCGAGCAGCTGGCCCACCGTTTCCTCGTACTCGGCGCGCACGTGGCGGGCGACCAGCGTCTCGAGCTCGTGCGCCACCTGGTTGGGCGCGATCTCCTTGGCGTCGAGGTACGCGGTGGCGCCGAGGTCGCGGCCGAAGTCGTGGGAGGCGTCGCCGATGAAGATGCTGCTGTAGAAGATGAACGGCAGCTTCTTGAAGCGCGGGTCCTGGCGGATGGTCCGGCAGAGCTGGAAGCCGTCCATCTTGGGCATCTTCACGTCGGAGACGATGGCGTCGATCGGCTCGCGCTCCAGGATCTCCAGCGCCAGGGTGCCGTCGCCCGCGGTCAGGACCTCGTGGCCGGCGCGGCCGAAGAGCGCCGTCAGCATGCGTCGGTGCGGCGACGAGTCGTCCACCACGAGGATTCGCATGGCCCGTCTATCATTACTCGACCGGGCCACCCGGCCGGCAGCCTAAAATGCGCCGCGCGGGTGGGGGCCACCGCCGGCCCCCCCCCCCGTCACTTGATCGCGTACGGGTTGATCGGCGTCCCCACGCCGCGGGTGACCGGCAGCGGCGGCGCGACCAGCAGGAAGGCGTAGCGGCCGTCGGCGGCGCAGTCGGCGGCCAGATCTTCCAGGAAGAAGATCTCGCCCAGCGTGAGCCCCATGTTGGGGATGGCCAGCACGTGGAACGGGTTGCGGAAGCCGGCGATCTCCGAGGGGCGCACCTCGACCGCGTAGTTGTCGCTGGCGATGGCCGCGATCTCCTTGGCGTGCAGCCACGGCGCGGTGTGGGCGGAGACGCCGGGGAAATCGTCCAGGTCGAAGTGCCGCCAGTCCTTCTTGTCCAGGTACCGGCTCATGTGGCCGGTGCGGACCAGCAGGATGTCGCCCCGCTTGATCTCGATCTTGGCCGCCGCCGCCGTCGCCTCGAGATCGGCGACGGTGATCGCGTAGCCGGGCTCGAGCGCCCGCACGCCCTTGTGGCGCGCCACGTCCAGCAGCACGCCGCGGCCGGCGATCTTGTTCGTCGTCTTGTCGATGCTGTTCTTGGCCGCGCCGCTGCTGGTCACCAGATTCGCGTCGTAGCCGTTCCACATCTTGCCCTCGTAGAAGATGTGGGCGAGGCTGTCCCACTGGGTCACCGACTGTAGCGGCATGACGATCCAGTCGTCGGAGCCGCCGTAGCCCTGCATCGCGCGCACCTCGTCCGGCGTCCGCGGCTGGTCGCCGCCGTCGCGGAACATGGCGTGGATGGGGTTGAAGCGCTGGCGGGTGCCGCTCTGCGGCCCGTCCCGCTGCAGCGGGATGCCGAGCGCGAAGACCTTGCCCGTCGTGGCCAGCCGGGCGGCGGCGGCGATCGCCTCCGGCGTGATGTAATTCAGGGTGCCGATCTCGTCGTCGGGCCCCCACTTGCCCCAGTTGCGCACTTGAAGCACGAGCTTTCGGAGGATGTCTTCACTCATGGCCCGCCATCATACGGTACTCTCGCGGTCAGGGAACGCCGGGGCCCCTCGGCGCGTTTGCAACAAATGGAGGACGCCCATGACCATCCAGTGGCGGCGACAGGCCATCCTGACGGCGATCGTGATGCTCCTGCTCGGGCCCGGACTGACCGACCGCGTTCTGGCCGACGGCGGCGGTGGCGACGACCGCGCCAACCAGCCGCGGGGCCGGGCGGAAGACCCCGACTACACAGCGGGGGTGAAGGCGATCCGGGCCAACCGGTTCGCCGAGGCGATGCCGCTGCTGCAGCGCGTCGTCGACCGCGACGCCAAGAACGCCGACGCCTACAACTGGCTCGCCTACGCCACCCGGCGCAACGGCGATGCCACCGCGGCGCTGCCGCTCTACGAGAAGGCGCTGGCGATCGACCCCAAGCACCGGGGCGCCCACGAGTACATCGGCGAGGCCTACCTGATCCTGGGCAACCTGCCCAAGGCCAAGGAGCACCTGGCCCGGCTCGACTCGCTGTGCACGCTGGGCTGCTCGCAGTACCGCGATCTGAAGAAGGCCGTCGAGGAGTACGAGAAGACCGGCAAGGTGTCGGCCACGCACTGACCCGCCGCTTGTCCTGAGGCCCCTCGTCCCGTACGCTCCCGGGTGCCGGCCGCCCGATGCGTGGCCGGGACGAGGAGGCCCCGGTGAAGGTCGGCATCTTCTACGAGCTGCAGTTGCCCCGTCCGTGGGGCGAGCGGAGCGAGTACCAGCTTCTGCAAGACGCGCTCAGCCAGATCGAGCTGGCCGATCGGCTCGGCTTCGACTACGCCTGGTGCGTCGAGCACCACTTCCTCGAGGAGTACTCGCACTGCTCGGCGCCCGAGGTGTTCCTGGGCGCGGCCACCCAGCGCACCAAGCGCATCCGTCTCGGCCACGGGATCGTCCAGCTCCCGACCAATCATCCGATCCGTGTTGCCGAGCGGGTGTCCACGCTCGATCTGCTCTCGGGCGGCCGCGTCGAGCTGGGGCTCGGCGAGGGGCAGGGGCCCGTCGAGCTGCACCCGTTCGGGGCCCGCGTGCGCGACAAGCGCGAGGTGTGGGAGGAAGCCGTACAGGCGCTCGTCCCCGCGTTCACCCAGAGCGCCTGGCAGTGGGAGGGCCGGCACTTCAAGTTCCCTGCGCGCAACGTGCTGCCCAAGCCGTTCCAGAAGCCGCACCCGCCGCTGTGGGTCGCCTGCTCGAATATCCAGACGATCGCCAACGCCGGCCGCTGGGGCATGGGCGCGCTCGGCTTCCAGTTCGTCTCGCCCGACGCCGCCCGCGCGTGGGTGAACCGCTACTACCTGGAGCTGACGCAGAACCTGGCGCGGCTCGCCGACTACCCGGCGAACCCGAACATCGCCATGGTCAGCGGCTTCATGTGCGCGCCCACCGACGAGGAGGCGCTGGCCAAGGCCTCGGGCTGGACGTTCTTCGTCTTCTGCCTCAGCCACTACGGCCGCCACGGCATTCCCAACCCGGGCGAGGGGAACATGTGGGAGGCCTACCAGGAGTGGCGCCACACCGACCAGGCGCAGGAGACGCTGCGCAGCGGGCTCATCGGCTCGCCGGAGACGATCCGCCGCCGGCTGCGCGAGTTCGAGGTGACCGGCGTGGACCAGGTGATCTTGCTGGCCCAGGCCGGCCGCACCGCCCACGAGGACATCTGCAAGAGCCTCGAGCTGTTCGCGCGCGAGGTGATGCCGGAGTTCCACGCGCGCGAGCCCGAGCACGCGCGCTGGAAGGCCGACGTGCTGGCCGGCCGTGTGCACCTGCAGGGCGAGGACTCGGACACCTACCGGCTCTACGCCCACCAGAACGAGGACATCGTGCGGCTCACGCCGGCCGAGCTGAAGGCCAAGAGGGTGGCCAAGGAGCGCGCGTGAGCGCGCACGGGCTGCCGGCGCTCGCCTGGCTGGTGTTCGTGGGCGCGGCGTTGCTGGAGGTGGGCGGCGACGCCACCGTTCGCCACGGGCTCCGCGGGGGCCGCGCCGGCGTGATCATTGCCGGCTGCGTACTGCTGGCCGGCTACGGCCTGCTCGTGAACGTCGTGCGGTGGGACCTCTCGCGGCTGCTCGGCGCTTATGTCGCGGTATTTGCACTGGTCAGCGTGCTGGTCGGGCGCCTCGTGCTGCACGAGAGCGTGCCGATCTCCACCTGGCTCGGGGTCGGCATCATCTGCGCCGGCGGCGCCGTCGTGCAGTTCGGCTCGCGCTGATGCCCGCGCTGCTCGTGCACGGCGTCCCCGACACCGATCGCGTCTGGCATGCGGTCGTTCCGCGGCTGGGGCGGCCCGACGTGGTGACGCTGCGGCTGCCGGGCTTCGGCGGGCCGACGCCCGACGGCTTCGATTCGACGAAGGACGCGTACGCCGCCTGGCTCGTCGAGCACATCGTGGCGCAGGACGGGCCGGTCGACCTGGTCGGCCACGACTGGGGCGCGCTGCTCGTGCTCCGCGCGGCGTGTCTGCGACCGGAGCTGGTGCGGAGCTGGGCGGTGGGGGCTGCGCCGCTCGACGCCGAGTACGTCTGGCACAAGGCTGCCCAGGCCTGGCAGACGCCCGAGGTCGGCGAGCAGGTGATGGCGCGGCTCACGGGGCCGGCGATGGAGAAAGCGCTGGCCGCGGCGGGCGTGCCGTCCGAGGACGCGCGCGAGGCGGCGGCCCATCTCGACGACACGATGAAGCGCTGCATCCTGCGCCTCTACCGCTCGGCCATCACGGTCGGCGAGCAGTGGGGTCCCGACCTCAGCCGGCTGCCCGCGCCGGGGCTGATCCTGTGGGGCGAGCTGGATCCCTACGCGGCGCCGACGTGGGGGGAACGGCTCGCCGCCCGCACGGGCGCGCGCTTCGTGTCGCTCGCGGGATGCTCGCACTGGTGGCAGCTCGAGCGCCCGGCCGACGTGGCGACGCTGCTCACGACGCACTGGGACGGCGCCGGGCGATGATCGGGCAATCGCATCCCCGCCTGGGCGGCGGGCCGCTGGTGACCGGCACCGGCCGCTTCGTGGACGACGTGCGGGTGCCGGGGATGCTGCACGCCGCGGTGCTGCGCTCGCCCCACGCCCACGCGCGGCTCGTCTCCATCGACGCCAAGCGGGCGCGCGATCTGCCCGGCGTGCGCGCGGTGCTGACCGCGGCCGACGTGCCGGCCGCCGCCATCATTCCCAACCGCGTGCCGGCTCCGGCCGGCACCGATCGCTATCTGCAGCCGGCCATCGCCCGCACCGTGGTGCGCTACGTGGGCGAGCCGGTGGCGCTCGTCGTCGCCGACGATCCGTACCTGGCCCGCGACGCCGCCGAGCTGATCGACGCGGTGTACGAGACGCTGCCCGCCTGCCCGTCGGTGGCCGACGCGCTGGCGCCGGGCGCGCCGCGGCTGTTCGCCGGGACCGACTCGAACAACGTCGCCACCATCACCATGCGCGTGGGCGACGTCGACGCCGCGCTGGCCGGCGCCGCCGTCGTCATCCGCGAGCGGTATGACTATCCGCGCCAGACGGCCGCCGCGCTGGAGACGCGCGGGCTGGTGGCGGTGCCGCCGGCGGCCAGCGGCGGCGAGCTGCACCTGATCGGCTCGACGAAGTGCATTCACATCAACCGCACGATCCTGGCGCCGATCTTCGGCATGCCGCCCGGCGCGCTGCGGCTCACCGAGGTGGACGTCGGCGGCGGCTTCGGCGTGCGGGGAGAGCTGTACCCCGAGGACATCCTGGTGCCGCTGGCCGCGCTCAAGCTGGGCCGGCCGGTGAAGTGGATCGAGAGCCGGCGCGAGAACCTCATGGCCGCCAACCACGCCCGCGAGGTCGCCTACGAGATCGAGATCGGCTTCGCCGGCGACGGCCGCATCCTGGGCATCCGCGCGGTGATCCACGCGGACATCGGCGCCTACGTGCGCACGGCCGCGCTGGTGCCGGCGGAGTTCGGCGCGTCGCTGCTGCCCGGCCCGTATCGCGTGCCCAGCTACGCCTGCGACCTCTGGTCGGTGGTGACCAACAAGACGCCGGCGGGCACGCTGCGCTCGCCCGGTCGCCCGGAGTGCAACTTCGTGCGCGAGCGACTGCTGGACCGGGGCGCCGCGCGCCTCGGCCTCGACCCGGCCGAGCTGCGCCGGCGCAACCTGATCCGCCCTGAGGAGATGCCCTACGACTGCGGCACGAAGTCGTTCGGCGTCAACACGGTGTACGACTCCGGCGATTTCCCCGCGCTGTTCGCCGAGCTGCTGCGCCGGCTCGACTACGACGGGGCGCGCGCCGAGCAGGCGACGCTGAACGCCCGGCCCGGACTGCGGCGCGGCATCGGCCTGGCCGTGTACGTCGAGAAGACCGGGCTCGGCCCCTTCGAGACCACGCAGGTGGAGGCGCGCGCCGACGGCACGCTGGTGGTGGACACCGGCGCCTCGTCGATGGGCCCGGGGCTGGAGACGGTGCTCGCGCAGATCCTCGGCGAATCGCTCGGCCTTCCGCCCGCGCGCTTCCACGTGCGCCACGCCGACACCGCCGCCGTGGAGAGCGGCGTGGGCACCTACGGCTCGCGCGGCACGGTCACCGCGGGCAACGCGGCCGCATTGGCCGCGGCCAAGCTCATCGCCGAGGCGCGCTCGCGGGCCGCCGCCCGTCTGGGCGTGGCCGAGGCCGAGGTGACGTACGCGGGCGGCGTGCTCGAGGCCGGCGGCCGTCGCGTCACGCTGGCCGAGCTGGCCGCCGAGCGCCGCCTGGCCGCCGGCGCCTCGTTCGAGGTGCCCAAGGTGACGTACGCCGGCTGCGCCTGCGCCGTCGTGCTCGACGTCGACGCCGAGACGGGCACGCTCGCGCTGCGCCGCATCGTCGTGGGCGCCGACGTCGGGCGCGCGGTGAACCCGGCGCTGGTCGACGCCCAGCTCGTGGGCGGTGTGGCCTTCGGCATCGGCAACACGCTGCACGAGAGCCTGGCCTACGACGCCGACGGCCAGCTCGTCTCCGGCACGCTCATGGACTACGCGCTGCCGCTGGCCACCGACGTCCCCGTCGTGGACGGCTTTTACCAGGAGGTGCGCGCCAAGACCAACCCGCTCGGCCTGCGCGGCCTCGGCGAGTGCGGCAACCCGGGTCTCGGCGGCGCCATCGCCAACGCTGTGTGCGACGCGCTCGGCCGGCCCGAGCTGGCCATCACCGCGCTGCCGCTCACGCCCGCCCGGATCCGCGCGGCGATCGAGCGGGCGGCGCCATGATCCGCGCCGCCGATCGTCTCGAGATCGTCGTCCTCGTCGACAACACCACCGACAGCCTGTCCACCACGCCGAAGCACGTCATTCCCGAGTGGGCCGGGCTGTACGCGGCGGGACGCCTGCCGACGCTATCCGGCGAGGTCACCTGCCGGGCGCACCACGGCCTGTCGCTGCTGCTCACGGCGTACGTCGGCGAGGAGCGCCACACGCTGCTCTTCGACGCCGGCCCGGCCGGCTCCACGCTGACCCAGAACGCGACGATCCTGGGGGTGGACTGGAGCGAGATCGAGGCGGTTGTGCTGTCGCACGGCCACTGGGACCATGGCGGCGGCCTGCTCACCGCGATCGAGACGATCGCCCGGCACCGCAGCCCCGGCCAGCTCGACTGCTTCGTGCATCCCGGCATGTTCCGGCAGCGCGGCTCCCGGCGGCCGGACGGCATCCTGCTCGTGCAGGAGCGACTGCCGGATACGGAGGGGCTCGGCCGGGCCGGCGCCACCGTGGTCAGCACCCGCGAGGCGCAGACCGCCGTCGGCGGCGTCTTCTACGTGAGCGGCGAGATCCCGCGGGTGACGCCGTACGAGGTCGGGCTGCCCGGCCACGTCCAGCGCGCCGCCGACGGCTCGTGGGAGGACGATCCGCTCATCATGGACGAGCGCTTCGTCTCCGTGCACCTCAAGGGCCGGGGCCAGTTCGTCTTCTCCGCCTGCTCGCACGCCGGCGTCGTCAACGTGCTGACCCACGCGCGCGAGGTCTTTCCCTCGCTGCCGCTCTACGGGGTGATGGGCGGGTTGCACCTGTCCGGCGTGACGGAGAAGATTATCCCGGACACGGTCGCCGGGCTGAAGCGCTTCGGCCTGAGCGTGCTGGCGCCCGGGCACTGCACCGGCTGGCGGGCGATGAGTCTCCTGGCCCGCGAGTTCGGCGACGAGCTGGTGCCCTCGGCGGTGGGTAAACGTTATCTGGTTTGACGGGGGGGCCCCGAAGGGTCACGGAGCAGGTCGAACCCGCTCACCGTGCCGTTTCGGGGCTCCGTCTCCTCGAAGTGGGTTCCCGCGGGCGGCGCTGCTGCCGCCGCCCAGAAGCGAACTTCTCTTCATCGGCCGGTCTGGGCGTCGGGAATCCGCGAGAGCGCGTGAGCATCTGTCTTCCCGAGCGCGTGAAGTGACGGTACGACTCACGACAATCGCGGGGATAGGCTGGCCGGCCGACAAGCGCCTTCCCGAGGCGCTTCCCCATGATCCCCTGTCGGGAGCCGTTCAACGGGAGAACGACACGATGAAGGCAGCAACCATTGCAGCGGGTGTGTTCCTCCTCGCGATCGCGACGCCGGCGCGTGCGGAACTGACGACGCAGGGATGGCTCGACTTCTACGATGGAAAGGCCGGACCGTCCGTCGTGGTGGCACAACTGATGGCAGAGTCCTATGTGCTCGGCATGGCGGCCAGCGTGATCGCGCTGCGAATCCTCTCGTGCCGAGATGGTTACCTCCCGAAGGCCGAAGACATCGCGAGGCTCACTGCGCGTGTGCTTCGGGACAACCTCTCGCACCCGGGCATGTCCGTTACCGCGGCGGTACTCGCTGCGGCAACCATTGACGGGACCTGCCAACGCGGCGAGCGAGGCGCGCGATGATCGCCGCCCGACGAGGGCGACCGGTCCGGGGACGTGGCGGGCAGAAAACTCCGTGCCGGGCACTCAAGCCAGCCCACCTAGCGATGTTCGACGCTGGGCACGTTGAACTTTCCACTCCCGCCAGCGATCGGCTGGGCCGCCCACGCCGCACCCTGCGACTCCGCTCGTTTCGGTGGCCGTAGACCGTGCTGCCGGCGACGTAGCCCGCCTCGTGAAGCCTCCCTCCGGGCGCCCACCAGGGCGGTTGGCCCGGCCGCGCCGCCGGAGTACCATAAGCCCCTCGCGGGTTTCCGGTCCGCCAGGAGGGACGAGATGGGCGAGATCCTTGGCCTCGGCATGACGCACTATCCGCCGCTCATCGGCACGGACGCGAACATGGCCAACATCCTGCGCGCCGTGCTCAAGGACCCAGGCCTCCCCGAGCGCTATCGCGATCCCGCGAGCTGGCCGGAGGCCATGCGCCGGGAGTACGGCAGCGACGGCGGCGCGGCCTCGGCGGCCGCCCACCGCGCCGACCTCGTGCGCCACTTCCGCCACGCCCGCAAGCTCCTGGACGAGTTCAAGCCGGACCTCGTCGTCATGTGGGGCGACGATCAGCACGAGAACTTCACCGAGGACGTCATCCCGCCGTTCTGCGTGCTGGCCTACGAGCAGGTCGAGGCGCGGCACCGGCCGCGCGACATCTCGGCGCCGAACGTGTGGGGCGAGGGGCCGGACAAGGTCTTTCGGATCAACGGCCACCGCGAGGCAGGCAAGTACCTGGCGAGGCGGCTGCTGGAGCAGGGCGTGGACACGGCCTACGCCTACAAGCCGCTGCACCACGAGGGGCTGGCCCACGCGTTCCTCAACACGGTGCTCTACCTCGACTACGACCGCGTCGGCTTCCCGTACCCGGTCGTCGCCTTCCAGGTGAACTGCTACGGTCGCCGGGTCATCGCCCAGCGCGGCGGGCGCGGCAGCCTGGCCAATCCGCTGGCCGAGGCCGACCTCGATCCGCCGTCGCCCTCGCCGAAACGCTGCATGGAAGTCGGCGCGGCGGTCGCGCGGGCCATGCGCGAGAGCCCGTGGCGGGTGGCGCTCATCGCCTCGTCGAGCTGGTCGCACGCGTTCCTGACCGACAAGAACCACCAGCTCTATCCCGACATCCCCGAGGACCGGCGGCTCTACGAGGCGCTACGCGTCGGCGACTACGACACCTGGCGCGACCGCCCGCTCTCAGCCATCGAGGAGTCCGGCCAGCAGGAGATGCTCAACTGGTACATGCTGGCCGGCGCCATGGAGGCGATCGGGCGCAAGCCGGACGAGTGCGAGTTCCTCGAGACGTGGTCGTTCAACTCCAACAAGTGTTTCGCGGTGTTCAAGCCATGACGACGGCCCGGACCAACGGCAACGGCACGGCGGCCATTCCCAAGCTGAGCGGCGACATCCGTACGCTCATCCCCACGCTCGGCCTGCACAACTACTGGTACCCGGCCATCGCCGACAAGAAAGTCGGCTCGCGCAAGCCGGTGAAGGTCGCCATGCTGGGCGAGGAGATCTGCCTCTTCCGCGGCGCCACCGGCGCGGTCGCGGCCATCCAGGACGTGTGCCCGCACCGCGGCGCCCGGCTGAGCGAGGGCAATTGCCACTACGAGGGCACCGTGGCCTGCCCGTACCACGGCTGGGTGTTCGACGAGTCCGGCAAGAACGTGGCCGTGCTCTCCGAGGGGCCGGACTCCGGCGTGTGCGGCAAGCCGGGCACCGAGGCGAAGATCTATCCCACCCGCACGCTCAAGGGCGTGGTCTTCGTCTGGGTCGGTAACGAGGATCCGGCGCCCATCGAGCAGGACGTGCCCGAGGAGTTCTTCGACGACGACGCGCTGGTGCAGATCGGCCAGGTCCACTGGCGCTGCAACTGGGAGGTGGCGCTCGAGAACTCGATGGACTCGCACGTGAACTACGTGCACCGCAACGCGGTGGTGGTGGCGCGCGGCGGCTTCATCGCCCGCGGCGCCCAGGGCGAGCACCCGCTCTACGTGGGCAACGGCTTCGGCGGCGACGTCGCCGAGAGCAACTACATGCGCCGCAACCCGACGCAGGACTTCTACCCCAACGGCTGGAAGTGGCCGAAGACCAACTACCGGCGGGTCTGGACGTGGATCACCAAGCCGCTGGCCGATCGCGCCCGGCGCAACATCCCGCCGCCGAAGTCGGCGCGGTGGTGCGGCGGCCACCATCTGCCCGGCATGTTCCGCGCGGAGTTCGGCTGGGATCTCTACACGCGCATGTGCGTGCCGGTCGAGGAGCACCTCACACGCGTCTGGTACTACCACTGCACGCGACCGAAGAACGCGGTCCGGCGGTTCTGGGACAGGCTGATGTACGCGACCGTGCGCCGCTGGATCATCGAGTACAACTTCTCCCGTCAGGACGAGGCGGTGATGCTCAACCAGCGCTACGACACGCCGGAGAAGCTCTCCGGCACCGACGCCGAGGTGATCCAGTGGCGCAAGCTGGTGGTCACCAAGCACTACGGCGGCCGTGACGCGCCGTTCGAGTACCGCAACCCGGACGACCTCGCGCCCGACGCCGTGCCGGTCGAGCGCGTCTCCGTGCGCTATCTCCAGGAGAAGGCGCGGACCACGACGGCCCGATGACGTCGATCACCCGGCGGGGCCTGCTGCGGACGGCGCTGGTCGGCGCCGCCGCCGCGGTGGCGGGCGTGCGGAGGGTCGCCGCCGCCGAAACGCCGCCGGAGTGGGCAGCCCTCGTGGCGGCGGCGAAGAAGGAAGGCCGGGTCGCCGTCAACACGTTCCCCGGCGACGGCTATGCCCGGGCGCTCAAGCCGTTCGCGCAGGCGTATCCCGACATCAAGATCGAGCATACGAGCCTGCACTCGCAGGACTTCGCGCCCCGCATTCTCCAGGAGCGCAAGGCCAGCAGCTTCACCTGGGACGTGGTCTCGATCCCCACCAGCACCGCGCTGCAGGTGCTGCGGCCGGCCGGCGTCTGGGATCCGGTGCGGCCGGCGATCGTCCTGCCGGAGGCGAAGGACGACGGCGGGTGGGAGGGCGGCTTCGAGCGCGGGTTCTCGATCGTCAAGGACGGCGCGCTGAGCTACGGCTTCATCGCCATCCGGGGCGGTGGCGTGACGATCAACACCGACCTCGTGAAGGAAGACCAGCTCAAGACCTTCAACGACCTGCTCGACCCGCGCTGGAAGGGCAAGCTGCTCCTGCCCGACGTGCGGGTGATGGGCGACACCTTCTGGCCGATGACGGCCGTGCGCCTGGCCCTGGGCGACGACGTCATCAAGCGACTGTTCGTGGACCAGGAGCCGGCGCTGAGCCGGGACACCCGCCAGGTCGCGGAGTTCATGGTGCGCGGGCGATTCCCCATCGCGCTCGGCGTCAACCCGCTCCTGCTCAAGCAGTTCCAGCGCCAGGGCCTCGGCAAGAATCTCAGGCTGCTGCGCTTCCCCGAGATGGACACGGTGAACTTCGGCACCACGCTGTGGCTGGTCAACCGCGCGCCGCATCCCAACGCGGCGAAGCTGTTCATCAACTGGGTGCTGACCAAGGACGCGCAGGTGGCGTGGGCGCGCGAGGTGGAGACGAACAGCCGCCGGGTCGGCGTCGAGCCGGGCAATCCGGAGTTCGCGCTGCCGCGCGGTGCGAAGTTCTTCCAGGTGGACGCCGAGGAGAACCTGGCCCACGTGGTCAAGACGCAGGATATCGCCAAGGCCGTGATCAAGTAGGCCGGGCGGCGGCGCGGGCCCGGGGGCGCTGAGTGGTGACGGGCGAGACGGTCCTGCAGCTCACCGGTGTGCGCAAGCTGTACGGCGCCGCCCCCGCCGTCGACGGCGCCTCGCTCCAGATCCAGCGCGGCGAGGTGTTCACGCTGCTGGGACCGAGCGGCTGCGGCAAGACGACGACGCTGCGCCTCGTTGCTGGCCTCGAGCGGCCTGACGCCGGCGACATCACGCTGCGCGGCCGCGTCGTCGCCTCGGCCGCGCGGCGGTTGTTCATCGCGCCGCACAAGCGGAACCTCGGCATGGTGTTCCAGTCTTACGCGATCTGGCCCCACATGAGCGTCTTCGAGAACGTCGCCTACCCGCTGCGGCTGCGCGGCACCAGGGCCGCGGACGTTGTCGAGCGGGTCACGCGCGTGCTCGACCTCGTCGGCCTGAGTGGGCTGCAGGAGCGCTCGGCCACCCTGCTCAGCGGCGGCCAGATGCAGCGCCTGGCGCTCTGCCCGAGCCTCGTCTACGAGCCGGACCTCCTGCTGCTGGACGAGCCGTTCAGCAACCTCGACGCCAAGCTCCGCGAGCAGATGCGCGTGGAGCTGAAGCTGCTGCAGCGCCGCCTCGGCGTGACCGTCCTCTTCGTCACCCACGATCAGATCGAGGCGCTCAGCCTCTCCGACCGCATCGCCGTCATGCAGCGCGGGCGGGTCGAGCAGGTCGGGACCCCGCGCGAGCTGTACGATCGCCCCGCGACCGCCTTCGTGCGCGATTTCCTGGGGCAGACCGTGGTCCTGCCCGGGCGCGTCGCCGGTGGTGGGCCGGGGGCGGTGACGGTGAAGCTCGACGGCGTGTTCGGCGGGCGCCTCATCACCGGTCGCGCCGCGCCGGGCGCGACGCTCGCCGCCGCCGCCGAGGCGCACGTGGCCATCAGGCCGGAAGACATCGAGGTGACGACCGACGGCACGGCGCCGGATGACCACGCGCTCCCCGGCGTCATCGAGGCGCTGCTGTTCGTCGGCGACCGCTACGAGGCGCGCGTGTCACTCGGCGGCGAGCAGCGGATCCTGCTGCTCTTGCCGCGGGCGCGTGAGTGGCGTGAGGGCCAGCGCCTGCAACTCGGATTGCCACCGGGCGCGGTGGGAGTGTGGCCCGCGTGAGGACGACGGTGTGGTGAACATTGCTGGAGTCGCGTGAGGTGAGCAGATGCCGGACACGAGCCGCGATCGCTCGATAAGCGTGCGGGAGGAGTTCGACCGCTGGAAGGTCGACTACGCGGCCCATCGCCCGCGACTCAAGCCGTGGCTTGACGCGACGAAGTCGGCGGCCGTGAGCGCCGCCGTGTCGAGCGCCGTGCTCTTCGTCGTCTTTCTCGTCTTCTTTCTCCAACGGCAGCTGAGGGGGGCGAGGACGCCGGGCGCAAGGCCTTTGGAAGACCTGGTTCGGTCAGCCTTGCGCGAGACGCAGCAGGATCTCGGGAGCACGCTCGAGCTCAGCCGCCCGGGCGGTCGCCCCGAGGCCGGAGCCGAAACCCTGCCCCTCCCCGTCAGCCTGCCGACGGCAGAGCCCAAGGCCAGAGAGACAGAGCCGTTCCTGCGCCACCTGGAGGAGCACGTCCAGGCTCGACTCGACGAGCTGAACCAGACGAAGCGAACGGGACAGGCTCAGGAGCGGTTCGTGTTTGTCGTGCTGATGGTCGCGGGGCTGTTGACGCTGGGGCTGTCCCTCGGCGGAATCGCCTGCGTCGTTGTGGGGCGGCTAACCCCCGGCGTCCTCGCCGAGTGTGTCGCCATCCTGCCCGGCGGCGGAACGCTCATCCTCTGGCAAAAGTCGCGGACGCTCCGGGAACAGCGCGGGAGCATCGCGCGCGAGCTCGACTCGCATGTCCGCACGCTCCAGGCCATTCAACTCGTACGGGGCGTCCCCGACCCGGCCAAGCGCAGTCAGGGCATGATCGACCTCGCCCAGAAGCTCCTCGAAGAAACCAAGACGACTCCCAGGAGCGCCTGACG